>NC_014148.1:2560000-2860000 GCF_000092105.1 Planctopirus limnophila DSM 3776 | reverse complement strand
GGTTGTGGCAGCATTCTGAGGGATATTTCCAGTCAATATGTTCTAGTGCTGACTCGCAAAAAATGTGAGCAGTTGCTTCTCAGGAGATTCTCATGGCTAAGGCAAAGTTTGACAGTTCGATCAACAAGTCTGCACTCTATCGTGAAACCATCATTGCCTTGGGTGGGCCGGAAAAGGCCACCAACGCTCAGGTGAAGAGCAGTATTGAGTCGCAGTACGACGGTTGGGAATGGGGTAGTAATCCTGCTGCCGCCATTGGTCAGGTTCGAAAGTCGATGTTGGCTGCCGATGGCAAGCCAGTACCAAAGCGAACCAAGAAGGTTGCCAAGAAAAAGACCGGAGCCAAGCCCGGCCGTAAGCCCGCAGTGAGCGTTGCCACGAGTGGTTCGTCATCTGCCGTGGCTGTAGCTGCGGCACTGAGCTTCCTGACAACCTATAGCGATGCCGAAACTGCTCTGAGCAAAGCCCGCGAAATCGTGCAGACCGTGGGCCCGGAGTTGGCGAAGCAGATGGCCGACATGCTTGCTGGCCACTAGAGATAATCTGACAGCTTTGCGGCTGTTGGAAAAACCATGAATTATCGCTTGCCCGGTTAGCAATTTCATTTGCTGACCGGGCAAGGTTGTTTTTGGCAGGGATCCTGTGAGAATATACGATCGAAGCGAATGGCAGATGTTTGAGTGAGGGAGAAGGCTGTGCTTGTCCAGATGGAACTTGTGCGGATCATCATCAGCGAGATCAATGATCAGCAGGTCATTTATCTGAAGGAAGTCGATGGCTCGCGAGCCTTCCCGATTCTGATAGGTCTCTTTGAAGCGACCAGCATCGACCGGCGTGTGCGAGGCGATGTACCGCCCAGACCACTCACTCATGATCTACTGAAGAATATTGCCGAGCAATTGGGGGCTGAAGTGCAGGATGTGGTGATCAATCATCTGGAGGATCACACTTACTATGCCTCGATTCGCATCCGTCAACAGGGGGAACTGATTGAGATTGATAGCAGGCCCAGTGATGCCATCGCATTGGCCGTACATTATCAACCTTTTCTTCCCATTTATGTGACAGAATCGGTTCTACAGGATGTGACCGGCTGATCAAATGACTATGTGACAGAATAAAGCAGGCCCGGAAGTTACTACAAACTTCCGGGCCTTTTATCTTCTGGTGATCGAGGAGTCTGCTATCCACTTTCAGGAAAGCATTTCGAATCCGTGTCGTCAATTACTTGCTCAGTTTGCTCAACAGATCGAGAGTGGCCTGCCAGGAGGTTTTGTCCGCCTGTTCATCGTACTTCATGCCTTCGATCCCATGTTTGCCGGCATCGGGGACAGTGAAGCTATGACGAACCCCCGGGAAGGAAACAAACGTGAGTTGATTGTCGGAACCTTTAAATGCTGTCTGGAACTGCTCGACGACGTCTTTGGGAATAAAAGCGTCATCAGCTCCATGAAAGACGAGAACTTTTGCTTTGACCTGGCCAGCTTCTTCAGGCGTGACTTTAGGGAGTGCCCCGTGATACGAGACAACGGCATCCAGGTCGCTACCCTTTAGGGCGAGTTGAAGAACTGTCGATCCTCCAAAACAGTAGCCAATCGCCACCAGATGCTCGGGATTCACGTGCTCGTCTTTCTTCAAGACATCCAGGGCAGCATTTGCGCGGGCCAGCCATTCCTGTTGATTGGAACGTACACTGGTTGCCATGGTCCCGGCATCTTTGGGGTGCTGAGTGGTCTTGCCTTCGCCATACATGTCGCATGCAAAAGCAACGTAACCTGCCTCTGCCAGTTTTTGAGCGCGATTTTTGGCATAGTCGTCTAATCCCCACCATTCATGAACGACAAGGACTCCCGGGCGGCGTCCCTGAATCTCATCATTCCAGAAGAGTGTCCCTTTCGATTTCACGGTGCCGGCCTGATATTCGATCTCTTTCGAACGGATTTCCGCGACGCAAATAGCGTTCGAAAATGAGGTTATCAGGCATAGGGTCGTTGCGAGCAGAATTCTTGGTGACCACATGGGTTTGTATCCCTCCTGAGATAAAGATTCGGGGTTTAAAGTTGAGCTTCGGCAGAAGTATTCACCATCTCTTGAGCATAGTCAGAGAAGAGTTCTGTTCCAATTCTGACGTCTTCTCGATTTGAGTTCGTAATCAAGGGCGCCAGTGTCTGGAAAACAACTTCTGGCAGTGGATCCGAAGCTCAATGTGGAGTCGACCTGATAATCAGGGGTTGTTTTAAGACCAGCCGCCTGCTCAGCGTGCCAGCCAGCCGCCATCGATATCGATGATACTGCCATGCATGTAGTTGGATGCACTGGAGGCCAGAAAAACGCACAAACCACCCAGTTCCTCGGGTTGTGCCCAGCGCCCTGCAGGGATACGGCTGAGAATCTGCGGGCCTCGAACAGGATCGTTGACTAATGAGCCCGAGAGTTCAGTGAGCATATAGCCCGGACAGATGCAGTTGACGTTGATCCCTTGAGCTGCCCACGAGTTGCAGAGTGATTTTGTCAATCCGGCCAACCCATGCTTGGCGATGGCATAAGCGGGGATCTGCCAGCCACCCTGATGGCTCATTACCGAACCAACATTAATGATTTTTCCAGAGCCTCGCTGGATCATCGATGGGGCGACCTGTTGGGCGAGATCGAAAGCGGCTTCAATATGAACCGCCAGCATGGTCTGCAGGTGAGTAAGAGGATACTCCTCAGGAGGAAAGCGGGCTGTTAAACCCGCGTTGTTGACGAGGATATCGATTGATCCCGCAATCAATCTGGCTTTTTCTACAAGACCAGTACGGTTTGCCCGATCACTGAGATCGCACGGGAGGAAGTGGAAACGTCGGCCCAGAGAGAGGATTTTTTCAATGTGTGCCTGTGTGGGTGAGGTTCTTGAGACACAGACGATATCTGCACCCGCTTCTGCCAATGCTAAAGAGATGGCCGCTCCCAGCCCTCTGGAACCACCCGTGATCAAAGCGACCTTGTGATCCAGCCGAAAGAGATCGAGGATCATGTCAAAAGGTCTCCTGAAGTGCTGTGGCTAGAGGGCGATACGCGGCAGAATCTCGGGGATGAGGCGGGCCAGTTTAGCACCGCCACGTGCAGCCACTTCCAGAATTTTATTCAGTTCCACCGGTTCGAGCGCATCGGGCAGGCAGAGATCTGTCACGACAGAGAAGCCGAGAACGCGTAAGCCCGCATGGACTGCGACGAGGACTTCGGGAACTGTCGACATCCCCACGACATCGGCTCCCATGAGCTTCAGCATGCGGTATTCAGCACGGGTCTCGAGATTTGGCCCGCTGACTGCGACAAACACACCTTTGGGGCAATGTATGCCAAGTTCCAATGCCACCTGGCGGGCGACTTCCATGTGCTGGCAGTCATAGGGGTGGCTCATGTCAGGAAAACGAGGGCCCAATTCTTCATCGTTAGGGCCACGCAAGGGGTTTTCGGGCATGAGATTGATGTGATCTTCGATAATCAGCACATCCGAGAGATCCAACTGTGGATTGATGCCGCCGGCAGCGTTGGTCACAAGGAGTGTTTTCACTCCCATGGCCTTCATGACACGCACTGGAAAGGTGACTTGTTCGAGAGAATACCCTTCGTAGTAGTGAAATCGACCTTCCATGGCGACGATAGGAATGCCGCGCAGGCGTCCGCAAACCAGCCGACCCGCATGAGATTTCACTGTCGAGGTAGGGAAGTGAGGAATGTCGCTGTAAGGAATAGCGATATCCTGCTCGATTTGTTCCGCCAGGCCACCCAGACCAGTTCCCAGAATCATGCCTACGGCAGGTTCACCTTGCCAGAGCTGGGAGATTTTGGCAGTGGCCTGGTCAATGCGTGATTTCAGTTCGGACATCTCGATTTCCGGATGAGTTCGGCTCAACAGGCGCATGAAATGCCACGTGAGCCATTAACGAGTAGAGCAAAGAAGGTGGAATAACAAACTCAGGGAGAGCCTGCAAAACGGCAGACTCTCCCTGAGAAAATATCAAATCTTGATTTCAGATGCTGCGCGAAGGAAATGTTCCAACTCGAAAACTATCGGTTCGCAGCGGTCAAAAGCGGTCACAGTCAATCGTATGAGTGAGGCCCAGTCTGCTCAACTTCAGCAGGCTGAATCACCATTCCAGCGCTGTGTTCAATCTCATCGCAGGATTCAGCATTCGCTGAGAGTTCGATGATTAGTAGTCATCATCATCGTCGTCGAGATCATCATCGTCGTCGTCATCGTCGTCATCGTCATCATCAAAATCATCGTCGTCGTATTCGTCATCGAAGTCTTCTTCGTCATCGAAGTCATCGAGATCGTCATCGTCGAGGTCATCGACGTCTTCATCGTCGAATTCATCATCCTCGTCGTCTTCTTCGTCATCTATGTCTTCATCCTCATCCTCGTCTTCATCGCGAGCGCAGACGGGCGAGGTGATGAAGGGAAGATCGAATTCCGAAGTCCACGAGGCTGCGAACAGAGGATTCAACGTGTCTGGCGAGACTGCCAATACTGCCAAGCTCATGAATACGAACCTCAATCCTATTGGTGTCGTTCCTGTATTGACTCAAAGTCCGATCTGACGAGTTTTGAGTCACATTGTGATGTTAATAACAAATGATCGTCGTATCGCAGGTCGGAAGATTTCCTGCCACTGGTATTCGAGCAGACCGTCGATGTCAAGGCTCATCTGTTGGCCGAAAATTGAGAATTTTCGAGAGAACATCAAAGTCGGTCACCAGCCATACACAATCACAGTTCGGTCTTCCGAGCGCGGTCACTATAATCATGCTGGGTCAATGAGCAAGTCTGAGTCGTGGTCGTCATCAAGAAATTATTATGATTTTTTTGCTGTGACTCGGCGGAATTCGGAAAAAGTTTCTCGCAATACTTCTACAGCGGTGGAAATCTGTAAGTCAGGCATGTCTCAGGGAGATACCTGAAAATCGGTGAAAACACAAATTGCAGCCAATAATTCTCAGGAGTTCAATTTCTGACAGGTCGAGAGAAAGTTTGCTGATTAGCATTTCCAGTTGAATTGTCTGCATTTTACGCGATGGGAGAATCCATTGTGGGATGCGAGTTGAGGCTGACTCGTAACCTCGGCTGGCGCTCAACGTCCCACGGCCCCGCCAAGAGAAGTTGATGTTTACGCGATGGCAAGCACTTTCGTGACTTCTCACAGCCAATAAAACGACTTCGGCATCGTGAAAAATGGCAGTGTGGTTCTAAAATCAATTGTGACGCGAGTTTCCAGTTTCAGCGTGAAGGCAGCACTCATGTGGACAGTTCCCAAGAATGCCGAAAGCGGGATGTCGACTGTGTTGTGCCCACCATCACCTGCTGATGACGGAACATCCTGCGGTGAATTGGAGGCTCGCCCGTTTCTGGTGGATCAAGAGGAGAACGAGGCTGGGGATGTTGTTGGTATCTGTGCAGAAATCAGGCATCCGATGGTGGTTGCTTCCGGGATACGGAGAATTGTTTTTCAGGTGGGTGGAGTCAGTTGTATCGGTTTAGCAATTGCAGGTGTGTTTCTTCCTGTGTTGCCGACGACTCCTTTTCTCATTCTGGCCAGTTTCTTGTTCTACCGGTCATCTCCCGAACTGTACCTTCGCTTGCATCAGCACCGCTTTTCGGGGCCGCTTTTGCGAAAATGGGAGCGTGACCGGGGAGTCAGTTTCAGAGTAAAAATGGGTGCTGTTGGAATCGTCCTGCTGATGGTGGCGCTCACACTGCTGTCAGGTCGCATCAGCTCTCCAATGCATTGGCTGATCATGGGATTGGCGAGTATCGGTATTATGGTCATCCTGCTTCTGCCATCCCCACGTCGACAGCCAGTTTCTTTGGTACGAATCGAGGAATTCGCCAGCAAAAAAGTGGGCTAACGGTTCCTTGAGACTGACAATCAAGCCGACGAATTTCAGCCGCTGGTGCGAAAGTGCCGTTTGAGAGCAGGTGATCACCCCGAAAAGCAGGTGATGCTTCAGCAATGACGGGTGAGATTCCCCAGCCAGGACGACGATTCTGACGTGAAAGAACTGGCGGTCGTCAAACTGGACTTCCTCGATTGATCCCAATTTCGTACGAATCAACCAGGAGCATTTGCGTTGATTGAATGCAGGCGATGCCTCTGTTGATCAAGGGCGATGCTGCGGTCGCCATGCATCACGATGGTCCAGCCGATAAGTCCCTGAGCGCGAGCTGCGGATCACGTTAGACTGACGGGTGATTAGAAACTGATGAAGTCTGCGAGGGCGGGGTGGTTCCATGAGCCAGCGACACGCACTGATGATCGACGATAATCGCATCTGGATTCGACATCGCGGGCGTGTCTTTGGTCCGTTTGACTACGAGTGGAGCCCCGATTTTTGCGGAGCCGAGTTTCACTATTCGGGACAGAAGTTTGGCGAGTATTGCAGCGTCGATGAGATTTACGTCGATGCGAAAGATCTGGGGCTGCCCCGCGCTGTTTCAGAGGTGGCGGTGCTCGTTATTGGCAGTCTCATTTGTGGAGTTCTGGCAGGCGAAGTTCTGGCTGAACGGATCGATCGCATCAACCAGTGTTTAAGTCGATATGGTTTTTGTCGCTTTCTGCCCGTGGAAATGCATCAGCCGTAAATCTGGCCAGTGTGGGTAACTTTTCCGATTCCGGGGGATGTGATAGAACGCTGTCTGGTGGCGTCGGGGTCTGTTTCCACCAAAGTTGCGATTCGGTTTTTCACCGATGCCTCCCCGACGATTTGGCTAAGCCTGCCGACATGATCGCCGCGACCGCGAATCGTCCTGTGTCACTGGTGGAGAACGTCTCGTCAGACAGACAGCCTGTCCGTCGTGATCTGGCTGCGAGTATGGGTGATGGCGCTTCCTACGGAGTAATGGTTGGAATCGGCGAGACGTATGTTCCTGCTTTCGTCCTGGCGGCTGGATTGGGCGATGTCTTTGCAGGCTTGATTGCGAGCGTTCCCGTGTTTTTAGGGAGCGTGCTGCAATTGATTTCACCAGCAGCGATTCGAATTCTGAAGTCGAACAAGTTGTGGGTCATGCTCAATGCTTCGATTCAGGCAGCGTGCTTTATTCCTTTGATCGTTGCGGCGACGTATGGAGCGATTTCTCAGTGGCAGGCGCTCTTCATCACATCAGTTTATTGGGCTACCAGTCTGGCGACAGGCCCGGCATGGAATACATGGATGGGGGCCGTTGTTCCTAAGTCTGTACGTCCTCATTTTTTTGCGAAGCGGGCACGTTTCAGCCAGGCGATGACGCTGGCGGGATTTCTGGCAGGAGGGTTTATCCTTCAGGCGGGCACATCCTCCTCTGCGCCGACCAGAGCTTATGTGCTGCTGTTTCTGATCGCGGGGATCAGCCGGGTGATTTCGGCATTCTGCCTCTCTCGTAAGAGTGAGCCCCAGCCTGTGCGACTGGTCGATGATCTGCCATTCATGCAAAGAGCCATGAGTTTCGGTCAGGGAAGGGCAGGGCGGCTGTTGTTGTTCGTGGTCTGTATGCAGGTGGGCGTCTGTATTTCGGGGCCGTTCTTTGTGCCCTATATGCTTAAAGGATTGAAGCTGACCTACATTGAGTATGTGATATTGATCGGGACCTCATTTGTGGCCAAGTTTTTAACTTTGCCCTACTGGGGGCGGCTGGCCAAAAAAGTGGGTGCCCAGCAACTCTTATGGATTGGTGCCATTTGCATTACACCGCTCGCGGCTGCCTGGGATGTCAGTTTTAATTATGGCTGGCTCGTTCTGGTGCAGATCCTGGCTGGAACGGCCTGGGCCGCTTACGAACTGGCTGTGACGTTGCTGTTTCTGGAGGCGATTCCCGAACATGAACGAACCGGGACGCTGACGATTTACAACGTGGCGAATAATGCGGCTTTGCTGGCAGGCTCTTTGATCGGGACGTTCATGCTGCGATCAATGGATGTCACCATTGAGGCATACCTTTGGGTATTTGCAGCTTCGACAGCCGCCCGGGGAGCGAGCCTCTTGATTCTTGCGACCGTACCAAAAATGAGTTCGGGTGTGGTTGAACCCACGTTCCGACCATTATCTGTTCAGCCTTCGATGGGTTCGATCGATCAGCCAGTCCTGGCAGGATTGCCGGCCGATGCCGAGAATCAGTTGGCTGAGAACGAGCGTCCATCTTCCGGAGAGAGCGATGCGAACAGCAGCACCTCCTTGAAGAGCAATTTTTCCTGCGGAGATACTGGTAAAGAGCCCGTTTGAAGAATCGGATCATTCTCAACGTGCTTCTTCACTGCAGGCATGACGTGGAAATTCGGCAGAATCGTCTTGCAGCAGGCGATTGCAGCTATCTCAAGAGTTTACGGAACGAACGATCGATTCATTCCAGACGGCAGGCAACCGTTCTTCTGATTGATCGAGAGGTTGCGATGGAGGAGATTGACATCGCTTCCCGGCGGATGGCAAGATTAAGTGGGGTGCATCCTTACAGCGAGACGAGTTTATGAAGGCAGAATTGACGCCACTGAAAGGTGGCCCTGTGATTCCTATCACGCGAGACATTACGCTGATCGGCCGTCAGGAAGATCTGTGCGATGTCTTTATTGATAAAAGCAGTATTTCCAAGCTGCACTGTCTTATTGTCCGGACTGACGGATTGCTGTTCATCCGCGATCTGGGAAGTACGAATGGCACGAAGGTCAATGGGCAACGGGTTGTCAGGGGAGCACTTTTGCCGGGGGATGAACTCTCACTGGCCAGCGAGAAGTTCCGCGTCACCATGGGGCCAGCCGATCCCGTGGTTCATCAGCAGGAAGCACATACTGAGGTCATCGAAGTCGCTATTCCTGAGGATCGGTTGAAGCTCTCCCCGGAAACACCACTTCCTGCGAACATGCCATCTCGGAGTGACGTCAAGCTGATTGAAGAATAGCCTGAAATGTCCGGTTCACATCACATGTGCGTCGACAGGCGGATTTCTATTCTTTCGAGTGATGTGATTTACTCGCTGCGTGGGCTGGGTTCGAGCGGCCTGATTGAAGAAATCTCATCGAGACCGATCGGCGAAGTGGTTGTTAATTGCTCTGAGTGAGAGTCGCGGTAGACCAGTACGATTTGCTCACCACGGCTCAATCGACCATTGATATAGCCCGAAATTTCGCACCCATTACCAAGCGAAACTTTCCACTGGCGAGATTCATCAAAGCCAAGCTCCGTATGTATCACCCCTTCAAAACGCTCCCAGGCCCAGGGCCATAAGGTGGCATCTGGCGAGATCTGCCCGGCGAGATCAACCCAATTCAAGGCGGCAAGCCGAAGTTCGGCAATAGGGGCAAAGCGGCACCAGGGGCGCAACACGTGCTGAATCCAATGCTTTCGGGATTCCACAAGACTGACAAAATCAGTGACGTCAGAAACCTCTCGTGGGGAGTTGGTCGCCAATCCTGACAGTGGAACGAAAGTGGATGACGCTGCAGCCATCGATGCTTCCAACTCGTCCATGAACTCGCCACCTTCCTTTCGTTCACTCAGCAGGCATACAGGTTCAATATGATATGCCGACGATGGTTCCAGTTTTGGCTTCAGCGGGCTCGAACTCAAAACCAGATTAAATCCGCCTGGAGATGAAGGATTCTACGAACGTGTAGATTTCCTCAGCGATTTCTGTCTGCGAACGGAGAATCGAATTCTGGAGGCAGGGGACGACATGCCAGAGTGGGTTATTCGCTGCCAGATTTCGATATTCAATCAGTACGCGTTCCAGATAATGCTGATCGGCCTCATGAAGATCGGCCTTCGATGTCGTGTAATCCCGCGCCTGCTTGCGATCAATCAGTGTTGTCGCAGTTTCCGCAGTGGTATCCAGAAGCACCACCAGATCGGGCCTGGGCATTTGATAGAGATGATACTCGACGTGCTCAATCCACTGCTGCATTTCCGCTCGCAACTCGGGCTGGGCCTTGGTGAGTTGATGAGCCAGATTCGAAGGAATGTATCGATCGCAAAGTACAATCTTGCCTTCGTTCAATGCGGATTGGAGAAGATCACGACTCTCGAAGCGATCGCCGGCATAGAGCATTGCTGCCAGAAAAGGGTGAACCTGCTCCAGAGTGCCAAATCTTCCATTGAGAAAATCGGCTACGCGCTGTCCGAAGAATGTGCTTTCGTAGCGAGGAAAGCTCAGCGTAAAAACGTCTCGTGATGTTGACTTGAGACGTTCGTGGAGGAGTTTGGTCTGGGTTCCTTTCCCCGCACCGTCGATTCCTTCAATGACAATCAATAACCCGGAAGATGGATGCGGACGATGTTCGAGAACCACCAGGACAACCGCCTTCTTTATGGAGCTGTTTCTACCGTTCGAAAATCTTTCGATGGAAGAATATCGAGGATCGTCCTCGTTGCTGCAACTCGTCAGGTGGCCTGCAACTGGCTGATTCCCGAAGGAACATCGATGGCCATCAAAAAGTAATCCTGCAGGCGACTCAGTTTCAGCACATCGGCAACTCCACCATTGGCGGCTGCCAGGACCATACGGCCATCTTTACGATGAAGACGCCGATGAAGAGTGATTAACTTTCCGAGAGCTGCGCTGGTCACAAAGGTGACACGTTCCAGACTGACCACAAGTTTACGGCAGTTAAAAGTATCGATTAAGGACAGAAGTTCCTGCGACATCTGTTCGAGGTTTTCGTCCTCAGTCAATAACTTGCGGCTAATGGTGGCGACAAGCACATCACCGTTAGGCTGCAGGTCAAAAAAACTTGCTTGAAACTCAGGTTGACTCATTCGAACCACCTTCGCTCTGCCTGAATTCACAACAAGGAACACCGCCAACTCGGACAGTAGAGTCGAGGTGTTTCTTACACTTGCAAGACTTCTGCCCCTTGACCCCAAAGCATACCCTGCCGCACGCCAATCACCAATGTTTCTCTCAATTGTCCTAAATCGGAGGCATTTCCCGCGAGGATTACGGGACAGTAACGCTCGTCGGTACCAACGACTAAATCAGGATGGTCAGGATGAATGGACTCGACCATAACCTCGATTCTGGAACCTTTCAGATTTTCTCCAAAGGATTGCACCAGTTGGAGTTCGAGATCTTCGAGAGCCTTAATCCGAGCATTGATCACATGTCCATGGACACGGTCCGGGAATGTGGCGGCTGGAGTTCCTTCGCGGGCACTGAAGGAAAAGGCATGAATTTTTGTGAATCCTACGTTCTGGCAGACGTCGAGAGTTTCAGCAAACTCTTCGTCGGTTTCACCGGGAAATCCGACAATGACATCTGTGGAAAAACCTGGGTGAGGCAAAGCTTCTTTGAGTTGATCGACAATGTCGATGAATTTTTCTTTGGTATAGCGCCTTCTCATTCGCGACAGCACGGCATTCGAGCCACTTTGCAGGGCAGGGTGGAACTGAGGACAGAGGTGTTCGGCACTACTGACAGAGCTGATGAATTCATCCGTCATTTCAGCCGCTTCAATGCTCGATAGACGCATTCTCCAGTGACCAGCGATCTTGTCGAGGCGGTCAATCAGGTGCCAGAGCCTGATGCGGGGAGCACCGGCTGTTCTCCTCCTGAGATCCACTCCGTAGTGACCGATGTGGACACCGGTCAGGATGATTTCCTGATATCCATTGGCGATCAGCTGGCGAACTTCCCGCTCGATATCTTCGGGTTCGCGACTGATCAGATGGGGACGCACCTGAGGAATAATGCAGTAAGTGCAGCGCAGAGCACATCCATCCTGAACTTTCACATATGCCCGCTTGCGTCCCTCAAACCGTTCGATCCCTCGTGGAAATTCAACCACCCCATATCGCTGGAGAACATCGGGCAATTCGCGGCGATCAGTGACGACCTCATGCACTGAGGGGAGTTGGCGAAACGATTCCGGTGATCTCGTCACACCACAACCAACGACAATCGTCCGTGTCCCTGGATTCGACTTTGCTAACTGGCGGACGACTTGCCGCGATCGGGATTCACCGTTCGCTGTGACAGTGCAGGTGTTTACGAAGCACAGGTCGGCGATTTCGTGTTCATTTACTTCGCGATATCCGTGCCTGGCCAGCGCTTCTTTGACAAGTTGAGTTTCGTACTGATTTACCTTGCAGCCAAGCGTAACGAGACGGCAAGTTCGCGAAGGAGTGCCAGCTGAATTCGGTTCGAGAGACGACATTGGCAGCAAAAAATCCTGATAAGCGAAGCTATTTCAAATCGATTGTAGACGAAACCTTGGTATTGGCTTGAATGACCTTTTGGCAATGTGAATAGCTGCCAAGACGCAGAGCTTGATTGTGCAGGCAACAGAACCTCGTAGAACTCATGATGCGATTCATTTATCCGCACCATCGGGCCAATTTTGCTCGCTGGCGCCGTTCCTGATCAGCAAACTTCACCGACTGGAGGTCGTATTAGATCTGAGACAGCCGCTCAACAGATGAGCGGCTGCTCTGATTCAGCTGTGACTTATGATCGGCTGTGACCTATGTCCAACTGTGACTCCATGTTCGGCGGCGTTCACCTGATTCAACTGCGATATCTGTCACCTCGCCGATGATCGTCGCGGCGCGGCCTGGAGGAGCGATCTCCTTCAGTGGATGCTGGTGTTTTGACGAGCATCCCGATCGCTTCTTCCCAGGTGGGGATATCGTCGTAGTTGGCAGGAGTTACTGGATCGTGCGAAGCTTCATCAACAGTTTGTGAAACCGTTGCTACCGGTCGCCTCGATGGAGGAACTTCGAGGTCGCGTGGAGAACGTTCAGTGTAGTTCTCATCACTCACCGGCCGACGTGACCTGTGCCTGGGCTCATCAACAAACTCGTTGTCCCGATCACCGATAACAGGATCACTTTCTTTTTTGACACGAGGCGATTCGCTACGGGCAGATTCTGCACGGGGTGGCCTGGCTGGTCGATCAGTGCGTTCATCTGAGGCTCTGCGCGGACTACGGTCACGCCTTGAACGATCCCTCGCTGGTTTGTCCGCAGAGCTTTTCTCTGTTCGTGGTGCAGGCCGTTCGCGCTCCGAGAGCTCGAGCTCGGGTTCATCTGGATCAAGTGCGCGACTGTCTTCGAGATGCTCCTCAAGCTCATCACTGTCTGTACCAAACTCTTCGGCGACCAAAGGATCGCGCGAAGTTTCGCCAGGCCGATTTCCTGGACGACGACGACGGCGGCGACGACGACGAACTTCACCTTCCTCAGAAATCTCAGAAGATTCTGCGACGAAGGCGACGTCATCGATTTCTGTCACGTCGTCCAGTTCATCATCTTCAGCCAGAGCGTCAACGGGAACTGGTCGTCGTGGTTGTGAAACCGGTCGAGGAGGGCGGCGCGATGGAGATCGCTCAGAAGTTCCTGCGGACTCACTCAAGCCTGAGCCAAATTCGTCATCATTGGCGGACTGATAAGCGGCACGCTCCGTTGCTGGAAGTCGTTCTTCAGCAACTCGTCTCTGGCGTGGTTGACTGGAGGGAGGATACGAATCGTCTCGAGCGGCTTTGGATCGTGGCACTCCTGAACTTGAATCAGCAGCCCCGGAATGAGCTTCAGCCGATCGGGGTCTCCGTTCATGCGGAGTCCCTTCGCGAGTGCCAGACTTTCTTTCAGAACGTCTTTCTCCGGACGCTGCCGATGAGGATGGGCGACCACTACGCTCAGATTCTCCTCCGGAATCTCTGGAGGCAGAACGGCGACCTCTCTTCTCAGCCGCATGGGGATCTGCGAGTTCACGTGCCTGGCGAGAATTCCTCGCGACTTCGGCTTCGAGCGTCTTGAGCAGATCTTTCGGGCGAGACTCGCGGGATTTGCCTTGTGGTTCGTCCCAGTTCCAGCTTTCGAGGGCATCCCAGTAGTCATCACCCTGTTCGGCGATCGTCATGGGGAATTCATCGGTTGAAGGAGCGTCTTCAAGTTCGTCCTCGTCAAGCTCACTATGGGTGGTCTCGACGCGACTGGTTGTCTCCTTGGTGACAGCTGGTTTTTGAGGAGCACGGGGTGCAGGTCTGGCCGGACTCACTTCCCGAACCTCAGCCACAGCTTCAAACTCTTCGGCTTCTTCCTCGATATCGGAGTCGAACAGGTCGCTTCCAAACGCGTCGTCGACCACTTTCTTTCGCCGAGCAGGAGCCGGTGAGGCCGGTGCAGGCAGTTCGGTGATGGAGGGCGTTTCAATGATGGGCTCTTCCAGAGGAAGAGTTGCGGCTGTGGGGATCGATTCGTTCAACTCGTCAGGATCTGGCAGATCCAGTTCATCGTCGACACCGAACTCAATACCGAACAAATCAGAAGCAAGTTTGCCCCAGGAGTCATCATCGTGGGCCAAAGGGCGTTTTGGCGGGTTCGTCATATCTTCTCGCAGTCCATTGATATGCCGGAAGCGATCACAGGAACGCAGGACGCTGCGCTCAAACCGGACTGCTTGCCACGGCAAACAAGATCATCCCATAAGCGGCCCCGAACCGCAAATGTGATGTGGGTGACTACGACCGAAATATCGCAGTAAACGGGACTTGAGTAAGATTTTTCACGAGGGACGGGTCTGTGTATGGCGAGCCTGCAGGATTTCTGATTGCCGACGAATGGCTGATTGCAGAATTTCTGCGTATTTGTCGGGCTCATGAAATCCCGTGGATCGAGCGAGAAGTTCAGCTTCCGTATTGATGACGACGGTCGCCGGGAGGGCTTCGACATCGAGAATCTTGGCCGCTTTATCGTCCTTGTCAAAATCGAGTTTGACGGGTACGAATTCGCGCATCACAAACTGCGCAAGCCGTTTTTCCCCAAGGGTTTCCTTCTCAAGTTTATGGCAGAATCCGCACCAGCTGGCACCGAAGATAATCAGCAGGGGTTTTTGCCTCGAAAGGGCCTGCTGATGGGCTGGTTTAAGTGCCGTAAACCAGTTGACCTTCGAGGTCTCGGAAGCCATCGATAACTGGCTCAGCAACGGTTGTGCTGCACAAGTGCTGACAAATGCCTGCAGGAATGTCCGGCGATACATGTTTTGGCCCCCAAAAATGAGGGCGCACCAGACAAGTATCAGACGCCAGCCCTCACTTGGGGAAATATCGGCACAACTGCCAATCGCACTATCTTCAATTTTGGCGAATCACTCGACTGGCAGCTTTTACCTGCAAAGTTCTGCCAGTTCGTCATAACCTTCTTTGGCGTTGATGCTTGCGAGGATTCAATCGACCTCGATCTGCCGGTTGTGGGTGGTTGGCACACAACATCTCAGGGAATCACGGAGTTTTTTCTGCTCGCAAGCAGCCAAAGTTGACCGATTCTGCCAGTACGCTGACAAATCTCAATCAAGGCGATGGTTTATGGAGCCCCTGGAAGTGTGATTCCCGGTGGGGTGGGTGCAGCCGGTTGACCGGTGGTTTCTTCAGCTTTTTTGGGTTGAATGAGTGTTTTACGACCCTGTTGCAACGCGTCGAAACTGTCAGAACTGATCACATAGTACCAATCCGCAAAACGCTGATTGAGCTGCTTGACCTGTTTTTCGCCAAACATTTTCTTCGTTTCCCATTCCTGCAGCTCGTCCTTGTACTTGCGAGTCTCTTCCATAAAACGGGCCTGTGCTTCGGCGGCGGCTTTCTGGGCAGCGGCGATGTCATCAGCACTTAAGGTCGTATTGGCTGGAGCGGTCGCACTGGCTGGGCCATCGGCTGTCGTGGCGGAATCCGCAGGTTTTACACCCTCCGGCATGACAAACGGTTTGGGTTCAACAGGCGGTGTGGGCTTGGGCCCTAAGGCCTCAGGATTAAACTGTGCCATCACAAACAGATACCGATTCTTCGCCTTGGAAGGATCGGTACTGGCTGGCTGGGTGGCCTTGGGATCGTTCGAATTCTCATCGACCTTCTTCGTGTCGGTATCTTTGGATTCGTCTCGATTGGCGAAGCCAAATTCCACTTCCTCTTCGGTCCCGTTAAAGACATTGCCAAACCGCAGGACATAGACCACACCCTCGTCGGTCATAGACACGAGATCACCTTCTTTGGAGTAGATCTCGGACGTTCCGTCTTCCGATTTGACAGGGAAGAAGCCACTGGAAAGTAAATCCATTTGAGTGGCTGGGTCGATGGCAATGCCTTTGTCAAACTTCAGATCGCGGCTGAGTCTCGCTGGCTTGGGGCGGACACCGACAATTTTCAGATTGTCGAGGCCATCGACCAGTTTTTTCATCTCGGTCTCATTCACTTCCTCTTTGGAAGGGTCAAGACCTGTCATGACCCAGGGGTCCGTCGGCTTTTCTCGGGTCAGTTGATTCGTCTCGCGGCCCATCAATCGACCGCGGTTCTCATCCACTGTGTATTTATCGATAATAATGGTCTTGATGTTATTCGCTTCAAGTTTGAGCAGGTCAGGCTCAATCCAATCGGCAAATCGAGTTGAGAGATTGATGTTCAGCTTGGCTGCATAGACATTCTTGTCATTGGAGTCGAGTGGACGAATGTAAAACTGGCCATTGTGGCCGGGAACAGCTTTACCAATCACATAGGAGGCCAGAACTTTACCATTCTCGTCTTTTAGGGTGATTCGCTGGCCGCGACCGGTCAGTTGAGTTGTATCCTCGGAGAGCGGGTCGATGACATCGAAGTCACCATATTGAGAGGGCTGCCGACTGATCAGCTTCTCACGTTTGATGCCAGACATGGACACAGCGGTTTTCGCGAGGCGGTCTTTGCCATCAGCCGGATAGTTGTGTCTCGATGGAATTCTCCAGACGCCATCTTTGAAGTCGACGGCAAAAACTCGGGCCTCGGCGGTTTCCTTATCATAGGAGACAACCTCCAGAGATTTCGCATCCGAGGCGTTAGTGAATTCCGGGAAGAATTCCTTACCGACCGAGTCAAAATCCTTGGGGGGCTTGGGAGTCGATGGCCCAGCGAAAAGTGCGGCCACCAGAGCGACTAAAGCCACACCGGCAAAAATTAGAGTTCGCTGTGTTTCTCGCATAGTGATGACCTATTCAGACAAACTGACTTCAATGGGGATTTCAGCAGTTGGCTGTCGAGTTGAATTTCTTGGCGGAATGAGAGGCTCTATACCTCTGTTACTTCCAGATGTTTCTCGACCTGGAGTGAACTGAAAAACTTCATGCTGTAAGTTTCTCAAACCAGGTCGAGGGATGCTTTGTTTTGATAAACCCTTGCGAAAGATGCTTTAGGACTTAATCCGGCGCGAGGGGGTGATGTCATTCTGTTCGTTGCGAAGTCTGATCATTAATACGAGCAGACCGAGGATTGCGGGGGGGATCGGAGCGAGCAGAAATGCAGCCAGGAAGAAATTTTGCTCGACCACACGAATCTGTCGGTCGGTTTGTCGCTGATTTTTTTCCAGCTTCTGCTGTTTCAACTGTTCGATGTTACTTTCAGCGACCTGGACTTTCCGCGTTTCGCTTTCCTGAGCAATGGAGAGCGCCTGCAGCTTCGCAATATCATCGAGCGAATCATCCTTGCGGATCTTTTCGACTTCCGCTTTCAAGCGTTCTTTGGCCTGATCGAGTGCCTGCTTGGCCTCTTCGTTCGCTTTTTGCTGCTCGTCGGAGCGTTGCTTGACGAAGGGAGCGGTCTGCCGTTCGACGGCAGTTAATGTCCGAGCTTTTGCACGGCGTTTGCGCAGATCGATGAAGGTCTGGTCATCAGCCAGCAGATCGACGGCATTCAGCACGAAGGTCACGTTGTCGAGATCAAGATTCAGCAGGCGGCGTTCGCGAACCTGGAAGAACCAGTCAGCAATCAGGTCAGTATCCGCCACGTAAATCACATTCACAGGCGGGCCGCCAGCGGCGGTATCACCCTCAATTCGGCATGCGACGATATGGGAATACTCATCCTTCATGCGGGGGGGATCCTCCACAATCTGCAGTCCGCCGCCAAAGAACCCGGGCCGCACCAGTTCAGCCCAGCCAATCAATCCGGAATCGGGTCCCGTCTGCATCAAAGGCGTGACTTTCACGTTGGCTTTATCACGCTTACGAATGGTGCCCGAGAAAAACAGCAGGACTTCCTGCAAGCCGCTGGTCACGGGGCTGGTCATCGAGAAGGCGTTCTTGACGCCACTTTTGGTACTGATCGCCACAATTTCCGGGCGAACGACGTCGGAGAATTCGGGGTGTAGGACTTTGATCGTATTGTCAAACACGACCTCGTCATAATTCCATTGAATCCCCAGCAGGTTGACCAGAGACGTCGCTTTACCACCATCGGCCTTGGGTTCGCCAGGAGGTGACATGCCACCCATCATTCCTCCTGCGCGAGGTCGCGGCTGGCGAGGTGCCAGTTCGACATTGGTCGCAGGAATCGGATCGTCAAAAATGAGCGTGGGTCGCCCTTTGCGAACATAATCGACGAGGTTCCCCATATCGGGTGTCGAAAGTGATGAGGGGAGCACTGCAATCAGGACGTCATATTTTTTGTCGTCGATCGCCGCAGCTGGTGAAACCGATTCGACGTTGTACTGCTTTTTGAGTTCCGTGACGATCCGCCATTCGGGCGAATTGCGGAACGACTGCATGTCGAACCCACCCATCAGTTTGGCATCTGTTTCCAGAATGCCGACCGTCTTTCTTTTCTCTTCCGAGACCGTCTGAATCGAACGCGTCAGTTCGTATTCAATGGGAAGTGCGACATCAAAGAACGGGATCACCACTTCATTGGCACCACTGTTGATCACTGCACCCAGATAGACATCTTCCATCTGAATGCGACCACCACGTTCGGATTGAACTTTGCGGGCCTCGATGCCGAACGCCTTGGCTTCTTCGGCGGCTTCACTGAAGGGTTCAACATCGACAATGCGAACGGAAAGTTTCCCTCGACCAATCTGTGCGTACTGGCCCAAAAGCCCAATCAATGAAGTACGGACAGAAGCATATTCGCGTGGCACTTGCCGACTGACAAATGCCTGGATTGTGACAGGCCGATCGGTATTGATAGAGGTCAAGGTCTGACGCGTGGTCGGACTGATGGTGTAGAGTTTTTCCTGGGTAAAATCGAATGCAAAGTTAGCATTCGCCAGAATCAGGTTGAGAGATATCAAGGCGACTGCCAATGAGACGGTTCGAATCAGATATTGCCAGCCCATCGCAGAACCATTCTTGCCTCCTGACCAGTGTCGATAACCGATCAAGACGCGGTTGATGTAGAGCATGAGAATGGTGAATGAGCCGAAATAGACGAGCGATGAGAAGCGGACGATCCCGTTGCCAAACGGCTGGAAGTGATATCGAATCCCGAATGTTTCGAGTGAAAGTTCGTTTCCAAAGAGTGACGAAAACGGAGCAGGGATCGGGACATTCATAATGAAGACGGCAGGCAGGCAGAGCACCAGGCCGATGATGAAGGCGACTGTCGCACTGCTCGTCAGATAAGAGGCGAGCATCCCGGCACTGAGCAGAGCACATCCGGCCAGCCAGAAACCGAGATAATTGGCAGCGAGTTGCCAGATATCCGGATTCCCAATCATCAGCAGTACAAGGCAGTGAGTCAGTGAAAAAATCAACGTGACAGAATAGACCCCAATCACTGCCAGATACTTACCAAGCAGGACTTCGATATCCGAGACGGGCAAGGTAAAGAGAAGTTCATCTGTCCCGAGCTTACGTTCTTCCGACCAGACACTCATGGTGATGGCAGGAACCACGAACAGTAACAGTTGGGGAAAGTAGAGATTCAGTTGAGCGAGGTTGGCCTGATTATAGGTGAAAAACTCCTCCCGGAAGGCGAACCAGGCACCAGCCGAGACGAAGACCATAATAAAGAGATAACCGATGGCTCCCGAAAAATAGCTCCAGAAGTTACGCTGGAAAATGGAAAAAATGACATGAGACCGAAGCATAGTTGCCAGTTCCCTCAGCTCGAATTCGGGCAGTCACCTGATTCGAAAATTCAGTGATGCCACCCGATTTGAAGACCCTACGACATCGAAGAAAGACGTTGATCGTCAGCAACTCACAGAGTCAGAAAAGACGTGCCTTAAGGGGTGCGTCCACCGACGGTCAATTGGCGAAAACGAGTTTCCATTTCGGCATTTGCGACCATTTCTGATAGTGAGCCGTTAAAGACCAGCCGACCTTCATTGATCAGCACCACATGAGAACAGACGGCTGTCACTTCCGTCAGAATATGCGTTGAAAGGAGGATCGTTTTAGTTTTGGCCAGACTGAGAATCAGTTCGCGAACATCATGGGTTTGATTGGGATCAAGACCGCTGGTCGGCTCGTCAAGAATGAGAACTTGTGGATCATGGAGCAGGGCCTGAGCCATACCGACGCGCTGCCGATAACCTTTGGAAAGCTTGGAAATTGGCTTTCGCCAGACAGAGGTCAATGAGCAGCGGTTCGCCACATACTCCAGACGACTCTGCAGTAATGAGGCGACCATACCGCGTGTCTGACCTGCGAAACGCAGCATCGATTCGGGTGTCATCTCCAGATACAGTGGCCCGTTCTCCGGGAGATAACCTAAGAGCGGAGCCGCTGCCAGACGATCTGTCTCCATGCAATGGCCAGCTAAAAATGCTGAGCCTTCGGTCGGTGCCAGATAGCCAGTGAGCATCTTCATGGTCGTCGATTTACCGGCACCGTTAGGCCCGAGAAATGCGCAGACCTGCCCCACAGGAACCGAAAACGATACGTCTCTGACGGCTGCGAACTGGCCGTAAAACTTGCTGAGGCCACGGGCCTCAATCATCGGTCGACCGGTAGTTGTTGGCTGCGAGGCCGCTTTTGACACGGGTTGATTTTCCGCAAATGTCACCATGAGTGATATCCTTCTGGATGACAATCGTGCATCAGACTCAAATTTTGACTTCGTTCTCTATTGCAGACGATCAGGCTTCAGGGCCAGTTCAAAGCACTCTGCCAGAAGAATGACTGAAGCAAAATACGAAGCAGGAATCAGACTGACAGTTGATCCCGACCTGGCAAAATGACCTTCAGAGGAAAATCACATTTCCAGAGAACCTTCTTTTAGAAGGTTACTCTTCAATGAATTCCACTTCGCCGTCGCTGAATTTGACGTCGAAGCGCGTTCGCAATTCGTCAAACCACCTTTGCTGCAGTTCCATGCTCTGACCCTCTGTCAGATATTGATACGTCGTGGGCAAATTAAACTGTGATTTTTCTGGAATAAAGGATGTCGCCAGATACTCAGAACGCAGTTCTTCTAGTGAAGTCAGTCCCGAATCGGGGAGGCCGGCTCGCTTGGTGACTTCGACCAGATAAACAATCGATCGATCCTGATTGAGAGCAGCACCGACCTGACCAGGCTGGAGGTCCTGGAAAACCGTTCTCATAAAATCATTCCCGGCTCCGGTCACTCCGGTAACATTCGAAAGAGCAGGTCGGAGGAAGGCCTTGAAGAAACTCATCTGAGGATTGCTGGAATCGACAGTCATCCAGGAGAAGGCATTGGTATCGCGCAGTGTGATGACGGGTGACTCTGGCTTGCCCGTGATGGTTTGGTCCTTCACAATATCAGCTAGTGGCTTGTTACCTTCTTTGGCCAGCTTTACGAGTTCCGAGGCACGCTTTTCAGCGAGTTCACGAGCTTTTTCTCGCTTCCAGGCTTCCACAACCATGTCCTTGACCGGGCCATCGGATAGTTCGGGTACTCTTGACGGCTTGCGTTCGATGACCCAGTAGATGAAGTCCCGGTTCACCAGGCGATCTTCCGCAAATCGAGATCGGAAAGGATCAATCTTGAAGGCCGCTGTGTGGACGGGGACTGGTTGCTGGTTTGGATTTCGATCCAGAGTCGTTTCCAGCGCGACACCGATATGGCCAGCGGTTTTTGCACGCAGTTCCATCTCCGAGAGGTGGGATGTTTCTTCATACTTGAGCTTGTGCTTGCCGGCGATCTCTTTGACTTTTGTGGCGATCTCGGCCATGGCGGCAGTACGCTTGGCTTCGTCAACTTTGTCGCCTTCGACAGGAGTCGGGTAGAGCCGCAATGCGGTTTCAATTTCGCTGGATGCGTTGCTGATCGCCGCTCGCATGGCAGCGAAGGCACGTTCTTTGAGAATCATTTCTTCGATTTGATTCCGGACATCTTCAAAGGGCTGAATCGCATCTTTGGCGACTGTCCCGGGAAGATTATCGAGCACAGTTCCTGCAGGCAGAGTCGGGTCAATCATCAGCGGCGAGGTGGATGGGCCATTCGTTGCTGGCGGGGTGGCCGTTCCTGTGGCAGGAGGTTGTTCCGGAGTTGCTGGCTCTGCGGGTGTGGCCTCACTTTTGGCGGGTGCATCAGCCTTTGCAGGCGTGGTTGCAGGGGCCGCCTCGGGAGTTGACGAAGGTGCCGTGTTCCCCTCTTGAACGACAGGTACAGCAGCCGACTCTTGCATCAGACTTGCCAGAGGATCGGGTTCCGGGCTGGGCTTGATTTCTGGTGCTGCGGGACTTGCCGGTGCTGGGGCAACAGGTTCCGTTGGTGATGGGGCGGTGGGTGATGGAGGAGTCGATTCTGTTGTCCCGGCAGGAGCAGGAGACTCTTTTGCAGGCTCTGCTTTCGTTTCCGGCTCCGATTTTTTCTCAGGAGCTGGGGATTCTGGAGTTGCTGCAGGTTTTTCGGAAGGCGTGCCTTCGGTGGCAGGCTTACTGCTGTTTGCAGGGTTCAGTGCACTGGCTGCGTCTGCGGCCGGTGCGGTGCCATCTGCTGGAGCAGTCCCCGTCGAGGGCATGTCATTCGGCAGATTGCGAGCCCTGAATCGAGGCTTATTCTGCTCGTAGAAGAGTCGCAATTCGTCTTCTGTCGGGCGGACGACTTCATTCTCGAAGACTTCAAAATCGGCTGCCAATGAACCGAGAGAGACTTTCGGAGGCTGCAGAAATCCCGGTGTCCCGGTGGGTGTAGGGAACTTGTCCTTATACTTATTGAAGAATGCAGTGAGTTCGGCATTGGTCGGTTCGGGAAGTTCGCCGACGAAAGCCACGACAGGGAGTGCAGCGACGCGCAGCTCTTCCTTGAGATTGAGCTTCTCAAACTCGGCCCAATACTGATCTGGTGTGGGCGTGAGAGTGGTGACAACACCCTGGCGAGCAACTGGTGGCCGCAACAGGCGGGCTGCGAGATTTGCGGTCAGCTCGCTTTTGATCACTTCGAACAGTCGGCTTTCGTCGATATTCAAGCGACGAATGACTTTGCGGAAATCCTCAGCACTCAGCTTTTCATCCGTAATGCGGCGAATGAAGCGGTCCACAGCAGCATCATCGAGCACGATATTCTGCTGCCTGGCCTCGGCCAGAAAGACATCTTTGAGCACCAGATCCGAAGGATCGAGTGACCCGAAATAACCATCCTGAAACTCGGAAGCGTTCTTCTGTCGATAAACAGGATCCACGACTGTCTGGACAAACTGTTCGGCAATCATGCGATTGCGGCGAGCTGTCAGCAGGTCGCTCTCGGTATAGCTGCGCAGCGTGGTGGTGACCATAGGGACGTCGCCGCGCACGGTGGTCAATCCGATGAGTGCACAGATCGCACCAACCGCAGCACCACCTAAGCCGTATTCCGTCCCTTTGCCGCGCTGGGCACCGACAAACCACATGCCACCGCCGCAGATGAGAGCCATCAGGGCGACCGCTAATGTAATGGGAAGTTCGCCACTTCCCATGGTCGACTGATCGAAGAAGATGAACGAAAACATGGCCATGCAGGTGACTGCGACCATGAATGTTTTTTGATTGCGACGAAACACATCAAACGGCGATCCTGCCATTCTTGCTTCCTCTGCCTGATGTTCAGTCAAACGTAGTTGTGGTTTGTGTCTGTGATGATTTGTTCAGAATCAAACTATTCCGCAATTTGTCTTCCTTTACGTCAACCCCAGTGGTCAGCGCTTGACAGTTGCGGGAACAATTCCTTATGCCTTGGAACGAATTCCCTTGTCTGTTTCTGTTTAGGTGCATGGCAGACAGGGACGCATTCTAGCTTTCCGCATAACCCGCACAAGTTCCACGACTGGCTTAAGCAGCGTTTCTTGACAACCAGTCATTTTCCGCAAGGGGTTCCCAGGTAGGGAGTTCAATGTGGACTTGGTTCCAGACTTCATCAGGTACTCTCCGTGGCAGCAAAGCAGCATAAAGCTCTGGTGATCGTTGAATCTCCCGCAAAAGCTCGCAAAATCGGCGAGTATCTGGGGAAGGACTATATTGTCCTGGCCAGCATGGGGCATGTGCGTGATCTGCCTTCCGGAGCAGCCGAAGTCCCCGCAGAACTCAAAAAAGAGCAGTGGGCGACTCTGGGTGTCAACATCGACCAGCAGTTCGAGCCGGTTTATGTTGTACCCAAAGACAAGAAAAAGACGGTCAAAGAGTTGAAGGATGCCCTGAAAACTTGTTCAGAGCTCATTCTGGCAACCGACGAAGACCGCGAGGGGGAGAGCATTGGCTGGCATTTGATGAAGCTCCTGGAGCCGAAAGTCCCTGTCAGCCGCATGGTCTTTTCAGAAATCACCAAGGACGCCATTCAAAAGGCGATTCGTAACACCCGCGAACTCGACCAGAATCTTGTGGAAGCACAGGAAACTCGTCGTGTCGTCGATCGCTTATACGGCTACAGGCTCAGTCCGCTCCTCTGGAAAAAGGTGGCACCGAGATTATCTGCTGGCCGTGTTCAATCGGTGGCAGTGCGTGTGCTTGTCAGGCGAGAGATGGAGCGGCTGGCTTTTCGTAAAGGGAGTTACTGGGATCTCAAGGCGGCATTAGCAACAGCAAGTTCCGCCCGTTTCGACGCTGCGCTGGCGACTGTCGGCGGCCGGCGTGTGGCTCAGGGACGCGATTTCGATGAGTCGACCGGGCGACTGAAAACCGATGCCGACGTGTTGCTGCTGGATGAAGCGCAGTCGAAGGCTCTTCAAACAAAACTGGAAGAGAGTCCCGACTGGGTTGTCAGTAATGTCGAAACCAGGCTGCAGACGCGTAAACCTTATCCGCCATTCACCACCAGCACCTTGCAGCAGGAAGCCAACCGCAAACTGGGTCTAAGTGCTCGCGAGACCATGCAGATTGCGCAGCGGCTCTACGAAAACGGCTTTATCACCTACATGCGTACTGATAGCGTCAGCCTTTCACAAGAGGCGATCTCCGCCTCCCGTGCCTGCGTGACGAATCGATACGGACAAGAGTTTCTGCACCCGGAAGTTCGTCAATACACGACAAAGTCCAAGTCGGCACAGGAGGCTCACGAGGCCATTCGTCCGGCGGGTGTCGAGATGAAAACTGCCGAAGAATTGAGTCTCAATGGTCGGGAAGGGGCACTCTATGCCATGATCTGGAAGCGCACCGTCGCGACCCAGATGGCAGAAGCCCAGCTTCGATTTCAGACGGTGACAATCGGTACCCTCGACGTGGAATTCCGGGCGACGGGACGGCATGTCGAATTTGCTGGTTTCTTCCGGGCCTATGTTGAGGGAAGCGATGATCCCGAAGGAGCACTCGAAGATTCTGAAGCAGCACTTCCTCCCATGGAGAAAGGTCAAAAGCTGACTTGTAAGGAAGTGCAGGCTCTGGCACACGAAACCAAGCCACCGGCCCGCTACACAGAAGCCACGTTGGTCAAAACACTTGAAGAAGAAGGGATTGGCCGTCCCAGTACTTACGCTTCGATTATCGGGACGATTCAGGATCGTGGCTATGTTCGCAAGCAGGGCAACCAGCTGGTACCCACATTTACGGCCATGGCGGTCACAAAGCTGCTTGAGAAAAACTTCTCGCGGCTGGTTGACCTGCAGTTTACCGCCCGCATGGAGCAGGATCTGGACGATATCGCGAATGGTCAGGCAGAGCGTCTGCCCTATTTGAAGTCGTTTTACTCAGGTGAAACTGGCCTTGATGAGCAGGTCAAGCAGAATGAAGCAGGGATTGATCCTCGCGAAGCCTGCACGCTCGATATTGACGGAGTGAACGCTAAAGTTCGCCTCGGAAAGTTTGGGGCATTCTTTGAAGGGGAGCGCGATGGTCAGCCGGTCACTGCAACGATCCCCGACGATATCGCTCCTGCCGATCTGACGAATGAATTGGCCGAAAAACTGATTACCCAGAAAAGCCAGGGGCCTCAGTCGCTGGGGATTGATCCGGAAAGTGGCCTGCCCATCTTTTTGCTGATCGGGCCATTCGGGCCTTACCTGCAACTGGGGGAAATGAAAGATGGCGAAAAGCCCCGCCGTGTTTCGATTCCGAAAACGCGAGATGTTTCGACCGTCAAACTGGAAGACGCACTCGAATACATGAAGCTCCCTAAGGCGTTGGGGCCACATCCAGAAACAGGTAAGGTGGTCAAAGCCGGGATCGGCATGTATGGCCCTTATGTGCATCACGATAAGACGTACAAATCGCTCGACAAGACAGACGATATTCTGCAGATGACGATGGAGCGGGCGCTCGAGCTGCTGGCACAGGCTAGAGTGCGAGTACCAGTGGCTCCTCTCAAAGAACTGGGCGCTCATCCGGTGGATGGAGATCCTGTCCAGATCTTTGAAGGGAAATATGGCCCTTACATCAAGCATGGCAAAACCAACGCGACGATTCCCAAAGAGCGGGAACTCGATTCGGTCACGTTAGAAGAGGCTGTCCGATTGCTGGATGAGAGAGTCGCCAAGGGAGGTGGCAGTACTGGACGCCGGGGTGGCAAGAAAGTGACCAAGAAAGCTGCGGCGAAAAAGGCGGCTGCTTCGGCAGCGATGGCCACGCCCAAGAAAGCGACAGCCAAAAAGAAGGCAGCCAAGAAAGCCACAAAGAAGTCTGTTTCCTGAGCCAGCACTTCTTTCTGAAAATCAGAGCTTCAGATTCAGGCTGATCTGATTCAGAAGGTGAATTCTGAGATCTGTTCGCGAACTTCCATCAGAGCAAATCCCAGGAGATTGAGGCCTGGCCAATGCTCTGGAGAAGAGTTTCGCGCCTCTTGTTCTGAAAGTCCGATTCCCCAGATGTGATCTGTGGGGCTCGCTTCAATCAGAACTTTCGTGCCAGTCCCCAGGAGGTACTGGCGCAGCGTATGGTTCTGGGTGAACTTGGCCCAGTTGCCATCGACGACGAATCGAAATCGGTGGGCCTCCCAGCGGGCTTCATCGAAGTCGCGGACCTTTCGTCCAGCGGCTTTGGCTTCTTTCGGACTGATGGTCGCCCGGATCTCTGCCAGAGTGGCAAAATCACCGAAGAGTCTGGCTTTGGAGGCCATCATCCAATGTTCTGCCGTCGGATAGACGACCCCGTCGATCGTGAAGGGAGAGGGGTACCACTGGCTCAGGCAGGCGTGATTCACTTCGCCATTTTCAGGTGGAGTATGCCCCCAGAAGTACAGAAATTCGATGGCTGCACCACTCGCATGTTTCTGCCGCAGTTCATGAAGATCACGCATGAATTTTTTCCCACTTGGGGCAGGTAATTGCCGAGAATCCTGAAGTCAAAATCATCGGCACAAGAGCAGCCCAGTGATTCATGAAGTTAGCGCCAGAACGGAGAAAATTATTTTTTTGCAGGTCGCTTTGGATCTTTCGCAAGAGGTAGCTGGACCTGTTTTCCGCTCCAGGATGATTGGTAGATGGCGAGAATCATTTCGACGGACTTACGGCCCTCGGCGCCTGTGACTTTCGGCGTACGCCCGGTCTTGATGGCAGCGAGGAAATCCTTGAGTTGCTCGGCATGATTCTGAAAACTGATCGCCTTCGGGTCACTGGCACCGCCTGAAATCGCCGAGTTTTTCCCATACTTTTCCAGAAGGGCTGCATCCTTCGCTTTGGGTTTGGCGAAGTTCCAGAGAGTGATCTGATCCTGCTCGATGATCGCGGAACCCGTTGTGCCGTGGATTTCTGTGCGTTTGAGCAGGCCGGGCCAGGCACTGGTTGTCGCTTCAATCACGCCGAGGGCACCATTTTTGAATTTCAAAGTGGCCACGCCCACGTCTTCCACCTCGATGCGGTCGTGGGCCAGTGTCGAGGTGATACCACTGACAGTATCGACATCTCCCATGAGCCAGTAAAGCAGATCGACATTATGAATGGCCTGGTTCATGTACGCTCCGCCGCCATCAAGTGCCCATGTCCCTCGCCACGCACCGCTGTCGTAGTACTCCTGGCTGCGCCACCATTTGACGTAAGTATCGCCGAGAGTCAGCCGTCCAAAGCGACCTTCATCGATCGCCTGTTTCAAAGCGAGATTGGCAGGGCTGAATCGTGAAGGGAAGATCGCACACAGCTGCACATGGTTTCGAGTGCAGGCCTCGATAATGGCGTCGCAGCGCTTGAGGCTGATTTCCAGGGGCTTTTCGACGACCACATGCTTTTTGGCATTGGCTGCTGCCACAGCGGGTTCTAAGTGAGCACCGCTGGGAGTGCAGACACAGACGACATCGACATCCGGGCGAGAGAGTAGTTCCTCAATCGTGCTGCAAGCGACTCCACCATGCTCTTCCGCAAACGAAATCGCCTTGGACGGGGTGGAGTTATAGCAGGCCTTGAGGCTTGCTCCGCGAATCGACTTGATCGCTTTCGCGTGGAAATGGGCAATCATGCCACATCCAATAATGCCAAAACCGATTTGAGACATGGTGGATTTCAATCAAGAGTTGGAAGCAGTTGGAATCGTTGAGATTGAATGTTGAAGCAATTTCAGCTGGGGAGGTTAAGCCTGGCGTAACGCTTTTTGCCGGCTTTGAGAAGCAGACCATTCGTGATCGGGATCGCCTGGTCATGAGAACTGATCACCTGGAGATCGTCCCCAAAGTAGGCACCTCCCTGGCTGATCAGCCGCCTCGCATCGGAAGTTGTGGGGCACAGCCCCGCCTGTTTGAAAAGGATTGCGGCTGTCACAGTTCCATTAGAAACAACGGAGGCCTCGATGGTGACTTGTTCAATGTCGGCGGGGAGGGCACCGGCACTGACTTCCGCTTCCCATTGCTGAATCGCTTCATCGCCTGCTGTCGAGGTATGGTATTGGGCAATGACTTCTCTGGCGAGGCGTTGTTTTGCCAGTTTGGGATGACCTGCCAAGAGTTGCTGAACTTCATCAAGGGGGATATTCGTCAACAGTTCGAAGTACATGGGCATGACTTCATCGGGAATCTGCATGAACTTTTTCATCATGGCCAGTGGTGACTCAGCAATGCCGATGTAATTCCCCAGGCTCTTCCCCATGCGTCTTTTGCCATCGAGCCCAACCAGAATGGGGGACATCACCCCTAACTGCTGTTCAAGCTGCTGGTCACGCTGCAGATCGCGAGCCAGCATAAAGCTGTAAAGCTGCTCGGTGCCGCCCAGTTCGATATCGGACTTGATCTCGACGGAATCCCAGGCCTGCATCACAGGGTAAAGGCATTCGTGCAGGAAAATGGGTGACTGGCTGGCATAGCGTTTGGCAAAGTCATCGCGTGTCAAAAGCTGGGCGACAGTCACCTTGCTGCACAGCGTGAGAATGTCGGCAAAAGTCATCTTGGAAAACCATTCACCATTGCGGTGAATTTCGGTTTTCGAGAGATCAATAACTTTACCCACCTGCTTCAGATAATCTGTCGCGTTGGCTTCGACTTCTTCGGCTGAGAGACGTTTGGCCCGGGCCTGGTCGCGCCCACTGGGGTCACCCACCATGGCGGTGAAGTTGCCAATGATCAGCACAGCCTGGTGACCCAGTTCCTGGAACTGCCTCAGCTTTCTCAAAGGAACGGTATGCCCCAGATGCACATCAATCCCCGTGGGGTCGATGCCGTACTTGATTCGCAGCGGACGGCCGGTTTCTCGGCTTTTTGCCAACTTGCGAGCCAGTTCCTCTTCGGGAACCACTTTCTCGACTCCCCGCAAGATCACCTTGAGTTGATCTTCAACCGGGGGAAAGGCAAGGGCGGGCTGAGCGTCGGACATGAAAACCTCGATCATTCGAACGACAGGATCGGGCCGGTGGAGGCCATCATCCATGAATATCAACATGGTTGTTAAGAGAATACATGCAAGGCCGTCAAAGTGACGACCTCGCACTTTGAGTGCAACTCAAGAAGTCCTGACTTTCATTGGAAGTTGATCTTCGAATAGCGTTTCGAGAGCGATACCAGCTTTTTGCGAAAAGGAAACTTCGATGGCTTCGGGTGCTGTGATCGGTGGATTTTGTTGTTCAGGGACTGGAGATTTTTCGGGAGCAGCCGGTTGAGTCGCGTTCACCGCCAGAACCTGCATGATCAACATGGTGGCATTAAAAAATGAGTGCAGGGCCACGACCGAGAGCCAGCTTCTTCTGCGGTCAAAGAGGATTCCCAGCATGAAACCAACCAGCAGCAGTGGCACCGCATCTGGCCAGCCATGCACAGCCGCAAACGCCATCGCAACGATGGGAATGGACCAGTTCCTTCCCAGCAGACGAGTGAGCCAGCCTTGAAGGATGACTCGGAACAATAGTTCTTCAAACAGAGGAGCCACAATCGCAGCTGTCAACAACAGCAGCGCGATGTTGATCCATGGAGAATCGAACGAGAGCATCTTGAGAATCGGATGGCTGTCTTCAGGCTTGATCCACGGGCTTAAAGAAATTCGCAGAATCGCGGCACCAGTGAGCATGAGCGGAGTGGCCCACACCGCTGAAATCAAGTCTTGAACTGGTTCCGGGCTGATGATACCGACTGCGCGAAATCGCCTGGGATCAATGGCCAATAGCAGAAACAGCATGATGATCGTGTTCTGTGCGACCAGAAAGAGAACCTGGTTCATGGTGAATTCGGCAGCAGGTTTTGGTGCGGGACTGATCACATGCAGAATGGCAGGTAAGAGCAGTGACAAAAGGATCCAACTGCAGGCCAACCATGTTGCCAGTGCGGGCCATGCAGCCTGCTGATCGCTCAGCTGGCGTTTAGGAATCGGGCTGGCCATGTCGCGGTCAAGAAAAGCGGCCAGACTCCAGATGGTGCTGGCGAGGCAACCTCCAAAAATTCCCACAACGACAGACATGAAAATCCCGCTGGCAATGGTGCTATTCATTGTCGGGATTCCATTCAAGTAGATACCACAAAGGGGGAAGAGGCCGTTATATTGCTGTTTGAAATCAGACAGGGAGAAATCGATTGACGACATCAACCAGTAAAAATGTCCTCGATGAAATTGTTGAACACAAGCGAGATGAAGTAAAGCTGGCGAAAAGTCGGGTTTCGGCGGCAGTGCTTTCGGCACAAGTGGCAGATTTGCCAGCCACCCGTGGGTTTGCCCGGGCCATTGAGCAGGCTGACGATATTGCTCTGATTGCGGAAGTCAAAAAAGCCAGTCCATCGGCGGGTTTGATCCGTGCAGACTTTGACCCTGTCGCTCTGGCAAAGACTTATGTTCAACATGGTGCCACCTGCCTGAGTGTCTTGACTGACGAACGTTTTTTTCAAGGTTCGTTGGACTATTTGAAGCAGATACGGCGAGCCGTCGATGTTCCGCTTTTGCGAAAAGAATTTGTGATTGATCCGTATCAGATTCTTGAAGCGCGAGTGGCGGAAGCTGATGCGATTCTGCTGATTGCCGAATGCCTTTCTCAGTCGATGATGGAGGAGCTTTTCGGTAAGGCGACAGAACTTGGTATGGATACACTTATTGAACTGCATGATGAAGAACATCTGGAGCGAGTCCTCTCAATTGGCTCAAAGCTGGTAGGAATTAACAATCGTAACCTGAAAACGATGGTGACAGACCTGCAGCAGACGGAACGACTGGCAGCAAGAATTCCTGCGGATGTGCTGCTGGTCGGAGAGAGTGGTATTCGTACCCGGGCTGACGTGGATCGCTTGAAGCTGGCTGGTGCGCGGGCCATTCTCGTCGGCGAATCTTTGATGAAACAGCCGGATGTCGGAGCGGCGGTCGAGGCTTTATTGAAGCCACAATCCCGTCATGCAGTCATCGAATAACAGCAGAGAACCCGCTTTAACTCCATCGAACTGATGGACATACCACCCCCTCGACAGAGTTCAAAACTGGAGAATGTTTTGGAAGAGCATGTGCTGGTCGTCCCCACGAAAATTTTCCACGATCTGGGTCACTTTGAAGGTTTCTGTGCGGAGACAGACAAGTATCTGGCAGAACTGCTGAATCCTGCTCATACGCGGTATGAGCCACGGAGTGCCGTCGAAACCGATCCGTCGCTGAAACAGCTGATTCCTTACTGTATTTTTACACATGGTGGAGAGATCTTTTATTATCGCCGTGGTAGCAAGGGGGGAGAGGGCAGGCTGCACAAGAAACGATCGATCGGAATTGGCGGGCATATCTCGTCGACAGATCCGGCGGGAGGAGAGCGGCGTTATGGCCCGGCAATGGAGCGGGAAATTGAAGAGGAAGTCTTTCTGGAGACAGGGTTTAAAGAGCGTTGCGTGGGCCTGATTAACGACGACTCCAGCGATGTGGGACGCGTCCATTTGGGGATTGTCCACGTTTTTGAGTTAGAAGCGGCAAAAGTTCGCCCACGGGAAGAGTCGATCTTAGAGTCAGGATTTGCCCCGCCGTCACAATTGGTTGCTGAAATTGAGGATTTTGAGACCTGGTCGCAGATTTGTCTCAAGTCTTTGTTCGCAAAAGTCTGACTCCGCGAGAGAGTCTGGCTGTTCAGGCCTGTTGAAAATGACGGTGGCTGCAGTTATTGCCGACCGCTCAAGGGAATTTGAATGGTTGGCCCAAGCGCATGGATGTCTGGAAGCGACAAAGGAGTGTCGAGAATGAGTGATGGTTTAACTCGTCGATCCCTGTTGGGGGCTGCTGCTGTGGCGGTCACTGTTCCTGCTGCGACGAAAGTGCTGCAGGCTCAGGAAAGTGCTGCCCGTGGCCAACTGAGCGACGAAAGTCTGGGAACGCTGCTCAAGGCCATGGGGCTCGAAGCAAAACTGTTCGACAAGCGTTATGACTTTGTTTTTAAAGCGAATGTCAATAACGACGAATGGGAACTTTCCATGAGCACTGTGCTCAGCATGGATCGCTCTGTGGTATGGATTATGGCCTGGCTGGATGAACTTCCACGCTCGGCTGCTGATGTGCCTCGTACGGCACTGCTCAGGCTGCTGGCTGATAACGACAAGCTGGGCAAGGGCAAGTTCTTTGCTTACATCGCCAGCAATCGCCGGTTCGTGTTGCAGCGAGTGATTCCGAATACGGACATCACCTCAGCATCATTCCGTGCCGATCTGGATGATCTGGGAGCGACAGTGGTTTCGACACACCCCCATTGGGCTGTCTCCAACTGGTCGTCACCCACACAGCCCGATCCCTCCGCAACACCCGCCACGAGCACGATTCAGGGGAGTGCACCACAGGGTGCGTCAACCGGATCTCAACCCGGGACTGCTGTGCGCGATGGTGCGACAATTCGCCGTTAATTGAATAACACGGAACGTCATGCGTTCCATGTCTGCTAATGAAAATGTGCCATTGGGGAAGCTCGCCGAAAGCGAAATTCTCCAGTGGCACTTTTCGTTGATGCCCATTCAGCGAAATCGCAAAACAGATTGAATTGCTGATTACCTGGGATGGCTGGGAGTGATCTGCTCCTGATCCTTGCGTTGCATTTCATCCAGCACAATGGGATGCAGTCGACGACTACGGCGGTCGGCAGGTTCATAATGAGAGCGAGCCCAAGCTCTCAGACGAAGCTCTTCGACAAGATCAACATTCGCACCCGAATCAACTTTTGTGGCGGCAAGTGAGGACATTTGGAAGCCTCCAGAAGGGAATCATCGCCAGTTTGGAAAAGAGCGGCAACGAACCATATGAAATGAGACGTTCGACCACGACTACACAATAAAAATGGCTGATGGGTTCGCCAAGAAAAATCACGAGAAAATTGAAAAATAATCTCGAAAATCAAGCCAGATGCTTGACAACGATCTTGGCTGCTCGTCACGACCAGCATACCGCGATTATCTTACGCAGCTTTTTCACTCTTCCCATTGTTGGTATTCGAGTGGCGAGATGGAAAAGCATCGCGATGGGGAAGGTCATCCAGACTGGCCAGCCCCAATTCCTCCAGAAACTTCTTCGTTGTTTCATAAAGGTAAGGCCGGCCTAGGCTTGCGTCTTCACCTGCCAGACGGACATACCCGTCTTCCATCAGTTGTTTGAGAATATCGACACACTGCACACCACGTATCTGCTCGACATCGGCACGTGTGACTGGTTGCCGATACGCGATGATTGCCAATGTTTCTAATGTGGATGGTGTCAGTTGGGGAGCTTTGCGAGTTGTGTTCAGGCGAGTGAGCCAGGGCTGATAATCAGGGTTTGTCAGAAGCTGGTATCCGCCCGCCAGAGGGTAAATCTGATAGGGACTGTGGGTGAACTGATAACTCTGGTTGAGCCAGCGAATCATTTGCTCGGCTTCTCGAACATCTGTGAGGCTGGCTAAGTTGGTCAGCTTTTTGATAGGAAGCGGGCCATCGGCGACAAAGAGAATCGCTTCCAATCTCGCCAGCCGGGATGTTCGTACAGAACTGGCTGAGCCGGGGCTTTGTTCCAGTCCAAAGATATGAGCAGGCGGGCCGGCGGGTGATTGCGGTTGGATCAACCACTGAAATGACGAAGCCGAGTGGCCTTGCTTCCAGCGATGTTCGTGATTGACCTGCCACGAATTGTTTTGCTGAAAGTTTCCCGAAGTGCGAGCCCAGGGCAGGGGCATGCTCATCGTGAGGAACTCCACTCTTCAATCTGCTGAAGAACCTTCTCGACAGCTTTGAGTGGTTCGTTAGCCTCGGCTTCAAAACGGTACGAAATCCGTGGGTTGTCTGCCGGTGTGTATGAGCAGATGAATACGAACACGGAAGGTTCAGCACCAGGTTCGAGGCGGAAGTTTCGAATCTGTAATGCGTGGAGCCTCTGCACGGCATCTTGCCAGGTTAAAGGGGGAGTATCTGCTGGCTTTTCGCGGGATGACTTCTTTCCGCCCATTTTTCCAGGAGTCTGGGGAGCGACAGCAATTTCTGTGTTGCCAGCAGGAATCACACCTGTTGCAGGGGAGCCATCGATCTCATGTTCTGCAAACTCCCCGTGGACCATGCCATGCAATTCAGAATTGCTTAATGGAGATGCGGATGCGTTGGGCAGTGTTCGTGGTGCAGTTCCGACGGGTGGAGAGGTTGTATCGGCCCAGGCCATCGCGCCAGCATCGGCAGGAGTGGTCCCGGGCGCTTTCTGATCAGGAGGGTTTTGATTATTGCTCCCTTGATTATTACTCCAAAGTGGAGGCTCTGAATTTCCGGCCACTCCCTCGGGATGTTCGGTGAGAGGCGTAGTGCTTGCTGGCAGGGCAGACGATGTCTCAGAAGGTAATGCCCCAGCACCAAAAGCTTTAGCGTCGGAGGCCAGCGGCGTTACATCCGAGAGTTCCGGGAACTCTTCTTCGAGCGACGTCTGATGAGTATCCGTCGAAATTTCCGGAAGGCCAAAAATCGCAAAGAGTGGCACTGCCAGGACTGGTACGAGTAGTAACAGTGTGGTGAATGACCCCTGGGAGCTCGCACGCATGTTTGAAACCTCCCTGTCTGTTCTACCCCGACATCCCGTCAGGTCGATCTGAGAATCTCGCTGCCATCAACTTGAGTTGAAATTTAGCCCAGTCGAGAATTCTCTACAATGACAACTCATCAGAATTGAACTGTGCAACTCTCATGAAAGTCGCCTTGGAATTGGCCCGTGTTCTCTATCCTCGCCAGATTGACGGGTGATCTGAATTCTTACAGGTTTTCAAGTGGGGATTCAGAAGCATCACCATGAGATCGTTCCAATCGTTCTCTGGCCATATCGGCCCATGGCCCGCGGTTGTCGAAGTCGAGATAGCGCAGCCAATGAGGACGGGCTTTCAAATGCTGGCCGATCTGCTCAAAAAGTTCTGCCAGATGCAGATGAGCATCGGGATAATCCGGGTGGAGCAGCAGGGCAGCTTCAAACGCTTCGCTGGCTGCCTTGGTATCACCCATTTGTGCCAGGACACACCCCAGTTGCGTCCAGGCCTCGATATACTCGGCATCGCATTCCACAGCCACATGATACCGTTCTGCGGCTCCCGCATAATTTCCAGAGCGGTATAAGGCATCGGCTAATTGAAAATGAATCGAGGCTTCGTGAGGAGCCAGCAGCAAGGCTCTGCGAAAAGCCTGGATGGCGGCCACTGTTTCGCCGGAGTCGAGCAATGTTGAACCGGCATGAGCCCATTCATTGGCTCCCCAGTTTCTGGAGGGATTCTGCAGGCCATGAATCGCTTTGGTATGGCCAGGAAAGGGGATTGTCAGCGTATTTTCAGAAGCGGAACCATCGTCTGATTCCAGCTTGTTTGCCGAACTTTCGCCGTCGCTGAGAGTGATTTCATGGAAATCAAAGATCCGCTGACCTGTCTGGGGATCCAGCAGGCTGGCAGCGTCCCGAATGTAAAGTTGATGGTCTTGCGAGAGAATTTCGAGTTGAGCCAGAGGTCTTTCAATCGTGGGGAGCAGCGACTTCAGCTTCTCCAGGCTGGCTCCGATTTTCTTGGGAGAAATCCCGGTAGAAATCAGATCTGCCAGTCGGCGAACCCCCGTCACTTCCTGAAAGTCGAAGTAAGGCAATCGGCAAACTCGTCGAACTGGTCGAATGAGTCCCAGGCGTTCCCAATGACGGATGCGCGAAACGGGAAGTTTCATTAACTGACTCAGCATGGCTGGCGTAAAAACCCTGCGATCTGCTGGAGAAGGGCTTTCCAGCTCAATCAACTGCAGCCATTCGGGTTCGCTCAGAATTTTGATCGGGAATCCCCGTTCGAGCAGTTCACGAGCAGCCTCCAGCTTTAACGAAGGTTGACCATCTTCTTCCAGTGGCCAACCTTCATCGCCGACGACCAGCAGGGTTGTCTGCTGGGAAACCTGAGTCGTGAAAGTTCCCCCAAACTGCTCGACATATCCGGCTGCTTCCCGGTGGGTCATCGAAGCCAGCGTTCCCGTAAATGTGACTCGCTCACCTTGAAGTGGAGCCGTGCTTTTCAGTGGACTTGTGGATTCCGCGGAGGTGATCGGAGTTTCCGCAGAGTTCATCAAAATGTTCCTGAGCAAAGAAAATCGCGGAGGTTGATCATCCGGCGGACGGCTGACTGCTGTTTAGCAAAGTTGTGGAGTATCCAGATATTGTGGGGGATCGAACGTTCGATTGCCAATTCACCACAGGTTGGATCAAAGCATTTTTGTCTGACTTTTCGCGCCAGAATTGATTTACCGATGCGACAACCTTTTTCGAAATGTCGTCACCGGGATACGACCTTCAATTGGCCCATTGGTTTCACAGATTCATGGTGCTAAGACACGGAGAGCAATCACGATACTCTGGAATTACGTGCCCATCAGGGAGCACAGGTGCGAAGCTCGCTTGCATTGCCTATAATTTGGAGCAAAGACCAGATTGATCAGTACAGCACGCGCCATTGAGGACGTTCTGTCCAAACTGGCAAATCGATGATCAGAATAAGCAATTGATATCAGGGAGAGTAATTGATGGCCGACCGTATGCCTGTGCTGACCGCTGCAGATCCTGAGATTGCTGGTGCAATTCGACAAGAAGAAGTCCGGCAGCATGACGGTCTGGAACTGATTGCCTCAGAGAATTACACCAGTCAGTCTGTGCTCGAAGCGGTGGGCTCAGTCCTTACGAATAAGTATGCCGAAGGGTATCCGGGTCGGCGTTACTACGGTGGTTGCGAGCATGTCGATACGATCGAGTCCATTGCTCGAACACGGGCCTGCACGCTGTTCGGTGCCCAATATGCGAACGTACAGCCTCATGCCGGTTCGCAAGCCAATATGGCTGTCTTTATGGGCTTTTTGAAGCCGGGAGACACTTTTTTGGCGATGGATCTCGCCCATGGTGGCCATCTCACGCATGGCATGGGATTGAATTTTTCGGGAATTCTGTACAACGCAGTTCATTATGGTGTGCGAGAGTCCGATCACCGGATTGATTTTGATCAGGTGGCTCGTCTGGCAAAGGAGCACAAGCCGAAGCTGATTATTGCCGGAGCCAGTGCTTATCCTCGCGAAATCGATCATGGAAAGTTCGCCGAAATTGCGAAGTCGGTGGGTGCGTTGTTCATGGTCGATATGGCCCATTATTCCGGATTGGTGGCAGCCGGCCTGCACAACAGTCCGGTGCCCCATGCGGACTTTGTGACTTCGACCTCTCATAAAACTTTGCGTGGGCCCCGATCCGGGTTTATCCTCTGCAAAGAAGAGCATGGCAAAACGATCGACAAAACAGTCTTTCCCGGATTGCAGGGCGGGCCTCTGGAGCATGTGGTCGCTGGTAAAGCGGTCTGCTTCCGTGAAGCGGCTCAGCCAGCTTTCAAACAGTATATTGAACAGGTCATCAAAAACGCTCGCACATTGGCTGAGACATTAGTGGCAGGGGGCGTGCGTCTGGCTTCTGGGGGGACGGATAATCATCTGATGCTGTGTGATGTCACATCTGTCGGTTTGACTGGAAAAATCGCCGAACATGCGCTCGATGTCGCCGGTGTGACCGCCAATAAAAACATGATTCCTTACGATACACGCAAGCCGCTGGACCCCAGCGGAATTCGACTCGGCACACCGGCGCTCACGACTCGTGGAATGAAAGAAGCGGAAATGCAGCAGGTCGGTCAGTGGATCCTGCAGATTTTCAAGCATCCGGAAGATGCAACCACCCTGGGCAAGATTCGCCAGGAGATCTGCGAGTTCTGCAAGAATTATCCAGTTCCCGGCATTGCGCTGTAATGATCAAGTCGGCGGTTCTGAACAGACGCGGTCTGCCTGAATCTCCCTGCGGATTTTAAGTGGCTTTCAGGGAACCAGGTTGTTTCCCTGAAAGCACCAATCCCTCAATTTGCTACAACCGGCAAATTTGAACTCCCTCCATCTCGGAAAGTGCTTCCGACGGGCATTCCTTGACCGCACTACCTCTTGAGCGAGCTTTATTTCACCCGTATGTCCTGATGAGCGAGGGCCGGGCAGCATGTGCTGCTGCGCTACATTCAGGACATGAGGGAGTGTTCGGCATGCGGGCAGCAGATCAGCTGATCTTCGACGATGGTGACATTGTCGACGAAGAGGCGGCTCTGGAACCCACACTCGTGGGGCATGCGGCTTTTGGGACCGATCTCAAAACTCTGGATGAACTTTTGTCGGGTGGTGCAGAGTCGGCAGATGCCTCCCGGTTATTGCCTCCACACCATCCTGAAGTTCTTCATGCCACCGGTTCATCGGTTTCGGCATCTGGTGTGACAACTCAGACGAAGTTGTTGTCTGCTCCGGTTCCGAAGAGAAAAGTCGAACGTGTTCGAGATCTGTCTCCAGGCCAGGTCAATGCCGATGTAGGCCGACAGCGTGGTCGTTCCGGGACATTGATCCAGCAGCGATTGATTGCTGCTGCTATTCTGGTGTGTGTGGGATTACTGGCGTATTTCATTCGCTCGCTGGTCGTGCAAAGTTCGCCTTATCCATACTTACGTGCGATTGTCCTGCTGAACTCCATCACCTGTCTTTGTATTCTGTTGAAAAATCGAATGCTTCCCCTGGACAGACTTCGATTTCTCGAACTGTTGCTCTTTATCCCGCCGGCCATTCAGATCGTGTTGACACAACTGCTCCAGATGCGAGAAGCGGGTGTCCTGCAAAACAGCGTGCTTTTAAGCGATCTGCTGCATAATGGAACCCTGGGCCTCATCATTGTGATGATGTCCTATGCGATGTTGATTCCTAATGGCTGGAAGAGGGCTGCGGTACTTCTATCACCTTTAGCACTGGCCCCTTTGGCAACAATTGCTTACCTGCGAATGACTATTCCCTGGACTCAGGAAGTTCTCACTCTCCAGGTATGCCTCGAACTGGCCACGACATTGGCTGTTTCGCTCTTCGCTTCGATCTGGGGAACATTCACGATTTCTGCCTTGAGGCAGGAAGTCAGCCGAGCGCGACAGCTGGGCCAGTATCGACTGGCCCGGAGATTGGGAGCAGGGGGCATGGGTCAGGTTTTTCTGGCCGAACATCGGCTGTTAACTCGCCCATGTGCAGTCAAGCTGATTCATCCTCAATATGGCACTGATCCCATTGCCCTCATGCGGTTTGAACAGGAAGTTCGCAGTATGGCGCAACTTTCCCATTGGAATACGGTTGAGATTTATGATTACGGCCATACTGAAGATGGCACGTTCTACTACGTCATGGAGTATCTCCCGGGGATGAATCTGGGAGAACTGGTGGCGCGTTTCGGGCCGCTTTCTCCGGAACGCACTGTTCATTTTCTGATTCAGACCTGCCGGGCACTGCATGAGGCTCATCAATTGGGCATGATCCACCGCGATTTGAAGCCCGCCAACGTCTATGCTGCCAAGCGGGGCGGTGAGTATGATGTGGCGAAACTGCTGGATTTTGGTCTGGTGCTCGATTCCCGAGGCGTTCGTGTCCGAGGTTATAGCGACAGCAGCAGGCAGACGAGCGTGGCTGGCTCGCCCCTGTTCATGTCGCCGGAACAGGCCACTTATGAGAGTGTTCCTGATGCCCGGAGTGATATTTATGCTCTGGGAGCAACCGCGTATTTTCTGCTTACAGGGCGTCCGCCATTTGAAGGCAAAACTCCCGTGCAGGTGATGATCAAGCATGCGCGAGATCGCGTCGTGCCTCTGCGAGATCTGAGAGCCGATATTCCTGCCGATGTCGAGGCGATTGTTCTCCGCTGTCTGGCAAAGAATCAGGAATTGCGATTTGGCTCGGCTCGTGAGTTGGAACTGGCGCTCTGTCGATGTAGTGTTTCGGGCAAGTGGAATAGCGATCAGGCGGAAAGATGGTGGCAGACCTTCGCCCCCGAGATCGATTTACCCGTCGAAATCTGAAATTCCAGCGTTGTTGGCGGAATTGATATCACGATGAGCTTACGAAACGACGAGTGAGCAACTCAGGGTGAATTCCAGGTCACTTCGAGGCTGCATTCAATTGGATGAGTTCGTTGTGGCTGCCCGAGCGAAAGCCGGCAAGATCGAGGCAGATCTGACGAAATCCAAGTTCGCTCAGGACTCGCACGCATGCTTCACGCATTGGCGAACTGACAAGCTGCGTCAGATCCTCGGGATGCAGTTCGATGCGGGCCAGCTCTCCGGGTTCAATCCTGACTCGGAATTCCTGAAAGCCGAGTGATCGCAGGTATTTTTCGGCCTGTTCGACTCTCAGTAATCGATCGGAAGTGACTTCGACGCCATAAGCGATTCTGCTGGCCAGGCAGGGGCTGGCAGGTCGATCATGGACGGTTAAACCTGCGAGATGAGCCAGGTTTCTGACGATCTGCTTGTTATAACCCAGTTCGACGAGAGGACTGCGGATCTGAAATTCTTCAGCCGCCATCAGTCCTGGGCGATGATCTCCCAGGTCGTCGAGGTTTGTGCCATTGACAATCAGGGGGAATTCGCTGGCTGGGTATTTCGATCGAATCGTGCTGTAGAGTGTGGATTTGCAGAAATAACAGCGAGTTGGTGCATTGGCCCGATACGCAGCTAGCTCAATTTCGTGTGTGTGGATTGTCTGATGCTTAATTCCCATTTCACGGGCGACTGCTGCGGAGAGTTCCCGGTCACTCTCAGAAACACTCGGGCTCAGGGCTGTCACGGCGAGTGCCGAACTTCCCAGTGCCTGAAACGCTCCCCAACTGACTAAAGCACTGTCAACTCCGCCTGAATAAGCCACGATCACAGATGGCCACGGGCGAAACCATTCCACGAGCTGGTCGAGTTGCTTCTCGGTCAAAGATCGAGTCGCTCCAGGACTTTTTGATGGATCATTTTCCTCAAGCTGAGGGCGATTCATGGCATTGATGGATGTTTGTGGAGGTGGTTGCGGGTTCATGAGTCAGTCATTTGTGAAAAATCGGTCTCTGCGGAAACTTCCGGGCGAACTCCGGGCATGAAAGAAAGGTTACCCGAACATCTGGCGTTAGAATGTCGCAGCAATTCGTAACCCACAACCGAAACGGGGTTTGCCCCGATTGCGTCAAACAGGATACACTACCGGGAGTTGACAATCTCGGAAGAGTTCAGGTGTGAGACAAATCGGCGGGTGGTTCTGTGCCAGGTAGCGGCTCCTCGCAATTCGTATGAATTCAAATCGATTACTGGTCGAATCGAAGAACAAAATCCAAAACAACGTCAGGCAATACGCGATGTTAAGAATGTTTGGATATCAGGTCTCTATGCTTCGTCAAATCTGTTTCAGTCTCGTCATGGCAACAGCCCTGATTCAGGCTTCATCGCTGATGGCTGCCATCACGCCTGAGCAGCGGCAACAGCTCAATGATCTCAAGACGGAAATTGGCAAGGTTCCCGCACTCCTCTCAAAAAAGAAACTCGACGAGGCCACGGCAGCCGTCACTTCCGTGGAAGAAAAACTCAATACACTGGTAAAGGACGGGATTCCAGAGACCGAGGCGCTCGTCAAAGCTCTTCGAAAACAAGTCGAGACGCAACGAGGGATTCTCGCGAAACAGCAGGCCTTGGTAGCAGCCAAAATTCCGACCAGTTTCTCGAAAGAAGTGGCTCCGATTCTTGAGGCCAACTGTGTCTCCTGCCACGGAGAAGACAATCCACGGGGTGGTCTGCGGATGGATACCTTCGCCGGGATGGAACGAGGCGGCACGAATGGCGCCCTGGTGGTGGCTGGCAATCCGCTCCGCAGTCCTCTCGTCCTGCGGCTGACGACCACGGACAACCGCTTGAGAATGCCGAAGAATGAAGAGGCACTCAAACCTGCCGAGATACAGGTAATTGCCAAGTGGATTTCGGAAGGTGCCAAGTACGACGCGATGGACAAAACCGCGTCGCTGGGATCGCTGGCCGCCATGGCAGACGGGAAACCGAAGCCAGCGCCGGTTCCTGTTGAAGTCGCCAAGCCGACTGGCAACGAAAAGGTCTCGTTCATCAACGATGTCGCCCCCACTCTCGTCACCACCTGCGGACAGTGCCATTTAGGGAACAATCCGCGAGGTGGCTTCAGTGTCGCGACTTTTGAACGCATGATGCAAGGTGGTGAAAGTGGTCGCGTGATTGTCCCTGGCAGCCTGGAAGGGAGCCGGTTGTGGCGACTGGTCAATGCTGATGAAGCTCCCGTCATGCCGGCAGGGCAGGGCCGCATTACCAGAAAGTGGCATGCGGATTTGCGCACATGGATTACGGAAGGCGCCAAATTCGATGGCCCCGATGCCAAACGACCACTTATGCAACTGGTGCCGACTCCCGAGGAGATTCGAGCTCGGGAACTGGCCAAGATGACTCCCGAACAACTCCTTGAGCGGAGACGCAAGGATACGAACGAAAAGTGGGAGATGGCACTCAGTTCGACTCAACCGAATGTCCATGAGACGGACGAGTTCATCATGATTGGGGATGTTGATGCGGCTCGTCTGAAAGAACTGGCTGAATCGGGAAGTGAGTTTCTCAAGGTTCTCAAAACAACCTTTGGCTTTAAAGAGACACCCGTCTGGAAGGGTAAGCTGGCGGTGTTCGTCTTCAAAGAACGCTTTGGCTACGAAGAATTCAATCAGACGATCAACCGCCGCGAAGTTCCCAAGGAAATCATTGGTCATGCCGATGTCTCACCGACACTCGAAACAGCACTTGTGGCCATTTACGACGTGGGCGACGATCCCACAGAGAAGTCTCCAGGGGCAGTTCTGAATCTGGCCGAGCAATTGGCTGCTGCTGCATTACTCAAGGGGGGCGGAGATCTCCCTGACTGGCTCATCAGAGGTACCGGCTTATCATTGGCTGCGTCCGGTCCGATTGGTAAAGGCAACCCGTATGTGGTGGCCCTCAAGCCAAGGGCAGCCGAAGCGATGCAATACAGCATTCAGCAACCACAGGATGTGTTCCAGGATGGTACGTTTTCGCCAGCGGATGTCGGGCCTGCGGGCTATGCGATTGTTGAATTTCTCATGCGAAATGGTGGCGCATCGAACTTCGGGAGTTTCGTGAAACGAATTCAGGGTGGAGATACTCCAGCCGCCGCATTGCAGGCTGTCTATAGGCAGGATGCCCGGACAATGGGTGCCAGTTTCCTGAGTACCCAGGGTGCAGCTCCAGGAAATCGCAAAGCGAAGAAAAAGTGATTGTGGTGTGATTTCCGCCGCTATACGTGGCGAACCAGAGTTTGTTAGACCCTTCGGCCACGCGAAGCACGGTAGCCGAACTCAATGGCGAACCAGTTGGCATAACGTTCACGGTCGATATAAGAGCGATTGCGATGGTCGTTCAAGTGGCCAATTTCGTGAATTAGAACGTTATTCAGATAGAAATCTTTAATCGTCTGTTCGGTCCATGTGAGTTGCCAGATACCGCCGACCTCTTCCCATTTCCCACCGTACATTTCTGAGTCGATGCGAAATTGTGGCTTGGGCATACGTGCGTATCGCTCGATCAAGCTTTCTTCGAGTGGGTAGAGGTAGACATTTGGGCCCCATTGCATGCCATAAAGCGGGAAGATAGCTCGTTTGCGCGTCATGCGACTCAACTGCACCACTTGCAGATCGGAAACTAAGTGTTCGGGCAACTCGGCGAGCCGATCACGGATTTCCTGTTCCGTCACCACATGACGAAACGAATCTCCGGCTGTCTCGATGACACACCGAAATTGCTGTTGTTCGACGGGATCATGCCAGGTCTCCGGGGCAGAGAATTGTCCGGCTCGATCCATGCGGCCCGGAGATCGACTGCGATGGGCTGCGGTTGGCCTCACGACCGATCTGGCCTTACGACCAATCGGCTGATGTCGCTCGGCACGTTCCCGTGCCTGAGGTGCTTCTTTGCGAGCAGATTGATGATGATTAGAGAATCTCATAGACAGTCAACTTCTGGGCTCGTATCTTGCCCTTAGGTTCTGTCGCTCCTCGCTGAGCGTTCTCGCTGGCCTCCTGCCTGCTCTCGGATCGGCCGGAAACTTTTCCCAGCCACTCCTTTATCCTCAGGGCTGAGAAGACACGTCGCAAGTGTACACTTTAAGTGACCAGCTCACAGGAATTTACGACAAGTCTTTCGGTTCAGCGACCGTATTCAGGATCGCGTTGACATGTTCTCGTTATCGTAACACGTTGCTGGGAAGTGGTTTGCGAGAAAGAATGTGAGGCAGCAGACCTGTTCACCTGTCCGCAGTCAGGGTCAGTGCCGAGGGGCAGAATATTACCGTAGATCATTACAGGGCATAGGGTTACTGCCCAATAGCGCCGGTATGGTTCAGCTCTCGCTCCAAAGCGTTATCTGTCGGCTTGGGGATCGCTGGAGTCGCTGGAACCAGGAAATTGGGATCAGTGGGTTCCATCGATTTAAAGCTGATTTTGCTGCCGACACGGCTGCCACCCGAGTTTGCCAGATCAATCACACCCGGAGCAGGTGAGGGGGGCAGACGGTCAGTCACATTACCCTGAGTTCTCCCCTCAGTCGCCTTCTTCCAACCATCGGCACTGAAATTCGATTGAATACGAATCTCGGCTCCTTTCAGACCAGCAAACAGATTTCGTCTGATCGAAAGTGTCACGCTGTCTGAGCCGGGCTGTTCGGTAAATACAACTCCCTGGTTTCCAGCAGCAATCGTGTTATTACTGACGGCAATTCCCAGCCATGACGCTTCGCCTGCAAACTCGATTGCGTTGTCGCATTCGAAAAAACGATTCTCGCGAATCTGGATTTTCGAAGCAAAACTGGAGGCTTCAATCAGTACACCAGCCGCCATCGGGCCATGGAATCGATTTTTAAGCAAACTCACATCTGCCAGAGTTTCTTTGGCTTCCAGCCGGACACCGACGGCCTTCTCCGACTTCGTTGAAATCAGGCAGTCATTGATGGTGAATTCCTTATCCAGAAGCCCGGAAACATCCTTTCCAATGATTCCAGCATTTGAAAAATCCAGAAGGCTCAGATTGGTCAGGCGTGTACCATAAAGGTAATCCCCGACTTCGATGGCGGTTTCATGCTTTTCAGCATTGATTGTGATGTTTTCGAGTTGAAAACCTTGAACATCGCGAATCTTCACGATGGGATCACCGGTTTGTGTTCCTCCCTGAATCACGACTTTTGCATTTTCAGCCCCAGCCACAGTGATGTTTTCGGGCCATTTACGGCCACTTCCTCGTGAATCGAGCACGATTCGCTCGGGATATATCCCCGCAGCGACCTCAATGCGGAATCGGTCTTTCTCTCCGCCAGGTTTGAAGTTGGCTCGCACCTTGGCAAGAGCGTCAGAGATCTTTTTGAACTCACCTTGAGGCCCCACTGTCGTTTCACGTCGATCAATCCACGTGGGGTCGGGTCGGCTGTAATCCACAGTCTTGGTGGGAGTGCTGTAAGTGCTGAAGATCGTATATCCAGCGCCGAGAACGAAGACGACGCTCAAAGCGATGCCAGCAGGGATTGCCCAGCCGGGAAGTTTTTTCGCGGTTCCTTTGTGACGACTGGATTGTGAGCGTGAACTGCTGTTGCGGTTCGAAGTGGACGTATCTCTGATCGGTTGCTCGACATCCGCAATCATCTGTGAGGGTTCGCTCGCCAGATCGGTATTGGAAATCGGGATTGCTTCCAAAATGACTTTTGTGGGGGAGGGAGTTGTTGCAGCGGGTCGAATCACTTTCGCAGTACGTCGTACAGGAATGGCCTCAGGTATGGAATTGCCAGAACCTTCACGAAGAGGGATCGCTTCGAGAATGGGAGCTTCGCTGGCAGCCACAATCTGTGGAGGGGTTGCAACAGGTTTGGCTTCAGGAGGCTCTAACGCGGCTTTCGAACTGCCCGCAGCTCTCTGGATCCCGGAGGCTGATTTTGGGGGAACTGGAGTTTCGAAACTCTTCGAACCCGCGTGATCTGTGGAAGATTTTGCAGCTGATGCTTCAGCGGCGTTCTGATTCGCTGGCAAAGTCTTCGATGAGGGGAGCTTAACAGACGATGGAGCCTTTGTTGGAGCGGATGCAATCTCGGCCCCAAAAACCGAGCTGGATTTCGAAGAATGCCCCTCTTCAGGCAAGTGGTTCAGTGGCTCAAGAAACTGAAAATCATGGACTGGCTGCCCAGTGCTGCTCGATGATTTCTTTCCTTTGGCAGAATCCGTCGAAGGCTTGGCGACCTCTGGCGTTTTTCGCTGCGGTACTGGTTCAGGGAGGGGTGTGGAAACTCCACCGGATAACGAGGTGAGGAACGCTGAGAGTTCATCCCCGGCTGGAGCCACGCTCATATCCGTCGGGAGAGGTTCCCGAGGAGGGAATTCCAAACCTGCCACAGCCGCGGGATGAGCATCCTCCTGCTGTAAAACATCACTTTCTACAGAGACGCCGCCAGAAGAGACTTCACCCGAACGATACTGCTTCAACCAGTTTTCCAGGGTCTCTGCCACCGCCATTGCAGAAGCAGGCCGGTCGCCTGGGGATTTGGCCATCATCTTGCGGACGATGGCAGCGAGTTCGACAGGAACATCCGGCCGCTTGCTCTCAATGGATGGCGGCTGTTTGGTCTGATGCGCCATCAATCGCTGCGCCAGAGTCCCTTCGGTAAATGGAGGGGAGCCCGTGAGTAGAAAATAAAGTGTGCAGCCCAGGCTGTAGATATCGGCACGAGCGTCGACGGAGTGGCTGTCGAGGGCTTGTTCCGGTGCCAGATAATCGGCTGTCCCGAGAACTTTTTCATCGTGCTGAATGGTGAGGGCATCGTCGCCGGTATCACTGAAAAACCTGGCAAGTCCCAGATCGAGAACCTTCACGACCCCCGTATGATCCACAAGCAGATTTCCGGGCTTGATGTCCCGATGGACAAGACCGGCACCATGGGCGTGGGATAATCCCAGAGCCGCCTGACGAATGTAATCTGCTGCATCTGCAAATGGCACCTGACCAGATTTTAACACCAGTTCCTGAAGGCTCTGCCCGTCGACAAATTCCATGACAAGGAAGTGGATATCTGTATCGCGATCCGCCTGATGATCGACATCGTAAGCGCGGACGATATTGGGGTGATCCAGTGAAGCAACAGCCTGGGCTTCTCGGTGAAATCTTCCCAGGTACGAAGTATCTGAGACTCGTTTTTGTGGGAGCACTTTAATCGCGCAGCGGCGGCGCATCACAATATGTTCAGCGAGATAGACCGAACTCATGCCTCCCCGGCCGAGGAGTGACAGCAGGCGATACTTCCCCAGGAAAAACCCCTTATGTTTTCCCTGGAGCAGCTTTTCACCCTGCCAGGCGGTCACCGCATTCCGGTTGACAAGAAATTGAGCCAGGTCTGTGGAATCGGCCTCGCCGTTCAATCGTTCCGCGTATTCCGCATACAAAATATTAAGTCGGTCGTCCTCAATGAGGCCGCTGCGGCGAACAGTTGCAAGGAATGATTCACTGGACAGTTTGGCGGGCATTGACTGATCCGCTTGTCTTTCACGAGAAAACGTCATGACGTACTGATGACCAACAACGAGCATCATGGCTTGTTGCAGTGTGTTCCTACCGGGCACGCAGGTTAAAATGAGAAAGGGTGACAAAAATATGGATGTGATTTATGCAAAAAACAGGCTAACACTCTGACTCATCCAGTTCTAGGGTCGAACAGATTCTGCTGAAGAATTGCTCGATGGAAGTGGATCATAGGGCCATCGGCATTATTCTTTGTGCATGACTTTTCGACGATCAGGAAGTGTTTCATGGAAGATGCATCTCAGGAGAGACAGAAATCAGTGGCAGCAGACTCCATGAATTCGTGGCGAAGCATGGGCTGGTTTTTGCTGCTGGCTGGAAGTGTTTTGTTGCTTCTCAATGCACTGGAATCCGTGGAATCCTTAGATTGGATGCCTTCGATCTGGTTCATGAATCGCACTCTCTGGTGGATGATTGCCATCCTGATGGCCGGGGGCGGTCTATACACCCTCAGTACTGTTTCGGTCAGCGATGAAGATGACGTGACTCATTCCGAGTGACTCTTTCCAACTCCCTGCTGAGACGGGCTCTCTGCATTTCGAAGATACGACAAAGTCGTTACTATTATCATCTTGCGGAATTTCAGGGTGTGTATTGTGAGCTCACTTGAACACCAGCGGCCTTGTGAAACCTTGCAGCTCGATGGGCAGCATCGCAATACTCATGCTGACTTACGAACTGATAATTGCGGATTAAAGTGATGACAATTGTTTCTCGAATCCTGATTGCAGACGACAATTTGCAGAATTGCGAATTGCTCGATGCCTATCTCGCCAGCGATGAATACGAAATCGCCATGGCCTATGACGGGCAACAGACGCTGGAAAAAGTCCGGGAGTGGCAGCCCGATCTGGTGCTGCTGGATATCATGATGCCTAAACTCAGTGGTTTTGAGGTCTGTGCCAAACTGCGCAGTGAACCCTCAACCAAGTCGCTCCCCGTGCTGATGGTGACAGCTCTGAATGAGATGGGGGACATCGAAAAGGCCATTCAGGCAGGGGCTGACGATTTCCTCACCAAACCCATCAATCGACTCGAACTGACCACCCGGGTCAAGTCTCTGCTGCGCGTGAGGCATCTCACCAATGAGCGCGATCGTCTGCTGGCCTATGTTGAAGAAGTTGATCAGCAGCAGGCTGCCCTGCGTTCACGGTAACTGCGTTCACGGTAACTTTCTGAGATGACCAGTGGCTGCACTTTGACAACGACCTGAGACAACGACCTGATTCGTCAATTGGAAGTTTTCTGTTATTCGTGAGTGGAGAAGGGCGGGGCGTTTGATTCGGGTTGTCACCAGTCGTCAGTTTTCGCGAGGAGCCTCCCGGCATCCCTGGCTGTTTGATTCTGCCATAGACCGCGTGGAAGGTCAGCCACAAGTTGGCGATGAAGTTCTCGTGGTGGGGGCCAATGAAAAATTTTTGGGCTATGGCCTCTACAACAGTTCCAGTCGCATTCGAGTTCGCATCTATTCATGGAATGAAGATCAACCTTTAGCGGAAGATTTCTGGCGGTCGAGAGTCCGAATGGCGTGTGACCTGCGCCGGAAATTCATGCCAACTCCAACGGTTATGAATGGCTCACGGTTGATCTCCAGCGAGGCCGATTTTCTTTCGGGGCTAACTGTCGATCGCTACGGAGACTGGTTGCTGGCCCAACTGGGATCGCACGCTCTTCAATCCCGCATGGAATTGCTGGTTGATGAACTGATGCGGCAGACACAAGCCAGTGGTTGCTGGCTCAGGACAGAGAAGGGGATTCGTCAAGCCGAGGGCATGCCATTAATAGATGGATTGTTTCGAGGCGAAACACCTCCAGCGTTTATCCCTGTTGAAGAGCATGGGCTGGTTTACCATGTGGATCTGGTCGACGGACAAAAAACGGGTTTCTATCTGGATCAGCGGGAGAACAGATTCAGAGCCGCTCAGTTTGCCAGTGGCAACATGCTTGATCTGTGTTGTTATTCGGCGGGCTTTGGCATGAACGCCCTGAGGCATGGGGAAGTCACACATGTCATTGGTGTCGATACTTCGAAGATCGCTGTTGAGAATGCCACTGCGAACGTCACACGAAATGGTCTTGCCGACCGATATGAAGTCCGCCATGGTGATGCTTTTGAAGTTCTGACGGAGTTTCGTAATCAGGGGGTCCGGTTTCAGACCATCGTGCTGGATCCGCCCAAGCTGGTGAAAAGCCGATCAACTATGGATTCGGGTCTCAAAGGCTATCACTCACTGAATCGACTGGCACTGGATGTTCTTGAGCCACAGGGAACGCTCGTGACCTGCAGCTGCAGCGGATTGGTGACTCATGACCTGTTTCAGCAGGTTCTTCGTGAAGCTGCCTGGCAGGCTCGGCGTGAACTGAAAATTTTAGAAGCGCGCGGCCCCTCGCCAGATCATCCGCAATCATTGCAATGTCCGGAATCCAACTACCTGAAGTGTTACATTACGACCGCCTGAGCCTGAATGTTTTGGCGGCAAGCGGCAACCGGAATACAAAGTAGCCATCGCCGGACGATCTCAAACGATCGACTGGTTCTGGCTGCAGATTCGATTCCGAGCCAACGAATAGAATCAATGAATACAGCGGGCTGACTCCAGATGGGCCCGATAGGAAAGATCTTCTTCATGAATTCACCGCGCCGATTACGAAAAGGGGAGGTGGCTCCCCAGTATGTCCCGAAGGTTCGACCAGCCGAACAATTGATGGTCGATGCGCTGGCTGATGTTCAGGGTGAAAGAATCCTGTGTAACAGTTCGGGGCGGGCACAATTTGCTTTTGCACTGGCCATCGCAAAGCCACAAAGTCAGGTGACCTGCTGGTTTCTGGATGTTCATTTGCGTGATCAGGCCGCATTGGCACCAGCGGGTGTGCCTGCCAATTTGCAGCTGGTTTGCGAACCCGACTTTCCAGGAATCGAGTACCAGACGATCTGTCTGGTGTTACCTAAAACTGGTGAAGCAGAACTGACCAGAGATCTGTTACAGCAGGCATGTGTTCGTCTGGTCGAGGGGGGAACTCTCATTGCGACAACTGATATGAGAGATGATCAGTGGTTGCATACGGAGATACAGCGATTCTTCCCTAAAGTGACTCGTCGGCCCACTCGTAAAGGTGTGACATATCTGGCAATCAAGACGGAGTCCCCGAAGAAGCTCAAGAATCATGACTGTGAATTCATGTTTCGAGACGGTGAGCGGCTGATTCGCATGAAAAGTCGCCCAGGTGTGTTTGCCCACAGAAAGCTGGATGTCGGAGCACGCACGCTGATCTCGGTGATCGAACCGATGGAGCAGGGACAGATTGTTGATCTGGGTTGCGGCAGTGGTGGAGTGGCTGTTGCCGCCGCCTTGCGACATCCGGAACTCGACGTGTTGGCTGTGGATTCGAATCCTCGGGCTATTGAATGTACTCAGTGGGCAGCAAAGGAAAACGGAACCAGTCGAGTGCAGACTCGATTGGATGCCACCGGGAAATCCTTGGAATCCAACAGCGTGGATGTCGTCTACGCGAACCCACCCTATTTCTCGAATTACAAGATCGCCGGGATTTTCATTGAGACTGCGTTCCGTATTCTCATTCCGGGTGGTCGAATTTATATCGTCACCAAAGCACCTGCCTGGTATGTCGAATCGCTACCGTTATTGTTTGAAAATGTGACCAGCGATCTGATTCGCGGCTACTCGATTGTCAAAGCCACGAAATCCATGAGTGGCAAGGTACCGGCACCAGCACCTGAGTACGAAGAATACCGCTCTGCCAAGCCTCGTCGCCGCAAACCGAAGCTTTATGAAGAGTAGAGGCTTTGTTGGTCCTTGATTCTGGGCAGACTTTCACAACGATCCATTCGCTCTCGGAATTTTTGCAGGAGTGTTTATTGCAAAGATTCCTTCATCTCCTCGATTCAAATCGACCTGCGAATTGACTTTATAGAACGAGTCAACGTAGCGTTACCAGTTGGAGAACTTCATGTTCTGCCAGTTGGAGAATTGATTTGTGAGCGCCACCGTTTGAAAGGCTGTCTTCATGGCGTTTGATTTAAGAGCACTCAGGCAGAGTGTTTCGCTGTCGATGATGGGGGCAACATTCCTCCTGACTGATCCCGCACCGGGTCTGGCCCAGCCTCCCGCTGCTCCAGCAGCTGAAACAGGCGAGGCTAAACCCATTGCCAGTCCTGGTGATCAGATTGTGATCAAGCGGGAAGGGGTGCAGTTGATTGACCCCCAGAAGTACCGAATCAACTTTTCTCTCGTACCGAAATCACGAGTCGAACTGGTTGCTCCCGCCGATGGCGTGATTCGATCCATCACGCAAAAACCCGGCGCCAAAGTCGCCGGACAGTCCGAGATTCTCCGGCTGGAAAATACACGGGCCAAACTGCAGTTGGATCGTGCCAAAGCACTCTTCAAAGTGGCGACACTTGAGCAGAAATCGGGAGATGGTTCGGAATCGGCCAAGGCCGTCAGCGATGCAAAGCTTGAAGCTGCCAAGGCAGAACTCGATCTCGCACAACTCATCTTCGATCAGACTTCGATTCGAGCACCCTTTGATGGCGAGATCGAGCGATTTCTCGTCGCGACTGGCGAGTTTGTCAGGGCAGGGCAACCGGTCGCGGTTGTGGCAGATTCTTCCCAGATTGTGGTGGAAGTTCCCATCGAACGGGCCGCCGCAGAAGTCGGGAAAGCTGTAAAACTCAAAATTGAAGGAAATGAACTCGAAGGGAAGATCGAATCTGTCCTCCCACTGAATCCCAGGTTTGACAACCTGCGAGATCTGTTCGAGACGGTCACGAGTGCGATTGTGATTTTCGAGAACACCGACGGAAAATTGAAATCCGGGATGACGGTCTATCCCCCGATGATTCCGAGGCAGAATGTGGTCGAAGTACCGGCAGCCGCAATACTCAATTCTGGTGATGGTGGTCGCAAAGTCCAGGTTGTGCGGCTCAACGTCATTCGCGATATCCCTGTCAATTTGCTGGCATCGGTTGGCACCGGTCGTTTGTTTGTCAGTGGAGCTTTCCTGACCGGTGACGAGGTGGTTTATGAATCGTCTCACACTCTCGGTGATGGATTCCAGATTCAACCCAGCCAGTTGACGACCAAACCAGGGGCGACACCAGCCACTCCTGGTCGTACCCCACCCCCAGGTAATTCTGACGTCGGCTTTTGATCGCATTTCTGGGTGTGACTTCGTGTGTAAGCAATGCTTACCCGTTAAGCATTTTTTCAAAGCGACGCGTATCAGTTAGCTCGATTCACGTTCAAGGGTGCTCAGGTTTTCTGACAGGTAATTCGTGGATTGAGTTGTGGTCACTTGAAGGGCTCGCAGAGGAATTCTCTGCGAGCCCTTTTCTTTGAACTTGGTCATCATTTTTCCCGGCAGGCAATAACCTGCTGGAAATCTGCTGATCAGCATAATTATTCTAAAAGGAGGAACTTACCTATCTGGAAGTTTCCCTGGAGTGGCAATTGGCCTTTGTTGGATGGAATGGATTGATGGCATGTACTCGTGCCTGATTCTGTTTCAGAAGGGGAGCCCGTTATCGCCCATTCCTCAGGTTGACCCGTCGCTGTTGTATTTCCCGACCAATCTTCCATTCAGTGAGCAGACCCTTGAGTGACGACGACAGCAATATGATCGATGAGTACCAACTGATCAGTCCCATCGCGACAGGAAGTACGACTCAAGTTTGGGAAGTTCAGGAAGGTGGGCCGGGGGGCCGCACTCTGGCGATGAAGCTCATGCTCGCGAATGTCCCTGATAAAGCAGCTGCCAAAGCCACTTTGCGGATGGAAGCCGCCGTCGGTAAGACGCTCGATCACCCGAATATCATCCGCAACGAGAAACTCGTCATTGGGCGGGATCACTCCTACCTGCTGATGGAATACTTTCGGGCAGTCAATGTGAAGCTGCAAATCAAGGGGGAGCCGGCGGCTCTGCAATCGAGAATTGCCAAATATATCGAAGGCACTTGCCAGGCCATGGCTCACCTGCACCAGAAAGGCTGGATTCATCGAGATTACAAGCCGGAAAACGTGCTGATGAATCGGGCCGGTGAAGTGAAATTGATTGACTTCTCTCTGGCCATGCACCCGCCCGGCGCACTTTCGAAACTCATGGGTGGCGGTGGTGTCAAGGTGATTCAAGGGACGCGAATGTACCTCGCGCCGGAAACGATTCTGAAGCGCGCCCCCTCGTTCCAGACAGATATGTACAGCTATGGCGTGACGCTTTTTGAGATCGTGACTGGTGGAAAAATGCCATTCCAAGGTTCCACACCTCAGGAATTGCTGCAGAAGCATATTGCCATGGAACCACCCATGGCTTCGTCACTGAATCCTAACGTCACCCCCGAGATGGATCGTGTGATTCAGAGGCTGATGGCTAAGAAGCCACAGAATCGATACAAGGATTTTCAGGAGATCAATTCTGAACTCCGACGAATTCGCATCTTCAAGGAAGATGTCGTCCCTAAGGCTCTCGATAATGAAAAGCTGAGTGAAGAAGCCAGGATTATGGAGACGCTGGGGGAAGTGCAGGTCGACAGCCGGGCCGATGTGTTACGCCAGCAGATGATCCGCGATAACCCGGAACTGGGGGCTCGTCACTCGGCCGAACTTGAACGGCGTAAACAAGCAAAGGCAAAAAAGGCGGCCGCCGCACAAGCGCCACAGACCAGGCCAGGGGGAGCACCGCCCACAGCGCAGCGGCCACAGTCACAAGGGGGGCCACCTCCACAGAATTTTCCACCGGGCATGCTGCCGCCTGGTGTGATGCCTCAAAACCCTTATGCACCATCACCTTATGGCCCCCCAGGGAACTTCGCTCCGAACGCTTATCCTCCGGGAATGGCTCCAGCAGCCATGGCCCCTCCCGGTATGGTTCCTACAGGAATGATGCCGCCAGGTTCTGTACCACCTGGCATGCTTCCCCCGGGAGTGATGCCACCGGGAGGCATGCCTCAACCGGGAATTCCTCCCCAAGGGCCCCCCCGCCCGGCACAAGCGGGTTTCCCAGCACAAATGCCGCGACCAGCAGGATCAGCAGCACCCATTCCCAATGCACCACCGGCAGGGCCTCCCATGCCTCCCCAGAATCCGCCAATGGCTGGGCGACCTCCTCAGTCCATGCCGCCCAAGCCGCCCGGGCCAGGGCAGGTGCCTCCCCGGCCAAACGCTCCCCATCCCACAGCTCAAGGTTCGGGTTCCAGCGATGATGATCTCGAAGTCATGACGGAATTGCCGGATGTGATCTAACTGATTAACTTAACGGTAATCCCAAATTGGGAGATTCGCCGAATTCTCCGTCATTGGGAGACCTCGGCATCCCTGTGAATTTTTGACGACCATTGACTTTCACCCAGTGATTGCGATTGGCCGGTCATGCGGAGCAACCCGCTGACTGGCAGCAGCGGAGCAATTGCCGTGTCTGTCATGCCATGGAAGTTTTATGTCACCGCAATTTCAGCTCCCGTTTGAACGCCCGATCTTTCAGCTCGAGGATCAACTCTCGCAACTGGAATCGCAGTCGAATCCCACACCGGCAATTCTCGAATCCATCCGCACTGTCCGACTTGAACTGGCGAGGATGAAGCGAGAAGTTTTTGAGAATCTTGACGCCTGGGATGTTGTCAAGGTCGCCCGTCATCCTGAGAGACCACAAACTCTCGATTACATCGAACTGATCTGTGATGAGTTCATCGAACTGCACGGAGACCGGACATTTGGCGACGACCGGGCCATTATCACTGGTTTCGCCAAACTGGATGATTACAAGGTGATGTTCATCGGCCAGCAGAAAGGCCGCACGCTCAAAGAGCGAAATGAATGCTTCTATGGCTGTGCTCATCCCGAAGGATATCGTAAGGCTCTTTTGAAGATGCAGATGGCCGCCAAGTACGGTCTGCCGATTGTGTGCCTCATTGATACTCCAGGCGCCTATCCAGGCGTCGGTGCCGAAGAGCGGGGCCAGGCTTACACGATCGCCTACAATCTCCGAGAGATGGCCCGGTTACCCGTCCCGATCATTTCCGTGGTGATTGGTGAAGGGGGGTCTGGTGGTGCTCTGGGGATTGGCATTGGGAACACGGTTTCAGTCCTTCAGTTTGCTTATTACTCCGTGATCAGTCCCGAAGGCTGTGCGGGGATTCTGTGGAAGCATGTGAAATTTGCCGATAAGGCCGCCCGGGCACTCAAGTTCACCGGGAAAGATTTGCTCCGTTTCGGGATCGTCGATGAAGTGATCCCTGAACCGTTGGGTGGCGCCCATCGCGATCATCGGGCCATGGCCACCAACTTGAAGGCGACCATCGTTCGACAACTGCGAGCACTCTTGCCATTGAGCGGGCCGGAACTTTTGGAACAGCGATATCAGAAGTTCCGCAAGATTGGCGAGTTTGACGAAGTCGTCCAAACCAAGATCAGCCAGGAAGCGCCCACGGCAGAGCAGACTCTCGTGAGCAATTCCAAATAAGAGGCGAATCTGTTTCATAGACAGAGTGAACTTCAAGCCTCACGAACAGACAGCCCGGAAGGCAAGCCGCCACCGGGCTGTCTGTTTTCGTTAGCAGGCCAGCCAGTCCATTCCGTGTCGCCAGACAACAAAAAACACCCCCAACTGCAACGTCCGATAATGTCCGTTATGTTGCTTTTCGACCCAGAAATCCAGTTGGGAATCGTCGTACCGAATTTGCGGCTGGCTTGAACCCGTCGATTGGCTCCTCTGAGATGCTCCCCTGTTGATCGCTGGGTGAAGCGAAAGATCGATGAGGAGTTTTGCTCATCAGCCCGAAAGTTGTCGCGATGCAACTCGGGCGGCTGACCAGGAAGAACTTGCCCGGCAAAACTTAAAAAAGTTTCTGGCTGTCGAGCAGCATGGTGACTGGCCCATCGTTGATCAGTTCGACTTTCATTTCCGTACGGAACTGACCTGTCTGCACGTTAAGCCCTCGATCACGGAGAATGGAAACGACCTGCTCGTAAAGTGGCTCTGCCAGTTCTGGTCTGGCGGCCATAGTGAAACTGGGACGCCGGCCCTGACGAGCATCTCCCAGAAGTGTGAATTGAGAGACAGCCAGAACACTTCCCCCGATCTCAGTGCAGGCGAGGTTCATTTTTCCGTCCTCGTCTTCAAAGATGCGGAGACCCACCAACTTGTCTGCCAACCATTCCGCGTCGGCCTCTGTGTCACGCGTGCTGACACCAATCAGCACCATCAGACCACGGCCAATCTCGCCCACGATCTTGCCCGCCACTTTGACACGGGCTTCTGTCACTCGTTGAACGACTGCTCTCATGCCGTATCCTCGATGGCCTGACTATGCCGGCTGAGCTAAGGCCAGTTCCGGAGAGATGGGAGGTAAACTGATGGCTGTCGGTTGCTGCAGGATCAACTGTCGGGCCAGTTGGGCGGTGGCCGGAGACATCTGCAGGCCATGACGAAAGTGTCCGGCAGCGATCAAAACCCGTTCATGGGCTCCGCACCCTGCTTCACTCATCCAACCGATCCAGGGGGTTGTCGAACCGTTCCAAGGCCTGAGGCCGGCCCAGGATCTTTCCAGTTGGGCATTAAGCAAAGATGGGACAAGACGAGTGCCAAATGCAACCAGTTGCTGAATCGACTCCGGCTGAGTTGATCGATCAAATCCACAGTCATCTTCGGTGGAACCAATCAGCACATAACCATCACCCCTGGGAACCACGTACTGCTTGCCACGTTCAATAATCGTAGAAAGCGTGGGGATGCTTTCCTTGAGTAAGGCAATCTGTCCGCGAATGGGGCGAATTCCCGGGTTTATGACATCAGAGGAACGCCGCAGAAGATGTTGCGTCCAGGCTCCTGTGGCCAGAATCAGTTTGTCGCCGCAAATTTCTTCGCCATTGGTGGTGGTTAAGCGAATCCCTTCAGAAGTGCTGATATTCCACTGAGCGACCGTCGTCTGTGATTTGATGATGCCACCGGCCTGCTGAAAGGCTGTCTGCAATGCGCGGAGATATCTGGGATTTCGTACCTGACCAAACTCTGGAATGAAAAAACCTGTTTCCTCGGTGGAGGATTGGCAGCCAAAGCGATGCTTTAGATCTTCTTTCGAGAGTTGTTCAACAGTCACCCCTTCCTGCGCGTAATCATCAAAGAGCTGACGCTGCGAATCCCCACTTGGTATCAGGCCCACAGCACCTTGCCTGCGATAGCCAATATCAATCCCCGTTTCCGAGGAGAGTTGATCAGCCCAGGAATTCCAGAGCTGATGAGACATGGCTCTCAGTCGAGCTTCAGAGGAAGAGTGATCCAGCTGATAGCCTGGTGGGAGCATGCCCGCTCCTGCCCAGGAAGCTTCTTGTCCCGGCAGCGACTTTTCAAGAACAATGACACCCAAACCCTGACGACGAAGCTCGAGAGCCATCGATAAGCCCACGACTCCGGCACCGAGGATCACGATGTCACAACTCAATCCTTTCAAGTGCTGGCTCCCGTATTGAGCTGCGGAAATCTCTCAAACAGGTCGAGTCCGATGGCATGCTGTAATGCTCGATTTCGTCGCTGATGCCACCCTTCTCCGGGCATTCCATTCGTGGCCCAGGTGACAACAATCCCCGATTCAGGATCGCAGAACCCAATGGATGATTGAGAACCACCATGACCAAACGTTCGCGGGGAGGTCCAGAGTCCATAACTATATGGTACGGTCTCCGGGCCATAAGCCTTCGAGTTAATGATGAAACCCAGTCCAAAATCGACGATATGCTGAAGCGTCAAATCAAACAGGCCCACTCGATGCCTGGCTGTCAGAGCGGCGATCGTCGTGGGGTGGAGGTAACGCGAACCATCAGCCGCCACCCCCTCTTTAAGAATCATTTCATAGACGGCACCCAGATCTCGTGCTCGCCCACGGGTGTTACTCCCCGGCGAAATGCAGATGGCTCTTGGGGGTTGGTGCCAATCGAGAAGTTGCAATTCCCCTTTGATACGAGCATACATGGGTGCAACGGACGATCGGTTCTCGATGTACCATTCCTCGGATAAGCCGATGGATAATTCTGGCAAGCCGAGGGGATAGCGAAGTTCCTGATCGAACAACTCCCGCACAGAAAGCCCTGTTGCCCGCGAGAGTGCTTCAGCCAGGATGAACCAGCTGCTGATGGTGTGATATCCAGCCGTGACACCGACAACCCAGTCATTTTCCAGTGATGTCCGACAGATTAATTCGATCACGTCTGGCCACGATTTTGTTTCCCAGCCCAGGTCGAGAACGCGAAAGCCGCCTGTATGAGTTAAAACATGTCGGAAGGTGATCGTTTCTTTTCCGTGAGTACCGAATTCTTCAATCCAGTGGCAAATCGGTTGATCGATGCCAATCAGGCCACGCTCCCAGATTCTGGCAAAGATTAAAACGAGCAGCGGCTTACCTGAAGAAAGCCAGAGCATCCTGTGTTCTGAGGTGAGTGGCAGGCCTGATTCGGCTTCTCCCAGTGCTGCTTCCAGGAGAAGCTGGCCATGTTGTGAGATGTAAATCTGCAGGCCACGATGCAGTCCGGTCGCCACACCCTCATCGAAGGCTTTGAGCAGGTGGGGCCAGTCTTTCAAATCGTCTGCAGGCACATTTCATCCTTAATGATCAATTCGAGGGATCAAGATCCCAGAATGTGAATCCGTTCGGTGGCGATAGGGGATTATTCATCCTTCAAGCGAATATCGACACTTTGACTGTGCGCCGTCAGTCCTTCCACAGTCGCGATTGTGCGAACATCCTGTGCAGCATCATCGAGTGCGTCACGATTGAAGCGAATCACTGAAGATCGCTTGAGGAAGTCATTCGAACAGAGCCCATTTGCGAATCGGGCCGTTCCCCCTGTTGGTAGAACATGCGAAGGCCCGGCAAAGTAATCGCCCAGTGCAACGGGAGTGTAATGTCCGCAAAAAATAGCGCCGGCATTTTGAATCCGCTCTAGTAACTGATCAGGCGATTTCGTCGACAGATGAAGGTGCTCGGGGGCAAGTTCATCGGTCAACTGGCAGGCCGTTTCGAGCGAATCGACCAGAACAATCGCACCAAAATCTCGCAGGCTCGCTGAGGCCAGTTCAGACCTGGGCAAATCAGTCAGCTGACGATGAATTTCCGCTTGCACTTCTTCGATCAGCGGGCGATGCCAGGTGATCAGAATACTCGATCCGGGGCTGTGTTCGGCCTGAGAGAGCAGATCACTGGCAACAAAGCTGGCTGTGGCGGAATCATCGGCAATCACCACAACTTCACTGGGGCCCGCAATGCTGTCGATATCGACATCGCCATAAACAAGTTGTTTGGCCAGTGCGACGAACATATTGCCCGGGCCTACGATTTTATCGACCCGGGGAATCCCTTCGACGCCGTAAGCCAGTGCGGCGACCGCCTGTGCTCCTCCCACACGATAAACTTCTGTGATTCCCAGTTCAGCACAGGTGGCCAGAACGTGGGTGTTGTAAGCGCCAAATTTTGTGGGAGGCGTCACGACTGCCAGTTCTTGAACTCCCGCAGCCTGGGCGGGGATAGCCGTCATGAGAATTGTCGAGGGATAAGCTGCGGCACCGCCGGGAACGCAGATACCAACCCTTTTGAGTGGCAGATATCTCTGAGTCAACTCCACCCGGGCCAGGCCGTCTTGTCTGACGAGACGGACATCTTCGTGGAGAATCCGTGACTGGAACTCAGAGACATTTTCGCGAATGCGGCGAATCGTGGACAGAAATTGTCGATCGACCGCTGCGTGAGCTGCTTCAATTTCTGCTTGAGGAACACGCAGATCGTCGTCTTGAAGATCTGGCTTGTCGAGTAAGCGAGCATACTTCAGCAGAGCTTCTCTTCCCTGCTCTTTGATTTCAGAGAGAATGCGAGTTGCCACCTCACGAGGCGAAAGCGGTGCACCGAAGAGTTCGATGGTTCTGGCACGACCTGCATCAGAGACAATATCGCCGCGCGGGCTCAGTTTTTTCCGGAGAGTCAGTAAAGCCTGCTCTGCTGATTCCGTACCATACTCATAAACGGGAAGCCAATCGGCGCCAGGGCCAGCGGTCATGGGAGGTGATTCCGAGGTTAAATTTCAATCGTCGCAGGAAGTCATCTGCCTGAGCTTTCGCTTTCGGGCAATGACTGGCATTCTCTTCGGTGTGATCCGATCTCTGTCCTGTCCGATCTCTGTCATATGTGATCAGTGAATCGAAAATGCATAATGTATGGTAGGTAAAGCGTCTCTTGAAGTCCACGAGAGCCCACCTCCTGAGTGAATTGTCTCTCCAGAGGGTGGATGGTGTTCGATGACAGGTCGTTCGAAATCTAAGGGTTAGTCGTAGTGAATGTCAGAACAATCGATTTACGCAGCGATACAGTGACACGGCCGACTCCCGAGATGCGGCGGGTGATTGCGGAAGCTGAAGTGGGCGATGATATGTTCGGCGAAGATCCGACAATCAATCGGCTCGAACAGCGTGTGGCGGAAATGCTGGGTAAGGAAGCTGCTGTTTATGCCTGTTCAGGAATTCAATCCAATCAGATGGCCTTGCGAGCCCATTGCTCGAGTGGTGACGAAATCCTGCTCGATGGTTCCTCACACATCTTTTATTACGAACAAGGAGCCCCTGCTGCCCTGCATGGTGTGACTTGTCGATTGATTGATGGCGAAGGGGGAATCTTTCGTGCAGATCAACTGGAAGGGATGATTCACGGCCACGATCAGCATGAATCGATCACAAAAGTGGTCTGTGTTGAAAATACAACAAATCGCGGTGGTGGCAGACCCTGGCCACTTCAGGCATTTCGTGAAGTCGCCGATTGGGCACATGCCCGTCATCTGGCAGTGCATGTCGATGGCGCGCGTTTGTTCAATGCCTGTCAGGCTATAGGTTACAGCCCACGGGAGTTTTGCGAGTTCGCCGATACCGTCTCGATCTGTTTTTCCAAAGGATTGGGCTGCCCGATGGGTTCCATGCTTGTGGGAAGCCAGCCGATGATGGCCAGAGCCAGACGTGCCCGTAAGCTCTTTGGTGGCGGCATTCGGCAGGGCGGGATGATGGCTGCTTCCGCGTTGTTCGCTCTCGATCATCATGTCGAGCGATTGAAAGACGACCATGCGCATGCTCGCTGGTTAGCGGAACAGATCGCCAATGTTCCCCAGCTTTCGATCGATCTGAAGGCTGTTTCGACGAATATTGTGATCATCGAAATTGCCAAAGAGTGGGGCCCTGCTGATCGATTCGTCGAACTTTTGCAGCGGGAAGGTGTCCTTGTGCTGGCCTTTGGCCGCCAGAAAATTCGTTTGTGCACACATCTGGATATTCCCGGCGATTGTTTGCCACGAGTCGTGGAGTCGTTTCAAACGGTGGCAGCAAGCTCATGCGATTAACGCAGGACATGCAGAACAGGTCCCCGAGGGGAAGGAAATGTCTGCTGAACAGCGGCTGGATATCCTTTTGCCTGAGAGAGTTGGGAATTTTTGAACAAGTTTTCTACCGCGAGCCCATCGAGACTTCACGAAAGATCGCAGGAAAGATATTGTACTGCTAAATAGGCATAGTCTGGATTATCTCAGATTACGCTGTACTAGTGTGCATTTCAGGATTCATGCTTCTCTCCTCAGCAGTTCTTTGCCTGATGATTCTGGGGATGCTTTGAGAAGTTTGTTTTATGAAGTGGGAATTCAGTTGGGAAAATCGAGAATGCTGATTTGGGAAGTTCCTCCACCCATGTAGTTTCCGTGGTGCGCGAGTATCGGGGTCATTTTGAGGAGCCCTACTCTCTCGTGCATCACGACAGTGGTCTGACTGATCACTGCGATTCCACTGATTACTGCCCCGAACAGCATCGCCTTTTTCAACGATGCTAAAATCCTAAGTTCTTTCTGCGTCAGGGTTTTCATCCTCAGCCCCAGTGATCGCAGAAGTTGTTTTTCACTCACTTTCTGTCGATCAGATGGTTTGTTTCCTGAAGTTCCTCCGGCGGCTGATCTGCCGAGGCAAATCAAGGTTTCTGATTGTCTGGTTGTTTTCTGTCCCTTTCACGGATTTTTGAAATCATGGATCTATCCCGTTACCGCAACATTGGTGTTTCGGCCCACATTGACTCCGGCAAAACGACGCTCTCCGAGCGCATTCTGTTTTACTCCGGCCGTATTCACTCGATTCACGAAGTGAAAGGTAAGGACGGCGTCGGGGCTACCATGGACCACATGGAACTCGAACGCGAAAAAGGGATCACGATCACTTCCGCTGCGACGCAAGTCACGTGGAAGGATTACACCGTTAATCTCATCGACACTCCTGGCCACGTGGACTTCACCGTGGAAGTGGAACGCAGTCTGCGCGTGCTCGATGGTGCGATCCTCGTGCTCTGCTCCGTCGGTGGTGTGCAAAGTCAGTCGCTGACTGTTGACCGCCAGATGAAGCGGTATAAGGTGCCACGCATTGCGTTCATCAACAAAATGGATCGTACTGGGGCCAATCCCGAGAAGGTCATTGGGATGGTGCGCGATAAGCTCATGGTCAACCCCTGCCCTCTGCAGATTCCCATGGGTCGTGAAGCAGCTTTCGAAGGCGTCATCGATCTTGTCGAAATGCGCGCAGCGTTCTTCGATGGAGAAGACGGCGAAGTCGTTCGCTATGAAGAAATCCCTGCTCAATATGCTGAGAAAGCTGCCGAAGCTCGTCTGTTCATGCTCGAGACACTCTCGATGTTCAATGATGACGTGGCCATGGCGATTCTCGAAGAGCAGCCACTCTCCGCTGAACAACTCCGTCCCATCATTCGCGATTGCACGCTGACACATAAGATCGTTCCTGTCATGATGGGCACGGCTTACAAGAACAAGGGTGTGCAGGAATTGCTCGATGCAGTGACATACTACCTGCCCAGCCCGCTGGATCGCGAACTGTCGGCCATGGACAACGACATGAAGCCGCCAGCGGATACTTCGGCCCTTCAGCCAGGTTGGAACCGGGTACCGCTCTCGTCAGATCCTGCTAAGCCGCTCGTCTGTATGGCCTTCAAGACCGTTGTCGAGCAGTTTGGTCAGTTGACTTACACCCGTATCTATCAGGGCAAGATCATTAAGGGTGATAGCTATGTTAACACCCGTACGGGCAAGCGAGTGCGCTTTGGCCGACTGGTGCGCATGCACGCCAACAGCCGTGAAGATATTGAAACGGGTGAAGCTGGTGACATTGTGGCTCTGGTGGGTGTTGATTGTGCATCGGGGGATACGTTCTGCGCAGAAGGCACGAACTATTCGCTGGAAAGCATCTTCGTGCCTGACGCCGTGATCCGTCTCTCGATCGAGCCAGTGAAGCGCGATGGGGCAGACAAGCTCGGCAAAGCTCTGGAACGTTTCCGCCGTGAAGATCCGACTTTCCGCGTTTTGACTGACGAAGAAACTGGTCAGACGCTGATTGCCGGTATGGGGCAGTTGCACCTCGATATTTATGTAGAGCGCATCAAGCGAGAATATGGCGTCGAATGTATCGTTGGTCAGCCACGTGTGGCTTACCGCGAAACACCGACCAAGAAGGTGGAATTCAACTGGAAGCACAAGAAGCAGACCGGTGGTTCAGGTCAGTTTGCTCACATTGTGGGCTACCTGGAACCATTGCCTGAAGACAGCGTGATGCCTTATGAATTCGTGAATGACGTTTCCGGTGGTCGTATTCCGAAGGAGTATATTGCTCCAACGGATAAGGGCTTCCAGCGCGGGATCGTCAAGGGGCCACTCTGCGAGTGCGAAGTGGTGAATGTCCGTATGGTTCTGCAGGACGGCAGCTACCACGACGTCGATTCTTCGGAAATGGCGTTCGACATCTGCGGTTTCGATTGTATGCGTGATACGCTCAAGAAGGCCGATATCGGTCTGCTGGAGCCGATCATGAAGCTCGAAGTGGAAGTTCCCGAAGAGTTCCAGGGTTCAGTGACAGGGCAGCTCTCCAGCAAGCGTGGTGTGATCAATTCCTCGGATACCAACCTGGGAACTGCCGTCATCAGTGCTGAAGTTCCTCTGTCCATGATGTTCGACTATGCCAACGAACTGCGTTCGATGACGCAGGGTAAGGGTACGTTCACCATGGAATTCAGCCGCTACTCCATGCTGCCACGCAACCTGGTCGACGAAGTGGTCGAAAAACGCAAGAAGGAAAAAGCTGAACGTCTGGCAAAGACGTAATGGCTGCTTCGAATTGAATAAAGGCCTCAAGCGAGCCCGTCAGGAGAAATTCTGGCGGGCTCGTTGCTTTATGGCTGTTGACTTCGTGACATCATGCGGATTGCATCGGCCGGGCATAATTTTCCCTTGATGATTGGCGAAATGACCGACACAATAAGTAAAGAAAGTTTGATGTGATCATGTTCGCATGAAACTCCTGCCGATCATTTGCCCTCCTGCATTGACTCTCCCCTGCCCTGCCGACGGTGATACGACATGTTGACACTTCGCGAGCTTCGTCTGATCGATCCAGGTACGACTGGAAACAGTTCCAGGGGCCGCCATTTCGTGCAGTACGCAGTCCTGGTTCTCCTGATGCTTGTTGCTCATGCGATACCTGCCGTCGCTCAGGCCGATGACGCGGCTGACCCCGCTCAAGTGGCGTTCTTTGAAAACCGCGTTCGTCCGCTCCTGGTCGAGCATTGCCTCGATTGTCACGGCCCCAAAAAACAGGAAGGCGATGTCCGCCTCGATTCAATCACTTCATCGCGAGCCAAAATTTCTTCAGGCCATGTGATCCTCCCAGGTAAGAGCCCTGAGAGCCGACTCTTCAAAGTGATCGAATACCGCGATGATGACATTCAGATGCCTCCGAAAGGGAAGTTACCCGAAGCTGCGATTGCCGACCTGAAACGCTGGATTGATGCGGGTGCTGTCTGGCCAAAATCGGCACAGGATGGGGCGCCCTCTGGCGATAATCTCCGCGATCCTCAAGTGGCCCGTGAAAAGCACTGGGCATTTCAACCACTCAATGAATCCCCTCCTCCCTCAGTAAAAAATCGTTCCAAGGTCAAAACACCTGTCGACCAGTACATTCTTCATAAGCTGGAGGGAGTGGGCCTCGATCTGTCGTCCGCTGCAGATAAAGCGAAATGGATTCGTCGAGTGACCTTTGATCTGCATGGACTGCCACCAACTTTTGCGGAAGTTCAGTCCTTCATGTCAGATCGGTCGCCAAGTGCTGAAGAGACAGTCGTCAATCGATTGCTCGATTCTCCACGTTATGGTGAGCGCTGGGGACGCCACTGGCTGGATGTGGCTCGATATGCCGATACCAAAGGGTATGTTTTCACAGACGAGCATCGTTACCCATACGCCTATACCTACCGTGACTGGGTTATTCAGGCATTCAACAGCGACATGCCTTACAACGAATTCGTTAAGTACCAGTTGGCGGCCGATCAGGTGGATGCCGGGCCAGACAAGATGCATCTGGCCGCGTTGGGCTTTCTGACGACCGGCAGGCGTTATCTCAACAATACACATGACATTATCGATGACCGCATTGATGTGACCATGCGTGGTTTTCTGGGCATGACAGTGCAATGTGCCCGGTGCCACGATCATAAGTTCGACCCGGTCTCGATCGATGAATATTACGGTTTTTATGGCATTTTTCAGGCCTCTTACGAGCCGGAAGAGCTTCCCGAGATTGGCAAGCCAGGGGATTCGCAGGCTTATAAGGAGTTTCTCGAAGAACTGGCAAAGCGGGAAAAAGTTGTCGATGAGGCCGAGCAGAAGTACTTTGAGAAAGTCCAGCACTCGATGAGGCATCGAGTGGGAGAGATTCTGCAATTGTTGATCAAGCAGTCATCCCCTGCACGTGATGACGCTCAGATGAAGATTGAAGGCGAGGAACCGCAGCCACGCATGGTGAATCAGTGGCGCGACTGGTTGAACAATCATCGTGACAGAAATCAACTGGTGTTCGGTGTCTGGTACGACACCTTCGGGCTCAAGGCCAGCGAGTTTTCTTCTAAGCTGGATGAACTGATCACAAAGGCGAAAGCCTCGGGTGAAGGAAGCAAGCCAGTTCATCCTCTACTGCTCAAAAAACTCGAAGAGAAGAAGCCGGTCAACTTATACGATCTGGCTCGCCTTTATGGCGAATTGTTCCGTGAGATTGACGGTGCCTGGCAGGAATACCTCAAGCAGAATCCTGATTCCAAAGCCTTTGTGGAAGGGTCTCAAGAGCAATTGCGGGTGGTACTCTATGGAGATGCCTCACCGACAAAATGGACAATCAACGAGGCTCGACAGGCCTTTGACCGCGCAATGAACGACGACCTGCGGGCAAAACGCCGCAAGGTGGAAGAACTCAAGGTCACTTCCCCCGGTGCTCCGCCCAGAGCGATGGTGTTGCTGGATCGCGAGAAAATCGGTGGCCAGCGTGTCTTCCAGCGAGGTAATCCGGGCCGACAGGGAAATGAAGTTCAGCGGCAGTTCCTGAAGGTTTTGAATCCTACGGGGGCGCCGTTCAAAAAAGGGAGCGGACGCCTGGAATTGGCAGAAGCGATCACGGGTTCTGCTCAGCATCTGGCAGCTCGAGTGATGGTGAACCGTGTCTGGCAGCAGCATTTTGGTAATGGACTGGTGCGTACAGCGAGTGATTTTGGAATTCGTGGCGAACCCCCTTCCCATCCGGAATTGCTCGATTATCTGGCCCGCGAATTCATTCGTTCGGGATGGTCAGTGAAGAAACTGCATCGTCTGATTTTAAAATCGGCGGTTTATCGTCAGGCGAGTACGCCTACAGAAAAATCGCTGACGGTTGATCCCGAGAATCGACTGCTCAGCTACATGCCCCGGCAAAGACTCAGCCTGGAGGCTATGCGCGACTCGATGCTGTTTGTTTCGCAAACCTTGGATGAATCTCATGGAGGGCGACCATTTGGCAGCCTGACAGACCCCAAAGAGCATCGAAGAACGGTCTATGCACTGATTAACCGCAATGATCTACCGGGGACATTCCGGGCTTTTGATTTTGCCGATCCCGATGCCAGTGCTCCCGCTCGCCCGCAAACGACGGTTCCTCAGCAGGCGTTATTCTTCCTGAATTCCGAGTTTGTGGCCGATCAGACCCGATTGCTGGCAGCATCGATTAAGGTGCCCGCCAACGATGGGGATAAAGCCGTAACCGAGCTTTACAAGCGGGTTCTCAGCCGGGTGCCCACACCTGAAGAGAAGAAGCTGGCCGTTGAATTTGTGATGACAGGTTCCACTGGGAAACCTGCTGAAAATGCCGAGAAAAAAGATCAGCATCTCACACCTTGGCAGCAACTGGCTCAGGTATTGCTGATGACCAATGAGTACTTGTTTGTCGATTGAAGAATTTTGGTGTTCAACGGCTGCCAACCGGCATGTAGCCCTGTGAATCAAGTGACATAGATCCGAATCAAAAGTGGCACGACGTAATTTCGCAGCCCTTGATCGACAAGGCAGGTTAACCATGTTTTATTCATCACGCCGAGAGTTTCTGGCCCGATCGGGTTGTGGCTTTGGTGCACTGGCTCTGGCGGGAATGACGACTGAACAGGCCATGGCGGAAATTTCTGCCGGGCCCAAGCAGTTTTCATCTCCGATGCAGCCCCGCCCTGCCCACTTCCCTGCAAAAGCCAAGCATGTGATCCACATCTTCTGCAATGGCGGGCCTTCTCATGTGGACACGTTCGACTATAAGCCTGAACTGCAGAAGTATGGTGGCAAGGCTCTCCCCGTCGAAACTTTGAAGACGGAGCGGAAGACAGGCGCTGCCCTTGCCTCGCCGTTTAAGTTTCAGCAGTACGGCCAGAACGGGGTCTATGTCAGCGAACTGTTCGCCAAGACGGCCAAACACATCGACGATATGGCCATCATTCACTCGATGCATGCAGACGTTCCCAATCATGAGCCATCATTGATGCTGATGAATTGTGGCGACGCCCGCCTCGCGCGGCCCAGCCTGGGGGCGTGGGTGACCTATGGCATGGGGAGTGAAAACCAGAATTTGCCGGGCTTTATTGCCATGTGTCCCAATGGTCTGCCGATCACGGGGACGCAGAACTGGCGGTCGGCCTTTTTGCCTGGTGTCTATCAGGGAACACATATCGATACGCGTCATCGCGATATTGAGAAGCTCATTGAGAACATTAAGAGTCATGTGGCTTCACTGCCTGAACAGCGCCGGCAACTCGATTTGCTGCAGAAGCTGAATCAATTGCATCAGGCGAAGCGAGCGGAAGATGCCGCTCTGGATGCCCGCATTCATTCCTTTGAGCTGGCGTATCGTATGCAGATGGAGGCGACGGATGCATTCGATATTCAGAAAGAACCCAAGCACATTCTCGAAGCTTATGGGGATTCTGTGCAGGGGCGTCAGTTATTGATTGCCAGACGGCTGGTGGAACGGGGTGTGCGATTTATTCAACTCTGGCATGGCGAAGGGCAGCCCTGGGATAACCATGATGATCTCGAAGAGGGGCATCGTCGTCTGGCAGGGCAGATTGATGGCGGGATCGCCCAATTGTTAACGGACCTGAAAGAGCGTGGTTTGTTTGACGAAACGCTGGTGATCTGGGGCGGTGAATTTGGACGCACTCCGGTCGTCGAGATGCCTACGGCTGGCTCGAATGCCGGTAAGATCAACGGCCGGGATCACAATCACTGGGGCTTTACTGTCTGGATGGCAGGTGGTGGTGTCAAAGGTGGTCAGGTTTATGGAGCCACCGACCCCTTCGGATTTCAGGCTGTTGAGAAGAAGGTTCACGTCCATGATCTGCAGGCCACGATCCTCGCGTTACTCGGGTTTGACCACGAAAAGCTGACGTACCGCTATGCCGGGCGAGATTTCCGCCTGACGGATGTTCATGGAACAGTCGTCAAAGATTTGATCGCCTGATGATTTGCGCCGGTTAACAGTTTCGCCGATCCATGTCTTGATGTTGCGATTTGAACCTGTTCTTTTTCAAAAGCATGCATTTGGTGCGAAACCGCTTTCGCAGATCGGAATTGAATAAGTACGAGTTGCTCAGCACGTCGCGATCGCACTGCTGCCAGCTTTGAACCCAATTCCTTTATGGAACAGGCGGAGTATCGTGAGCATAACCCATCAATTTTTCTTGATGATCGCTGCCTTGTGTTCGATTTCCTCGACCACACTCACTTTCCCGGCTGCGTCAGGTGCTGATTACGCTCCACTGACGACGAGCGGCAAAGTTTCGACCGAAACCTATTCGTTGGTTGATACGGCACGCTCTAGAACCATTCCCCTTCGCTTCTATCTGCCTGAAAACATCGAGCCTCAACCAGTTGTGCTCTTCAGTCATGGCTTGGGCGGTTCGTGTGATAACAATCGCTACCTGGGGGAACATCTGGCCGGGCGTGGTTATGTCTGCATTTTTCTGCAGCATCCCGGAAGTGATGAATCGGTCTGGAAGGGGAAGAAGCCAGCCGAAATCATGCCCGCCATGCAGCAGGCCGCCAACTATGAGAATCTCAAACTTCGCTGTGAGGACGTCAAAGCCCTGGTTGGTGCGTTAGCTCAGTGGAACAAACTGGCTGGCCATCCTCTGAAAGGTCGCATGGATCTGGATCGAATCGGGATATCAGGGCATTCCTTCGGGGCACAGACCACGCAGGGAGTTTTGGGACAAGGGAATGCACGGGTGGGAAATCAGTTCAAAGTGCCTGAAATCACAGGCGGGATTGCCTATAGCCCATCCATTCCTCTGGCAGGTTCACCCCAAGAGGCCTTCCGGCGAGTTGATCGTCCAATGCTGTTGATGACGGGAACCAAAGATGATTCTCCAGTGGGTGGGCAGACGCCTGAATCTCGGCGGAAGGTCTACCCTGCCCTGCCCGAAACCATCGACCGCTATGAACTCGTTCTCGATGGAGCGGAGCATTCGGTCTTCAGCGAACGAGAACCGCGCATTCGTACTTTGCGAGGGACGGGGCGGAATCCCAATCATCACAAGGTGATTCTCTCGCTGTCGACCGCCTTCTGGGATTGTTACTTGAGAGATGATGAGAACGCCAAAAAATGGCTGCAAGGTGACGGAGCGAAAGCCGTTCTCGAACAGGCCGATCAATGGCAGTTCGCTACCAGGAATTGAAGGCGATGGCAGTTCGCAGCCACTCCCAATTTGCAGATCGACATTGATGAACGGATTGCGCAGCGATCATTAGGAATTGAGACACCAATCTTGCTAGACTCTGCACGCATCGTGATTGACTGATGTGTTGCCAGGAGTCTAAAGATGATGGGTGTCGTGTTGAGCCGATGGATGAAAATCGCATTTGCGGTACTTGCAGGTTTCGTACTGCTTCAAAGTCTGGTTTCTCATGCAGCCTCTGCTGCCGATGTTCCTAAAGGCGAGGTGACGAAGCATCAGTTTCGTTCCAGCAAAATCTTTCCGGGAACTGTACGGGATTTCTGGGTCTACGTTCCTCAGCAGTACACAGGCGAGAGGCCGGCAGCACTCTATGTGAATCAGGATGGCATCCAGTACAACGCACCGGCTGTGTTTGATCAATTGATTGCTTCGGGAGACATGCCAGTCACGATTGGTGTCTTCGTCATGCACGGGAAGGTCCCCGCAGTCAACGGGGAAACCCAGCTCGATCGTTTCAATCGCAGCTTCGAATATGATGGCCTTGGTGATGGTTATGCCCGCTTCCTGATTGAAGAACTGTTACCGGAAGTTGAGAAGCTGAAAACCAGTGATGGGCGCCCGATCAAGCTTTCGAAAGATCCTAATGATCGTGCCATAGGTGGCTCGAGCAGCGGTGCCATCTGCGCCTGGACTGTCGCCTGGGAGCGTCCCGACTCCTTCCGCCGGGTCTTCAGTGCCATTGGAACTTATGTCGGTCTGCGCGGAGGCCAGAACTATCCGACATTGATTCGCAAGTACGAGCCAAAGCCTTTGAGAGTCTTTCTCGAAGACGGCACAAACGATCTGAACATTTATGGCGGCGACTGGTGGATTGCCAATCAGGCCATGGAGCGATCACTCGTCTTCGCCGGGTATGAAGTGAATCACTCCTGGGGTGATGGTGGCCACAACGGTAAGCACGCGACAGAGATTTTTCCCGAGGCAATGAAATGGCTCTGGAAGGATCATGCCGCAGGTATCAAGGTTGGCAAAGGCTCTCCTCAATTGCAGGAGATTCTCATTCCCGGCGAAGAGTGGGAACTGGTGGGCGAAGGCTACAAATTCACCGAAGGCCCGGCAGTCAATGCTCAGGGCGAAGTCTTCTTTAATGATGTCCCGAACTCGACGACCTACAAAGTTGGCAGCCAGGGTGTTGAAGTCTTTCGCAAAGAGACCAATAACGGTGACGGACAGGCCTTTGGCCCTGATGGCCGACTCTATACGGTCGCTGGAAAATCTCAGCAGATTGTGGCGACCAGTCCTGATGGGAAGGTAACGGAGATCGCCAAAGGATTCCGCGGAAACGATCTGGTGGTCCTGAACAATGGCAATATCTTCGTGACAGAGCCGGGCTGGTCGGGAACTGAGCCGAGCAAGATCTGGTTCATTCCCAAGTCGGGTGAAGCCAAAGTGGTTGATACCGGGCTCAAATTCTCGAATGGGATTACAGTCTCGCCCGATCAGAGCCTGCTCTATGTTTCGGACTCCAGATCGCACTGGGTTTACAGCTACCAGATTCAGCCTGATGGGACGCTCTCGTTCAAGCAGAAGTACTACCATCTGCACATGCCTGATACCGCCGACGACAGTGGCGCCGATGGCATGAGAACCGACAAGAACGGCCGCTTGTGGGTCGCCACGCGGATGGGATTACAAGTCTGCGATCAGGCCGGGCGGGTGAATTGCATCATTCCTTCACCCAATGGGAAAGTCTCGAATCTGACTTTTGGCGGCCCTGAGTTCGATACGCTGTTCATCACGGCAGGTGATCGGGTTTACAAGCGGAAGATCAAAGTCTCAGGGGCCAATGCCTGGCAGGCACCCATCAAACCAGCAGCGCCTCGGCTGTAAATGACAAGTTGAAGAGAGAAATCTGCTAATGAAAACAGCGTCGGAGGGATGATGTTCGAATCATCTCTCCGACGCTGTTCACATTCAGTAACCATTTCAGCCAAGACGGCTGAAGAGCATCAGCGTGATGTCGTCGTTCTGAGGACGACCATTGGCATGGCGGCGGACATCCTGCAGGATCGTCCGTCCTAACTCTTCGGCCCCTTCATGCCCGTGGGCATGCATCAGTTCGCGAATCCGTTCAATGCCGTAAAGATCACTGTTGTGATTCATGGCCTCACTGACACCATCGGTGTAGATCAGGCATGTCTCGCCTGGTGCAATTTGTCTCGTGACCACATCGAAGGGGTAATCTTCCATGACCCCTAAAGGAATACCGACGGCTTCGGCTCCGAATTCTTCGACTGTCCCATCGGCCTTGCGGATCATGATGGGCATGTGGCCGGCATTTACGAGAGACATTTCGCCCGTTTGCGTATGAATGACGCCCAGGACGAAGGTCACAAACCGGCCTTCGACAGCTTTTGCACACATCTGATTATTAATTCGTCCGACAGCGACGCCAACGTCTGTCACGAAGGCCATCACGTTCTGCACGACGCTGGAAATTCGGGACATGACCAGTGAAGCAGGCACACCCTTCCCTGCCACATCGCCAAAAGCAAAGAAGACGCGATCACCTTCGAGTTGCATGCAGTCGTAGTAATCGCCACCTACTGCCTGTGCCGAATCGTAAGAGGCGTAGAACTGGTAACCATCGACTTTGGGAAGACTTTCCGGCAGCAGGGCCAGTTGCACATTGGCGGCAATCTGCATTTCACGGTCCTGCTTCTGTTTTTCCAGAGCCGTCACCATGAGTCGAGCGGTTTCATAAGAAAGACCCGCCTGACCAGCAACCGCGATCAACAGATCGAGGTCATCTTTTTTAAACTGGTTGAAGGCATTCTGAGTATCGATATGAATCACACCCAGAACATCACCGGCGACGCTCAGCATGGGGACAGCCATCATCGAGCGGATGGTGAGAGCCGAGATTGATTCGCTGGCTTCAAAACGAGAATCGTTCGTTGCGTCTGCCGAAAGAATCCCTGTTTTCTGCTCGAGCACAGTGTTAAGAACTGTCCGGCTCAATTTCACCGATTCATCTTCGTCTGAGCGACGATGTTTAATCGCTCGCGGAATGAGTTTGCCATCGTCTTCTTTGAAGAGAACAACGCCACGATCCGCATGTGGAAAGATATTGAACAGCGTGTCGAGTATCTTGGGGAGCAATCCATCAAGATCAGTGCTGCCTGCTAAGGCACGGCTGATTTCGAGCACGGCCTTCAGTTTGGCTTCGGGTTGAACTTCCAGGGCGCCAAACCCTTCGACACGCCCGGATGTTCCCATCACAGTGGCGACATCGTCATCGCCAGAGGCAAACTCGAGATTGAAAGTCGCTGTAGCTGCCTGGTTTCCGGCTCCACTGACTCCACTTCCTGGAGCCAGCGCGGGGCGACTGGCAGGATTATCCGGATCTTCAAATCGCAGGAGAATGGGACCCAGCTTAATGCGGTCGCCATCTTTGATTTTTGTCGCTGCTTCGAGTTTTTTGCCATTCAGGAACGTGCCGTTACCACTCCCGAGATCCTCAATGACGAAGCCATCATCGTGAGAAAAGACTCGAGCATGCTTGCGGGAAACCATGTTCGAGTTGATCTGGATCGAGCATTCAGGATGTCGCCCCAGCACCACTTCGCCACCAGCGATTTCATAAGGGGTGGCTTCCCCTCCTTGAAGCAGGAGCAATTTGGCCATGTTCGACTCCGGAAAGGCATGAGAAGTAAGGATCAAAAAAGCTGATCAGTCGTGATGATGAATAGGATAGCGGCATTCTAAGGACAAATGACCACATCTCCAAGTCGCGGGCGGCTCGATTGCTCTGATTTCCCGGACTCAACATCAGAATTTCGGCTGGCAAGTTCATTCAGACTATGAATGAACTTCTAGCACGCTCCCGAAAAGATGGTCTCTACGTTGCCTCGAAGGATCTGCCGCCCCAGTTCGACCGCTCTCTCTTCCGACCAGTGGCGTCCGACCACAAAATCTTCGAAGAGCACTTTGGCGAGAACCCGGCGATACATCTGGAACTTCGGCCAGCCAAACTCCAGTTTGTACATGTCACTGTAGTAGCCAATGTTCTTATTGCGAGGAATGGCTTCCAGACGGCTGCGGCAATCAGGTTCAATGAACGCAGGAATGTTCGAATACCACCAGTGTCCATTCGCAATCACGTTCGGAAAGATCCACGCATAGCTCACCAGTTCCATATTGCTCGCATGCGCCAATACAGAGATCGGGAACTTGACTCTCGGGAAGGCATTGAACAGGCGGCGGTACTGATACAGCGAGACCCGCTGATCGAACAGGTCCTGCCCCTGATAGACACCGGATTCATAGACTCGCCGGTTAACCCCGATCATGAGGTCAAATGGCAGGTGGTGCTCTGAACAGAATTCCGCAATTGTCCAGAAGACAAAGCGGCTCAAAATCTGCGATTGCTCAGTCGTCAGCACATGGCCTGCATACGCAGCCCTCAAGGGGCCTTCGGCGTCAACGTGACTGACGGGAGTCGGTTCAAAATCAGGTGGTAAAGAAATGGCGCAGGCTTTGGCTCCGTGGGAAACGAAATGGGTAAAGAGCTGCCCGATGGCATGAATCAACTTGGCGGGGGTTGCACAATCAAAGCCGGTGGCTTTGGCCAGTCTTTGTCTGACTTCAGGCTTCTGCAGATGAAAGACAAGATCGTCAGTTCTTAAACAGGGAATGTATTTTTTGGTGTCGAACCCGGTGAGTGGATCATCAAAGTCATTGGTCAGAAATACAGCTTCAAGTTGACTTTTCTGCAGGACGGTTTGCTCCCAATCCGGTGCCGACATCAGCTTTTCTGAGTGATCGTACAATGCCTCCCAATTGTCTGGAGTCAGTCGATCATCTTGAAAACCAAAGAAACGCTCGCACAGTTCAATCAGCCATTTGACCTGGATCGTGTTATCCAGGTGTGCAAGACCTTCAACGATTCGCCCAACCTTTTCTTTGGCGGTTATCCCTGGAGCTTCAATCACTTCTCTGGGCATGCCGGCTGAATGGGCCAGTTCAGTGAAATAATGATATCCGAGTATATCTCCCAGATTTTTCGAAGCCGCTGCATGAGGGTTGATATGCGAATGGGGATCGATCAGCACAATCTCATCGAGTTGAGCGCAGAGTTGATCAATCGGCGAGCTCTTGGTCGCAATCATGGCGGTCTGATCCTGGTGATAGAATGGTGCTTGATCGTGGATGTAAGGTCTGTCGAGGATGAGCTGGAAAATTGAGACAAATACTTAAAGAGCTGGAGATTGAGGCAAACCTGGCAGCCAACTGAAAAGGAACATGGCTCTCGGTGTTGTGGCGTCGACCAGAGCTTGCCATTGAGCGGCTGTGACATTCTCGGTTCTGCTTCCGAGTAATAGATCGACAAGCTGCGGCTGTGAGCGATATTCGACGACGCGGACTTGATCCAGCTTTAACGATTTCTGCAGGGCCGCCAGGGCATCTTCTTCGAATCCAATTTCATCAATCATCCCGTTGGCTCGCGCGTCGCGTGCCGTATAAATCTGACCGGTGGCGAGTTTTCGAGCCTGTTCCCGGTCGAGAGTATCGCGGTTGGTGTCAATCAGCTCGATGAATTGTTCAAAAGACTGATTGAGAATTTCTTCCCAGACTTTTCGCTCAGCTTCTGTCAGCGGATGAAACGGACTGAGTGCGTCTTTGAATTCCCCGGTCTTCAGCGGATCCGAACTGACACCAATCTTCTCCACCAGTTCGCTCATATCATACCGGGGAATGATGACACCAATCGAACCCGTCCAGGTCGTTGGTTCAGCAAAGATCTGCCCTTTGGTGCCAGCACCCATCGCGATGTAGTATCCGCCGGATGCTGCCAGTCGCTTCATTTGAATACTGATCGGCTTCTTCGCGCGGAGTTTTTCGAGGGCGTGGTAAATCTGGTGGCTGTCAGCAACAAACCCACCTGGGCTGTCAATCGTCAGGAGCACCCCTTTCACGCGTTCATCTTCGGCAGCGACTTCAATCTGTCGAATGATGCGTTCGGTGAGTGGTGGCATGATCGTGCCACTGACTCGCAATACCGCAATCCGCTGCGTTGTGGAAGAGTTTCCCGAAAGGAATCGCTCGCTGACTTCCGGACTGCGGGCAAAATAGTCGCGAAAGGTGGCATACAGGCCCATGTTGAGGAGTACGGAAAACCCCAGAATGATCGCCATGCCACGGAAAGCCCAGCTTTTCCAGAACGACTTACCGGCATGGACAACAACGGTCGGCGAACTGGTCGTGGACATGGTGAAAGTTGTTTCTGTTTCGAAATGAGGGTAGAGGCCGGGCAGAAGCTCATGATCCTAACAGACAACGCAATCTCTGACAAAATGGGAGGTTGGAAAATCAACAGGATTAAAGATGATCCTCAGATCTGAGGGTATTTCACTTCAGGGCTATGGGATGACGGGCGACAGAACGAGTTTTCCCGCCTCGACCTGAAGCCGTATCTTACCCATGGGGAACAGGCCTTTGACGAACTCATCCAAAGGAGTGTTCTCGGCCACGACATCGATCTTCTGATCCAGTGGTAGTCCTTGAGCGATGAAATCTTTCTCGCTGTACTCGATGACCATTCCACTTTGTGAGAGTTGTTCGAGGACTGCCAGTCGAGTTGTCTGTGTCGGTTTGAGTGTGATTTTGAGTTTAGCAGGATTAAGACCAGCAGGATTCTCTGGAGGCTTTTTCTTGGAAGATTTTTTTCCCTGGGAAATCCCAGGCTCGACGGCAGTGGTTAATCCCTGAGACGGCGACGAATTTGCCGGTTGAGAGGCAGTGGTTGAACTCTCTGTTTTATTGCGTGTGAGCCAGTACAGCTGCCTCAAGTCTGGTTCAGTTCCCGTAACGATTACTAAGGGTTTTTGATCCACGATCTTGAGTTGCGGCAATTCTGCAGCAAGTTTCAGCAACCTTTCCTGTGGGACATCAGGAAATTGAACGCGGATTGTTAGATCATCTGGTTGCAGGGGACGAAATCTGCACGACTCGCCCGAAGAGGAAACGTCAAAGGTCTGGTTGGAATTGGCAGCGATGAGCGAGAGAACGTCTGCCAGAAGCACATTAGTCAGTTGACCAGCGGGCAAAAGATCGTGAGGAATTTCTCCTTCAATTCGCACATCCCATAATTGTTCGGCTTTTTCGATCAGTTCTGACATCGCTGTCAGATTGTCCCAGGTGAGGCTGTGACGTGATTTCCAGGCTTGCTGGCGATGAGCAGGCCAGTGGATCAGTTTGGCACGAAGTTCCAGCTTACGTAGTGCTGCTGTCGTCGCCACGACTGGCGTGTTTTCTGGCGAGCTGACATAAACAATCGTGTCGATGCGGAGAATTCCCAGATCCGTTTTTTGTGCAAGTTGTTGTAACGCTTCCGAGGTGGTGATCTGAATGGCCTGAAGTTCCACCTGACGAGTCCCGTCAATTTCCGGATCAATCCAGCAGGACCATTTTTCGTTCTCCACAATCTTCAGGAGTGTGTCTCGCAGAGATTGTCCGGTGAGAATCATTGTTCGTGGTAATTGCTTCTCAAAGGCAAAGTTCAAATCTTTGATGTTGAAGTATTCCGGACGCTGTATTTCTGGCTCTTGAGCAGCGAGGGATAACCCACTGAACATCACCACCAGGGCCAGCAGGCACCCGGTTTTTCGGAAGACTTGCACGGAAAGCGGCCTTGTGCATTGTCTGTCGAGGAAAATCGAAGTCATGCTCAGCAGCACTTTCGGTAGAAAATTCATCCAGTCACGCAGGGAAGTCAGTCATTGGGAAACTGATTATTACAGCTTAGATTTTGACTTTCTGGAACAGGCATGGGAAGGTGTGTTCTTGCCCTGATTGCCGGAAGTGGATTAAACTCCTGTGGCGACAGCAGAGCGTTTTACCACGTTTTACAAAACTTTGTTGGGAAAAGACGGGAGCATGGCGAAGGCGACAGACCTCCAGATAAAAGACGTAACTTGCGCCTTTGAGCCGATTGCGTTTCGAACGCCTCTCAAATTCGGTGATCGAGTCCAGAAAACTGCAGTTCTGGTGAATGTCGATGTGGTCGTCGAATCCCGTGATGGGAAGCACAAAGGACAAGGGTATGGAAGCATGCCCCTGGGAAACCTTTGGTCGTGGCCATCGACGGTTTGCACGCCCGATCAGACCGAAGCAGCGATGAAGCTCTTCGTTGAGGAAATCGTCAATCTCGCTCAGATCTGTACGGAGGCAGGACACCCCATCGATCTGGTTTATCATCTGGCTGGCGAATATCCCCACCTGGCAAAAACTTTAGCCGTGCGGAATAAAATGCCAGAAGCCCTTCCCGCATTGGCTCAACTGGTAGCCGCCAGTGCGTTGGATGCGGCTCTCCATGATGCCTTTGGTCGCATGCATCAGATGAGCAGTTACGATGTCCTCACCAAAAAGTACATGACCTTCGATCTTTCGGAGTATCTCGATAAATCGTTTGCGGGTGAGTATCTCGATAGGTACACCTTGCGGATACCTGCCGAAACGTTGGCACTTTATCATCTCGTGGGAGCAGTCGATCCACTGACAGCTGGTGATGTGGCACAGAAAATCGGAGATGGCCTGCCGGAATATCTGGGTGAATGGATTGTTCGGGATCAATTAACTCATCTGAAAATCAAGCTCAGAGGGAATGATCCGGGGTGGGATCGAGCACGAATTTTAGGTGTCGATCAGGTGGCCACGACGACTGCGCAACAGACACAGTGGCATTACTCTCTCGATTTCAACGAGCAGTGCGAATCCGCTGATGTTGTGCTTTCTCTGCTCAACTTTCTGAAGACGGATCACCCTGCCATTTATGAACGGATCGAGTACATCGAGCAGCCGACTCATCGCGATCTCGCAGCTCATGCGATTTCCATGCATGAGGTGGCCAAACTCAAGCCAGTCGTGATCGATGAATCACTGGTGGATTATGATGCTCTGGTCGCTGCACGTGATCTCGGTTATTCCGGTGTGGCCATCAAGGCTTGCAAGGGGCAGACTGAATCCTTGTTACTCGCAGCGGCTGCACAGAAGTTTGGGATGTTTTTGTGTGTGCAGGATTTAACCTGCCCGGGAGCTTCGTTCCTGCATTCGGCGAGTCTGGCGGCTCACTTACCCGGCATCAAAGCTGTCGAAGGAAATGGTCGTCAATATTGCCCAGCAGCCAACAAAATCTGGGCTCGCGACTATCCAGAAGTCTTTACGGTCAAACATGGAGTGATCCAGACAGCCGCGATGAATGGGCCGGGCCTTGGTTTCTAACAGTCTGACCTGACTGTTCCAGAACAAGCATACGACATTCGATAAAGAGCCCAGAGTGTGACGACGTCCTGGGTGCTTTGTATGCCATGCTTGCGGCTTCGAGACCTGCATTACACACAACTTGGCCTCACAGCCCGCCCCCAAAAAAGAGTAACGACGGGTGACCCGGCCAACTTGTCGCCGGGTCATCGTACTTTGTGCTATGACAAGAGGCTGCGACATGCGCGTGCTCTGCCACCACCTTTCATACACCCTTGGATGGCACGACACTGAAGGCCCAAAAATCAAAACACTGCGACAGAGCTTGGTCTTTACCCACTTGAACGTCACATTTGATGTCAGGGACTGTGGCTGGGATCCGATGGCCTCATCTGCAGCGAGTTCCGTAATGCTGCCAGCATGCAGGCAGCTATGACATGCACTTATGACTTTCAAGCATGTTCGTTACTAACTGATGAGAGTCAAAGAAACTGGGGCCAAAGAGGATGTTTGACCTCAGCTACACAGTCGGTCACTTTCGGCTTGCCGGCCATCCTCACCATTGCCTGCGGAATGGGAGTGGTCATCGCCGCCATGGAAGCCTGGTCGCCTCTCGGTTTGGACAATCTCACCATCCCGCTCGTCACCGGCCCCTGCATCGACTTCATTTTACTTTGATCAAACAAAAAGAAGCGGGGAAGCTTCTCTTCAGAGAAACCACCCCGCTTCAATCATCTCAAACCCAATCAACACGCAGCGACTGGCGGCGTAAGATCCATTCGAAGATCAATAACTGACCCCCAGACGCCGCCACAAACCCCGACAGCGGTTAGGAGAGGAGGGTTTTGCCGGTGCTGAGGAGATCGTCGCAAGCTTGGCCCAGACGAGCAGCCATTCCGACTTCGGCCCCCTTCAGATAAGCACGTGGGTCGTACTGCTTCTTGTCACCAATTTCGCCATCGACTTTGAGCACACCGAGATAGTTCTTGAACATATGGTCGGCAATAGGACGTGTGAAGGCGTACTGAGTATCGGTGTCGATGTTCATCTTCACCACGCCATAGCCCAATGTCTCACGGATTTCTTCCAGTGGTGTGCCAGAGCCACCGTGGAACACCAGATCGAATTCAGCCGATGCGCCATACTTTTTCATCACGGCATCCTGGCCATTCTTGAGGATATCTGGTCGAAGTTTGACGGCCCCTGGCTTGTAACTGCCGTGGACGTTTCCAAAGGTGGCAGCAAACAGGAAGCGACCAATACCACTCAGAGATTCATGGACAGCCACCATGTCTTCCGGGGTGGTGTAGAGCTTCTCAGCAGGATGGTCTGAGTTATCAATCCCGTCTTCTTCACCACCCACCACTCCAGCCTCGACTTCGAGAATGATTTCATTCTCCACGCAGAGCTTGAGCAGGTCTTTGGAGAGAGCCATGTTCTCGCCCAGTGGCAGCTCCGAAGCATCCAGCATGTGAGACTGGAAAAGATTGTTCAGCCCTGCCTTGCGGCGTCGTGCTGTTTCAGCAATCAAGGGCTTCAGGAAGGATTCAACCTTCGCTGGCTGGCAATGATCCGTATGGAGAGCCACCAGCACGTTGTGCTTTTCTGCGAGACGGTGTGCCGCTTCTGCCAGAACAATGGCTCCAAATGCCATGTCTTTGACGTTCTGACCTGACGCAAACTGGCCACCACCTGTGGAAACCTGAATGATGCCGTCAGACTTCTTGTCAGAAAATGCCTTGAGTGCTGCGTTGATCGTGACGATCGACGAGACGTTCACTGCGGGATAGGCATATCCGCCCTTCTGAGCGGCGTCTAACATTTGGGCGTACTGCGCAGGGGTGGCAATTGGCATTTCGGGCTTTCCATTTTCGAAAAAGTGTCAGGTGGCACTACAGCCAGCGAAGACAGGCTTGGGATCATCGACAGTTTTCACTGCCAGAACGCGAAAGTTCCTCAGGCATATCGCAACATTGCGGCGTTACCTGCAAGAAAATCTACGCGAATGGTACGGCCTTTTGATCTGAAGTTGAAGTGTCGAGCAGACTTTTCAACTTTCACCTCCAGCAGGTTTCCTGGGGCAGGAAAGTCTGTCGTTGCAGCGAGCAGCAACATCCAGCCTTATGGCATGTTCGCTGGTGTTTTACTGCGTCCAGGCCAGCGAGGAATCAGACCTCGTAAACGAGAATTCCCACTTCCTTCGGGTTTGGAATGTCCAGTCGCTGACTCTGCCGGGGACAGCTTGCGTACCTGCAGGTTGTCGATCAGCACTTCTCCACTTCCACCCAGTTCCAGAATCCATTGCAATTGGCCAGCATCGGTACAGGGGCGCACCATTTCAAATCGTTGCCATGCGGGCGATGGCTGGAATCGATGGTATCCCGCTTTGCCGGAAAGACTTTCCGTGATCGTCAATCCTTCCCAAGGGCCGACAATCGGCTTCGTCATCAAAATGTTGCCACTCATGTAAACAATGTCACCGGGTGAAACTTCAATGGCCGGTGAGCGGATTGTCAGAAGTGGCTCGTGATCCAGCATTTGATCAGCAGGAGGAGTTTTTTCGTCTTTCGATTGCTCAAAGGCGGCGAGACGGAGTGCATAGCGACTCTCCTGCCCCTGGGGACAAAGTTCGGCCAAGGCCATCCAGCCGGGAACATCGTTCTGCCAGTGTGTCCAGCCATCAGAAATCAACTGGTCAGGCGATTCAAAATCTCCCGATTTGAGCAGGTTTTCTCCCTGAAAAAGATGAGATCTGCCCATGCGGGAAATCAGTTTCCAGTGCAAAGGTAACGTCTGGAAGCAGACACTGTACGGGCTGCTTAATGGTGAATTCCCTTTACGGACAGCCTCATCCCAATGGGCGCGCTGGAGGATTCTTGTTAACTGTAAAGCGGCCTGACAGGCGTTTTGCGTCCCGCGATAATCCTGATTTCGAAAAGCGTATTCGGCCTGCTCGAAATAAATTCTGGCAGAACCTAAAAGCTGCGGGCTGTCTGCCTGGCCGACTCCCATCTGTTGCAATTCCTGATCAACCAGCCGAACACGTTCGAGTTTCAAACGCGTCAATTCGAGGCAGGCTTCTGCATAAGCTGCCTGATAGATGGCCGCCCGCTGTTCCAGCTGGGCAATCAACTGTCTGTCAGACGTCAGGAGTATGACGGCAGTCTGATCGAACTTTGGGAGAACCACTTCCAACCCACCTGCAACTCTGCGGTGCTTACGACTGTCAATCCCTGTCGGAGTGATCTCGTAAGCCATGGCAGCTTCATTACCTTCGGGAACCAGAATGGTTGCCGAGTTGGCAGCGAGCTGGGCCGGAACATACTGCGATTTGGATTCGAGCCACATGGGAACAACGAGCGTTCCAGATTCTGTACGCAGCACGGCAGCAATCAATTCCTGTGAGTCTTTCTCGGAGGGCTTAGGTGCCGTCGATTGACCTTCCCGCCGGCTGGAACTGTTACGCCGCTCGACTGTGAATGTGGTTTCTGCAAAAGGAGTACTGGTCGCCAGCCATGGCTCGAGCAATTCCAACTCGAGATTCAACATCGTCATGGCGAGTCGTCGTTCACGGTTCAGTACAGAATCATCAGTGAGGGGGGATGTTGACCAGAAGCCCAGACCTCGATAGCCACTGGTGGCCGCAATCCAGGCCTGCAATCGGAGCTGCTCAGGTTCAACATAATGCACAAAAGGAATATTCGTCGGGCTCTGTCCCCGGCTGATATCGACCGTAGGGACTTCTGCAGAGACGGTCGATAATCCACTCCCCTCCGGCTGAAGAGGGTTTGCCGTGAATTTCCGCCAGTTGGGTGATGGTTCCGTTTGCAGCCAGGTCCAGGCAAATGTTCCAGGGCGTCCGCGCAATTTCTGCTCGATGAGCCAGCGGCGATAATCAGTAAAGCTCATCGAAGAATGGACGACGTGGCGACTCATTCCGAGCATGTCGATGTAACGGGAGTAAAGCCTTTCCCCGCCAATCACATCGGCACACAGCGGGCGATTGAACTGGCGATCGGCTGTCTGGACCTGTTCCACCCAGTTCAGAAGGTCGTCTTTAACCTGGCTGGTGACTCGAGTCCCCAGATTCCAGAACAGGATTGGCGAAGTGTTTGGTAAGAATGGTGGTAGACCTGCCTCATCAGCAGGGAGGTTTTCACCTGTGGCCGATTTGGGTTTGGGCGGCGTGGCTGTGGCCCAGAGTCCCGCTTTTCGGAGTTCGGACAGTGATTCGATATCCGACCAATCTGGTGCCCACACCAGGTTCAGTCCCATCTTTCGCAAATCCGATGGTGATTCGCTGTGCCACGGCACAAAACGCGGCATCATCGGTTTGCCATCCACGACCAGACGATCCAGGCGAAAATCAACGTGCGAGGCCTGCTCGATGTCTGATGGCGTGGTTAACGTGTGGGGTTGAGTTTCCACTGGCACAATAGGGCTGACCTTCAACTCATCAAGTGAAACATCGATGAGGCCTCTGTCAGCAGGAATCGCGAGCATGACGGAATGAAGGACAAGCTCACTCAGAGGAATTGGTTGCCGGTATTTGGCACGCAGTGGGCGAACTTTCTCCGCGAGCTTCTTTTCAGTCAGCGTGCAGGAGAGCTTTTGCCATTGGCCAGAGGAAACATAGGTGTTTCCTTCGATGATCAGTTCCAGTGGATGACCTGTTTCAGGATGGGTGGTCGAAGCACAGATCAGTTTGAGAGCCAGCACTGCACCCGGGCGATTGGACTTCAGAAAAATTTCGGCACTGACACCCTCCAGTGCACGGCCCTTGGAAATTGGCATTTCTGCCTGAATGACATTCCCATCTTCGAGGATCTCGACGCGGAACATTTCTCCTCGGAGACCAGACTGTGCCGACTTGGATTCGCGGGAATGATTCAAAACTCGACTGCGAGTGCCACCCACACGAATGCGGAAACTCGTCTGCTCGCTATCGAACGTTTCGGCAAAGTCGGCATAAGCGGACAGAGAAACCCCCATCCATCCCATCAGGACAGCAAGGCACAACCACGATTTGCGGAGTAATTGCAAATCGTCCTGAGGAAACGAATATGTCGGGCCCGGTGCATCCATGCAGGGTTACTTAGTTAATCGGCAATGATCAAAATGAGATCAATTCAGAGATTTCTTATAAAGAATTGATCGACTTTCCGGCTCATCGGACTCCACGTTGTCGCTTTTTTCAAACGTTCTCTCCGTCACAGTCTATTTCCTAAATGCTTTTGCGTAAACGTCTTTGCGCTCCATGAAACTGACAAGAAGTGGCAATTTTGCAACATCAGAAACTGGCAGGTGGTCACGCGGATTATTTCTAAGTTGTTTTTTTGCATGAACTTATATCAATCTGTTGCGTTTGGCTTACTCGTTGGCACAAAATCTGAAGAGGACAAATTGATTCCCTTCTCTGCACGCACGGAAAAGAGTCATCATGGATTACGCGTCGAGATTGCCAAACCCTGAGACTGAAGAGCTTCCACGTGAACTCTCCGAATTGGGGCGGCAGATCGCTGTCTTGAACGCGACCCGGCGCCACGAAGAGCTGCAAGTGGCTTACGATCAAGTGGTGGATAGTGTGAAACGACGCCGAAGAATTCTGAATCTTGTCCAGGAGGCACTCAGCCAGCTTCGATTGGATATCAAATACCTGATGTTCGATCTGGAAGTCACACGCAGCGAGAGAGATGAACTTCGCCAGCGGCTGGAAAGTAATGACTGAGCGTGTCGTAAGATTCAGGATATGCTGCTCCTTGTGAAAAGCCCTTCTTCTCGGGTCAGCACTGAATTTCAGGAATCTCCCCTTCTCTCTCCCTGTTCCGGGTGGGAAACCTCCGCCTCTCAACAAGCCCACATCTCCGGGCCAACGGTCGAGTTGACGGTTGCGGGCTTTCGCTGCAAGCTCATACCTTTCCGTGTCAATTGATGCGGATTCCAGAATTTGGCAGCGTTTCATGTGCCATGCTTGCAGCTCCGAGCAAGCATGCTTTACTGAGTCTTGACGCGCGACTCTTCTCTGGGATGCGTATATCACTCAATTTGTAACGAATACATGAGCGTTGCACTTCCGAAAGTCGTCATCGATGAAGACTGTCTGTTCGATTGGGGCATTCGTTCAGGCGCTGGCAACTCAATCCCGAAATCCGCACAGTTTTGATCTAGCCTCTTTAGGAAGAGCGGCTGAAGCGGAATTGATTCGCATCACCGTCGCGGTCGATCCTCGAGAGGAACTTTTCGAGATTGTTCATCAGATCGACCAGCTCACAGAATTTCCACCGGTCGTTGTCTTTGACGATGTGCGTGGCAGTCAGTTTCCAGTCGTGGTGAATCTCCTGGCAACTGAACAGCGCTGTGCCCAAATGCTCGGTGTGCCTTACTGGAACGACATCAGCCAACTATTTCCATTCAGCCGGGCCACAAACTCGGAAACGAAAGGTTTTCTCTGGAGCACAGCGACAGAGCCAATCATCAGACAGCGAACAGTGGCCTCACAGCAGGTGATCCGTCTGGGAGGCGAGGTTGATCTCGGCACTCTTCCAGGTATTTACCGACAGAGCCAGAGCCCTCATCCAAGCCTGTTTCATGCACATTCGGTAACGAGAGGAACTGGAGGCGATCGATCGGTTGATCGATGTCATCTGTCAATTCTCGATAGCAAAACATTGATCTGTGACTGGCCTCTGGGGAGTGCTTCCCTAAGACATCTGGAAGAGGCTCGAGTTGCTGGGCAGCCCTTGCCTGTGGCCTTTGTGATGGGCTCGGATACGGCCTGCTACGCCATGGATAGCCGCTGGTTGAACCTGCATCCGGCATGCTGGGGGCGTGATCTTTGGGAGTTTCTCGGTCGACAACGAGAGTCTGGCTTTGTAGTAGCCAGGGCTCGAACTTCCGATATAGATGTCGCAGGTGAAGCTGAGATGATCCTCGAAGGGGTCATCGATACAGGCGTTGTCAATGTGCCACATCGTCTGGAAACTCGCCGCTCAGGTTGGCAATCTGAGGTGGCTGAGTTTCCTTTGGCCAGGATTACTGCCATTACACACAAGGCTTTGCCAATCGTGCCGATGGTCTTGCCGGAGACCCGAGAATCACATTTGGCTGATCGACTTCTGGAGCAGGTATCCCGAAGCCGATTGTCGTCGATCATTCCGGAACTCAATGAACTTCACTTCCCTGCTCTGCAGGAAGGCCATCAACTGATCGTTGCCAGTTTGAAAAGTTCCGACGTTGGGCGAACTCGACAGTTAATCCATGCCATCTGGTCGCTGCCGATTTTGAGCGAAGCCAAGCTGGTGATCATTGTGGACGATGACGTCAACATTCGCGATCAATTGGCCGTCTGGCGGGCAATTGTCCGGGAGGCCAGCTTTCCTGAAGATATCGAATACTCCAGAGGAACTGGTGTCCCCTGGTCAAAACCACCGAGTTCCATCGAGTTCTTATTCCGGCAAAATCCCGGAATGCCATTGAGTTTTTCGGGCCATAAGATCGGGATTGATGCCACTCGTAAGAAGCGCGTATCAGACTCAGGTGATCAATTAACCCGTGCGACGATTGAAAAAGTCAAAGCCCGCTGGGAGGAATACGGATTGTCAAAGTACTTGAGAACGCCTGGACTCCTGTAAGCAAGTCGGCAGATGGTGGGCGAAAATAGACTGGTTTTGAATTCAGTCCCGTCATCTGAAATCCCGGTTATCAATCGATTGTTTGCTGCGGTTCATTTGAAATACACGATTAAGAAGTTTCCGATTGATGAAATTTCTCTCGTTTTGTTGATGGAAAACAAAATGAGTTGCTAATGAGAAACTCTGTGTCCATCAGTGAGGTTCGGACAGGCCCCATGGCAGCTACCGTCGATAAATCGGAAAATCGAATTCGCCAGATGTTTGGCGAGATTTCCAGTCGTTACGATCTGATGAACCACCTGCTTTCCGGTGGGGTGGATTACTACTGGAGATGGTTCACCATTCGTCGCTGCCAGATCCGTAATCAAGCTCCCATTCTTGATGTCTGCACAGGAACGGGTGATCTGGCAATTGCTTTCTGGAAACATAGCCAACAGCAGATTCCGGTGATCGGGACAGATTTCACTCACGAAATGCTGGCCATCGCCCGCAAAAAGACGCGAAAGAACACTCATCAATCCGCTGGCTCAAACTCATCACCCATCACGTTTATTGAAGCTGATACTCAGGCGTTACCATTTGAGGCGAATCAATTTCAGTTAGTTTCAGTCGCCTTTGGACTCCGCAACGTCACTCGAATGGCGTTGGGTCTGGAAGAGATGACCCGTGTCTGCCAACCCGGAGGTCAGGTCGCCATTCTCGAGTTTTCGCTTCCAGGCAATCCGATCATTCGCAGCGTTTATTGTTGGTATTTCCGCAACATTCTGCCACGGATTGGGCAATTGCTGGCTCGTAATCGTCAGGCGGCATACGACTATCTTCCCAGTTCGGTAGCCGAGTTTCCTTACGGAGAGGCTCTCGCAGAGCACATGCGCAGTGCCGGCCTGATTAATGTCAAGTTCTGGCCGCTGACTCTGGGAATTGCCACGTTGTACATTGGCCAAAAGCCCGACGGTGGTCATCGTGCCGAGTAAACCTCGATTTGTTCGCTTGATGGAAAGATTTTGCCATGCGCCGCATTGTCCTCGCCATTACGGGTGCCAGTGGTGCAGTTTATGGCTTACGGCTATTAGAAACATTGGCTGCAGCAGGTGTGGAAATACATCTCACAATCAGCCCCGCTGCGCAACAGGTTTTTTACCATGAGATGGGTATCGAGCTTTCTTTAGATCACTTTGACCCTCGCTCATTACTCCCCGAACCATGGGGAACGTGGAAGAAAGCCACGTTGTCGCATTATCAGTTCCGGCCATTGCTGGATGACTCCATCCAGCCTGCAAGTATTGGCCAGCTGTTCTACTACCCAGTGCGTGATTACTCAGCAGGGATCGCCAGTGGAAGTTTTCTGACAGATGGCATGGCGATCTGTCCTTGCTCGATGGGAACTCTCGCGTCCATCTCTCACGGTCTGTCCAGTAACCTGATTCACCGTGCTGCTGATGTTCATTTGAAGGAACGACGTAAGCTGGTCCTCGTGCCGCGAGAGACGCCGCTGAGTTCGATTGCTCTGGGCAATATGCAGAGGCTTTCTGAGGCTGGTGCCGTCATTTTGCCTGCAATGCCAGGCTATTACCACCAGCCGCAATCGCTGGGAGATTTAGTGGATTTCGTTGTCGCCCGAGTCTGTGATCAGTTGGCTGTGCCCCACAAACTCGGTCGACGATGGAGTGAAACTCCATCTGCGGGTGAATTTGAATAACTCAAAAAGAATTCACGAAGCGACAACTTTGTCGAGTTACATTCCTGCCAGCTTTTTATAACGCATCGGCTTAGGCTTGTTGGCGTCTTCGCCCAATCGCTGTTTCCTGAGCGTTTCATACGACTGGTAGTTGCCTTCATGCCAGACGACCTGGCTATCTCCTTCAAAGGCCACAATGTGCGTGGCCACACGGTCCAGGAACCAACGGTCGTGGCTGATGACGACGGCACAACCGGAGAAGTTCAAGAGACCTTCTTCGAGAGCTCGTAACGTGTCGATATCGAGGTCGTTGGTAGGTTCGTCAAGCAGCAGAACATTCCCACCGACAGTCAACGTCTTGGCCAGCAACAGTCGGTTACGTTCCCCGCCAGACAGGAACTTGACCTGCTTCTGTTGATCCGGCCCCTTAAAGTTGAATTTCCCGCAGTAGGCCCGTGAGTTAATCGTCACGTCGCCATACTTCAGATTGTCGTTACCCCCGGAAATGTTTTCGTACACCGTCTGCTCGCCATTCAGTGATTCCCGGTTCTGCTCGACATACGCAATCTTGACTGTGTTGCCGATCGTGACGGTTCCTTGATCCGGCTGCTCCAATTGCATGATTAACCGGAAAAGTGTCGTCTTACCGGCACCATTGGGGCCAATCACACCGACGATCCCAGCTGGAGGCAAACGGAACTCGAGCGAGTCGAACAGCAGCTTATTGCCAAAAGCCTTGCTGACACCATCGAATTTAACGACGAGTTCCCCCAGTCTCGGTCCAGGGGGAATCTTGAGTTCGATAACGTCATCCCGCTGTTCCTGCTCTTCTGCCAGCAGTTTTTCATAGGCAGCAAGGCGGGCTTTACTTTTGGCTTGCCGAGCCTTTGGTGACATGCGCACCCATTCCAGTTCGCGCTCCAGTGTTTTCTGTCGAGCCGAGGCCTGACGTTCTTCTTTTCGAAGCCTCTCCTGCTTCTGTTCCAGCCAACCGCTGTAGTTCCCTTTGAAGGGAATTCCATGTCCCTGGTCGAGTTCGAGAATCCATTCGCAAGAGTTATCGAGAAAGTACCGGTCGTGAGTCACCGCCACCACAGTTCCCTGATAATCGTGCAGGTATCGCTCCAGCCAGGCGACCGATTCTGCATCGAGGTGGTTCGTTGGTTCATCCAGCAGCAGCATATCGGGATGCTGCAGCAGAACTTTGCACAGAGCGACCCGGCGGCGTTCCCCACCCGAAAGCGGCCCAATCTTGGCATCCATCGGAGGCAGACGCATGGCGTCGGCAGCGATCTCCAGTGCCCGATCCAGCTCCCACAAGTTCTGGGCGTCGATCTGTTCCTGAATCTTCCCCTGTTCGTCAATCAGCTTATCCATTTCGTCCGCATCCGGACCTTCACCAAATCGCTGATTGATCCAGTCATAGCGCGCGAGCAAAGCTCTTTTGGGGGCGACAGCCTCATTCAGTTCATCGAGAACCGTATTCTCGGGATTCAGCACTGGCTCCTGTGGCACGAAGCCACAGGTAAACCCTGCTGTCAGCCGGGCAGTTCCCATAAAGTCTTTATCCACTCCCGCCATGATTCGCAGGAGAGTACTCTTCCCGGCTCCGTTCCCGCCGAGCACGCCAATTTTGGCGCCGGGATAAAACGACAGCCAGATTCCCTTGAGAACTTCCTTTTTGTCGTGGAACTTTCTCAAGTCTTCCATTGTGAAGATGTACTGTTCACCCATCTGGCTGTTTCCCGGGACGAATTCGGATTTGAAATTTGTATGCAGTTTTGATCGCAAGTGTTTTTTGAGTAACGACTTGTGATTAAGAGTAGATTTCTTGGGCTCTTGGGGATGGAATTGAGGTTCATCCCTGATTACTGCGATTTCTCCATTGTGACTGATTCCAGGTCGCATCGGAAGTGAAGCGAAACTGACAATTCAGCAGATGCAAGCCAGAGGGGGATGGAATTTAGAACTTTCAGCATCAGCCAAGTGCAAATTCGTCATACCGCGCTCGACAGCACCCAATCTGAAGGTTGGAGCCCGCCACAAGGTGAAGGTGATGAATTCTTGCCAGAAGCTTGCCGATAACTCTGTCTGTCAGACGATTCAACGCCGATGAGAAGCATGCAACCCTCTTTGTTGTATGATGTTGGGAACTTTCCCAGAACTTCGTGCCTATTCGTCTGTCATTGTGGGAAATCAAGAGGTTTCCTCGGAATTCGTCGGGATGACGGCCAAAATCAGTGTCTGTTGTCCCGATGGAGCCCACGTAATGTCTCACTCCTCAAACGCCAGGTTGAACCTGTCCGACGATTTACGGTATCATTCGGAAGTGTCATCGCTCGAAATCTCGAACGACGACGAATTCATTGATACGGTGTTCCGGTGGATCGAACCTGGAGTAGTCGGCATGGATGTCAGCGGAGTGAATCCTTCTTTCCGCATGTTGACGAACCAACCCACAAGGGGTGTTTCGTCAGGTGACAACCGCTACCCTGCAGTGACAACCTCTCCTCAGGATGAACTGCATATTTCGACAGCAGGCCGAATGCTCGATCAACTCACCCAAACGCCGGAAATTCGCGAACAGCGTCTGAATGCCATTCGTGAAATGATTGCCAACGGTACCTATGATACAGAAGCCAAGTTAGAAGCCGCTCTTGAGAAGATGTTGAATGTCTGGCGAAATGAGGATTAAGGATCTCCCCACGCGACAGACGACATGTCTTCGATGGCTTTTTTCCCAGCCAGCCGTTGGAGGTTGTTGTGCATCTCGCTGCATTTGATGAAGACATCGACCCGACCGAAAAATTTCGGGAATTTCTGCAGACCAAAGGGATGCGGCTGACACCCGAGCGCGAGGCCGTTGTCACAGCGGTCTATGCCACGCATGATCACTTTGATGCAGAGCAATGGGTGGCGAATCTTTCACAACGCGGGCGGAAAGATGGTGCCAGTCGTTCGACGATTTACAGGACATTAAGTCTGCTCGTTGAGGCTGGCTTGCTGCGTCGAGTTGCCCGTGCCAACGACCGTGAAGTCTATGAACACGATTACGGTTATCCTCAGCACGATCACCTGATTTGCAGCAAATGCGGCGACATGATCGAGTTCGCTAACGATGTGATTTCCGAAACACTGGAAAAAGTGGCCAACGCGCATGGTTTCCGGATGTCCGGGCATCGTCTTGAAGTCGAGGGGGTCTGTGCGAAGTGTCTCAGGCCGCCCCAAAGATCGCATCGCCGACTGGATATGATCTAGGTGATGATTCTGGCTGGAAATCCCGGCGATGGGCGTTGGACTTTCACGCTGGGAGACTTGCCTGTTTGACGAGCGTCAAGTATTCTTCACGAAGTGCTGGCCCAGGTGGCGGAACTGGCAGACGCGCTAGCTTCAGGAGCTAGTGGGATCACTCCCGTGCAGGTTCGATTCCTGTCTTGGGCACTCGACTTACGGAAAACACAATTACAGGTGACCTAGTCAAGCTGTGAGTTTTCCGTAGGGACACTACGCACGCCGAACCGGCAGCCCGATTGGGCGTGTGGGTTCGGCGTGTTTCCTTTTGGGGAGTGCAAAACTTGAAAGTTAGTGTTGACCTTCATGTGCTCGTAATCACCACCGATGACATTGTTGAACTCGACAAACAAGAGTGCTTCGCAATAACTCCACAGATTGGAATGGGGATTTTCACTCGCTTCCTGAAAAAAGAGCGATTGGAAAGAAGGCTGGTCGTCGGGGCAGATGTTTTTGATGACTCTGTGGGCATCTATGTTTCGGCCATCGATCTTCGAAACGAAGGCATCGACACCGAATATCTTCTGAATGAGATGCTTGCGGATGGAGTCAACAAGGGGGCTTGCAATCCACACTCACATCCTCCTGACCTTCATTGTTACTACCCAATTCTCAACGAATTTTGCGAGTTTCATGGTCATTTCGATGATGAACTAAATGTTGCTGCTCTCTAACCGCAGCAACTCAAGGAAGTCATCCAGTTATGAAACCCGAAGAGCTTAGAACTGTGTTTGCTCGTAACTTTCGCCTCCAACGGAAGGCGCGCGGGCTCACTCAAAAGCAGTTGGCTGAAAAAATCGGCGTTACGGCTGCTCAAGTCTCACATATCGAGTCGCAAAGGTCTTCCCCGTCTTTTGAAGTGATCTTCATGTCGGCAAGGGTTTTTAACCTCTCACCGGCGGCGTTGTTAATCCCCGCTGAAGTTCCGGGAATGAGCAAGGAAGTGGCATGAAACCATCTGAACTTCCTGAGGTGTTTCAAGAGAATTTAAGGGCTGCACGCCTTCGTTCAGGCCTTAGTCAAAGACGGTTAGCAATGCTTGTCGAATGCTCTCCCAACTCAATTGTTGAGTGGGAGACTGGCAAAGCATCACCCAGCCTCAACTCGGTACATCGACTGGGGAAGGCGCTCGGAATTAGTTCAGAGCTGTTGCTCGTGAAGTTCTGTAGCGAACCAGTTCAGTTGAAGCCCCAGCAAAACCAAAGTTCGTCCGGAAAGAGTGAAAAGATTCCTGCCTAGGAAATGTTGCCGCTTGGCATAACATAAGGGAATGGAAACAGTGAAACCAAATGAGTTGCCCGAGGTGTTTAGCCGCAACCTCAAAGCTGCTAGACAACGAGCTGGAATGAGTCAGCGAAAGCTCGCTGAGATCACGGGATGTTCATTTGCCTCTGTTTGTAGGTGGGAAACTGGCAGGGAATCTCCAAATCTCACAACCATTGTAAAGCTGGCAGAAGGCCTGCAGGTTCCCCCTGAGGCGTTGTTGACCAATTTTGGCTTTGAAATGCTGCAGCCAATTTCCGCTTGAACTTGTTGCCATTTGTGTCTACACTTAGCCCCGTGAGAGCCACGGTGGGTGCTGAATTGCTAACGCCGCGATCCTCACAGGGTCAGCGGCGTTTTTCATTTCGCTGCGGCCTTTTCTCTTCACAAAGGGTCACTAGCTCACTGCCAACTGTGCTGGCGTGAACTAGCTTTTCAGCGGATGGATTCATGCTAAACGCGATGGAGCGATTCAGGAACCACGCTCACCCAACGGGCCCCGATGATCGCACACACACCTTACACGCTGGCCTCCGCCTCTGCCGCCGCTCGCTTCGAGGCACTCTTCAAGGATTCCGCACCAGTCGAGGAGAGCATCACGCCCACCACTGCTGCACTCACGGAAGACGGGCCCACCATGATGTGGATTGTCTTGAAAGAGGTCTATGGCCAACGCTGCGAAATGCGTTTCTCCCCCGTCTTCGCTGCCAACGTCAAACGGGTGCTGGATCGCTTCACCAGGTATTGCCATCTGCTCGAACGGCGGCTGGGGTCAATCACCTCGATCGATCTCGAAAACTATGTGCATCGACGGCAGCGGGATCAGTGGCGAGGAAAACCGCTCACCAATACGACGATCAACAACGAGATTGCCATTCTCAATTCGGTCTTCTTCTATTGCGGCCCCAAACAGCCACGCGGGGTCGGTCGTCGCAATCTGGGGCTGCTCCACAACCCGCCCTATGTCGAGCCATTGCCCGAGATGGACACGGCCCCCGTCGATCTGGCCGACGAGCAACTCCGGGCTTTCGTGGCGGCCACGGCCCTGGCGAAGTCGCCACGCCTGCCGGGCTGCAGCCCGCAAACCTTCTGGATTGCGGCCTTGATTCTCGACGGAATCACAGCTCTGAGGCGAAACGCACTCCTCAACATTCCCCGGCCCGACGATGCCACGCTGTGGGAACTGCGGGAACTAGTGCTCCCTGCCAAACTCAACAAGACTCGCAAGGAACTCCGCATCAGCCTGGGCCGCAACGACGAAGTTCTGCACCTGCTGGCCTCATTGCCGAGCCAGCCGGGCGAACCGTTTCTGCCCTGGGTCGATCGCCTGGGCCGCCGCATGTCGGAGTCTCATTTCAATGCTGTGATGAGGCAGTTTCAGCGAGAAGCGGGAATCAAGGATTCCCAGCGGGTGTTGACGAAACATCTGCGATCGACGGCAGCCACGGAGATTCTCGACCAGTTCGGGGATTCGGTGGCCAAGAAGAAGCTGGGCCACGGCCCCAAGTCGAACGTGATTCACACGAACTATCAGGCCCGCAAGATCACCGAAAACGATCGAGCGGCAACCGATGCTTTGTCTTCGCGGCTGCTTTCCATTCTGGGGAAGGTGCCCGAATTGAAGCTGGCCACGGGCTGACAATCTGGGCCCCGGCCTCACGCGCTGACAGGAGGGCCGCATGATTCAGTTCAATCAGCAGATATCGAGCATTGGAGAGGCCTGCGAAACGTGTGGCGGCAGCGGTCACACCCATCGCGAAAACGGCCACCTCAAGCCCTGTGCGGCTTGTGATCAAGTGGGGTTTACTCGCCTGTTTGACCTTCGATGCCATTTCCCCCCAGGGAGTCCCGAGAAGGTTGCGATGCTGGCCTTTCGCCAACGGCTCGGCATGCCTCTGTGGCAGGCTCACGATGCGACTTTTGCGGCGGTTTCCGACCAACAAATGGAGGTGGAAGGCGATGATTCAGAAGAAGATTGATTCGGTGGAAAAGCTGGTGGAACGCTTTGCAGATGATCCAGGCACCAAAGAGTTCTTCAGTCGAACGGTGTGCATCGAAACAGATGCCTTTTCGTTCTTCTGCCTCATTGCCCAGGTGCAACTGGCCCTGCGACATCCGGGAAATCATGACGGTAATGAATGTGCCCGGAAGGCTCGTCGCATGATCATGACGTTTCGCGAGCAGGTGCCGCCACTGCTGCAGGAGCTGATTGACGAGGGGTTCAAGCCAGTCCCCAACCTTGAAATTCTCGGTCTCTAACAAGTCTGGGGGACGGGTCGCAGCGGTGGCTGGCCCGCCGCCGCGATGTTCGCAGGCGCATCACGCGGCCCGTTCCCGGCTTGTTGTTTTGATGGTGATCTGATCGTTCAGGAGGAACAAAAATGACTTGGATTCAAACCTACAGCGGAAAGCGGGTTGATCTGCTCGACCCACAGCCGCACCAGATACATATCGATGACATCGCCCATGCCCTCAGTGTGGTGAACCGCTTCAATGGCCACACGCGGCGAGCCTACAGCGTGGCCGAGCATTCGATTTTCGTCTGCAATCAGCTTCCCCGAGAGCTGCAACTGGCCGGTCTGCTGCACGATGCCGCCGAGGCTTACCTGGGCGATGTGACACGACCGCTCAAGGCCTTGATTGCGGACATCTACAAGCCCATCGAAAACCGCTTCAATGAGGTGATCGGCCAGAAGTTTAGCGTCGATCCTAAGCACTTTGACCATCCCCTGGTGCATGCGGCTGATCTGCTCGCACTGGCTTCCGAACGCCATCAACTGATGCGGACGCCCTGCCCTCACGAGTGGGAAATGGAATTGCCCGACCCTGTGGCCATTGATCCCTCACGACGGGAGCCCGGCCAGGTCTATGTCCATTTCATGCAGGTGTTTCACGCCTGCCAATAGATCACTTCCGAAACGTATCGGAACTGTGAACGTTTCCCATCACATACGGAAGGAATCCGCATGTTAGTGCTGTCACGGAAAAAAACTGAGGCCATCACGCTCTACACCTCAGACGGCCCCATCACTGTGCGTGTGGTGCGCGGTGAGCAAGTTCGCCTGGGGATCGAGGCCCCCCGGCATATCCGCATCTGCCGCGAAGAAATCGAACCCCACAACGAGAACACGGAACCCGCACCGATAGCCGCTTAGATGTTGGAGCAAGGATGCCCACGCAGAAGACTTTTCGACCAGACCCGGCCCCCAACAGGCCCAACAATTGGTTCATGGCTGATTGTCTCCGGGCCTTTGTGAACGCCGATCTGGTGCAGCAGCTCGGGGCCCTGCCCTTTGCTCTGCTGGCCTTGCTCCTCAGCAAAGAGCATGGGTGGCATTACAGCCGGTTGCCGCATTACTCCGAGCGGCAACTGGCTGAAGCCCTGGGCTACAGCCCCAAGAACAGAACGCCAGTTCGCAACGCCATTGAGGTGCTGCGGAAAGCGGGCTGGCTGGAACGCATCGAAGGCGGAGGAAATCGAGAGGGTGACTGGTATCGAGTGGTACTTCCGGCCTGGGCGAGTCCCGAGCCGGTTTTCAGTGGTTCTTTTTCGGACGAAAAAAGAACCACAAGCGAACCACTCGAAGACCGCTCGAAGACCACAAGAGAACCACAAGAGAACCAACCTATATACCCAACCCAATCCCCACCCATCACCCACCCCAAAGACGTTTGGGCGGAGGTGGAGGGGGAAATGTTCAGATTGGGAATACAGGAAACCAAGACGCCTTTCGCCTCATTCCGTGAGCATGGCGTCTCGGTGGAGTTGGTGCTGGGTGTGCTCAGGCACGCCAGCCAGCTCAAGGCCTGGAACGCGGGAAAGATTCGGCGACGGCTGATCAACCTGCGACCTGGGCAAGACCCCGCCGGACTCTGGCCCACGCCAGACCGGCAGCCAGTGGCCAGCGTAGAGACCAGAACGCGGGTGAACCTTGACGAGGAACGCCGCCAGCGAGAGGCCAGCAATCGCGCACTGGATGAGAAATGGCGTCAGCTCGAATTGCAGTTTGGCTCAGAAATGGATGAGTGCCAGACCCTGCAGGAGCTGCTCCAAAGGATCGGAGCCAATCCCCTGGCGGACAGGCTCCGCTTCATCCGTCCCGATGCATGGAAGCGTCGGGCGGCTGGAGACATCACGTTCGAGCGTGGAATCGCTCTGGAGGCCTGGGAACTTAGTCGCTCAAATTGACAGATGCAACTGATCCAATTGCACTTCGCACACCTTATCGCCGAGTAAATCTAAGGTATGAATGTAGATTGTATTGGCTATTAATTGTTGTTGTTATGCATGTGTCGTGATAATATGAAAAACTTATAAACACGAAATTATCTCATTGATAAACTTAGGTGAACATAGAACACTCGGACGAGTTGCAACAAGGCTCGTCGGTAAAAATCTTTTGGGATAAAAAAGTGCTCGACACAATTGCCCCGCCTCAAAACAGTCTCGGCTCGCTCCCCTCCAGCAACAAACCCTTTCAACTCTTCATCCCAAAAATCAATGAACCGATCTTTCAAGATTACACTCCCACAACTGATGAGTTGCTGAACGGAGGAGCCATCTCGCTAACGCGATTTCAAAATGAGCGGACTTCATTCCAGATTGGCATCTTCTTACGGAAGACCGTGCGCCGGGTCTGGGTTGAGTCCTTCAAATGGGCTGATGATAACATCAATGGGCCTGGCATCTTTTCCCTGTTCTATATAACTCCTCGCGGTCAGCTTCCGATACCAAACACACATTGCACTTGGCAACCAACCTTCGTCTACAGCGACAACCTGTGCAGCGTAGCTCCCAACTCAGTCAACGAATCACTGGAAGCTGGACGCTCAACCGGAAAATGGTTCATCTTCAACAAGCTCGACACTCCCATCTATCGACCATCACTTTCCGCAACCATCACCATTTGTGCGACGCTTGCCGACGGCACGACCTACCGAGAGCAAGTGAACCTCACGATCACAACCAGAAAAGTGCCTCTCCCAAGATGCCACGCGGTCTTCGGCTTTTTTTTCGAACCAAGTAAAATCAACACTTCACAAGTCCGACCATGTGTCCAAAAGGGTGGCCTATCCGAAACGCATATGAGTGCATACTACGAGGACATGCAACAACACGAATGCAATACCGTGTCCTTGGATATCTGGCCACCATTGCTCTTTAAAGGAACTCTGAAGGATGGCAAGCTGACTGCTCCGTTCCGAGCATTCCAAAATGGAAAGATACTTCCCGAAAGCCTCGCAAGCCCTGCTGATTGGGTCGATGCTGAAAAGCACTTACTCCATTTTGGTGAGGGTGCAACGCCCTATCGAGATGGAGTAAAATCATATTATGACCTTCAAAATGAGAACGCTGATGCCCTCTACCGCGTAGCACCATACAAAAATGCGACAATTGCATATCCACATGACATTCTAAATTCAATGATTGACAATGCGAAAGGCTTTGAGTTCGGTTGTAATGGTATTCCAATATTGACTAATGATAGCCAGCTAAATGACGTTCCAACCGCCACTGACATGGTTTCAAGAGTCGGAAACGACGGTGATGAACACATTCCCGTTGAGGCATTGTATCGCGCAGGGAAGGAACGAAACTGGCCTGAGATAATTCTCAAAACTGCCGAAGAGCCCTTATGGCTTACGCCGGACGAAGACAAGATCGGAGGCGCTTTCATCCTTATGAGTCGCCAGGAGTATTTCCGAACAGAAACACCATTGGGAATTGGTGCAGTCATTTCGTTCGGGGATCTCTTCAGCGTCTGGGAAGTTCTCGCCGGTTCAATTTCGCCTGAATTGATGGCAGAGGCGGCGAGACAGAGAGTCGAGGTATGGACCTACTCATTTGCTTTTCGATCTACGAATTATCGGACAAATCGATTCTATTCCGGCGTGTACACATGGGCGCTGGGTCTCAAGGGGAATCGCGTTTACGCCTATTCGACCGGTCCGACCTACCTTCCCCCAGATCCGTTGCCTGCAGGAGCTAAACCTGAAGCAAGGCACGGCGAGCGGCGAAAGTGCTACAGCACGCACTTGAGGCCATTAACGTGGGAGTCCTTTAGATCCGATACATCGACATTCCCGAGTAATGGCTTTGCCCTACCGTTCCAGGATGAGAAGGATGCGAAGGCCTTTGGAGTCGTTGGTTCGGTAGGCTATGAAGGAAGAGCGGATGGAGCCACGGACTTTAGAATTCTCTCCCTTCTTGAAGCTGAACTTAGGGAAAACAATTCTCACCCTCGTGCAAGCGAAGCGCGAGCCTGGATGGAAGGTGTTCGAAGGTCGCTTTTGGATAAATGTGTGAATGGCTCACTTCTTAGTGAGCAGTCCGATTCGAACAAGTGGGACTTCAGGGATGCTACTTTTGGTCTAGAGCCTATTGCACAGATTATGAGAACTGCGAGGGAGTTTATTGATGTGCTAACGTCCTCCCGGGATACAGTCCTTGACGAGCAACCAGAACCCCCGCTAGTTCCTGAAGTCAAACGTCCATGGGAGGGTCGAGATTTTTTTGGGCTTTCGGTTAAGGATGCCGTGGAGAAATTGCGAGCGGGAGGCACTACTGTGAAGCGAGGCGTAGCTTCCGCAATTGCACGCTGCCAGTCACCAAGCGAGTTTGTCGAGTGCGTCGATGATCTTGCACAACTATTGACTGATGATGAGACTCGTATTCCTTCCGTCAGAGCGCTTTGCCATGTTGGCCCTTATGTCCTGTCTGAGGAGACTCTCAAAAGAGTATTTGGGGAGTTTAGGCTTCTCTCGAAGAAATCCGACCATTTCTTGAGGGCAACTGCCGTTGTCTTCTGTGCGCGAATACTGGCTGGGTCACCAAGTGTTTTCGGAAAGAGAATGGCATCTGATCTCATCTTAGAAATGTGGCCAGGCGATGTTTCAGATGTAGTCAGTCAAATGTGCAGAGAAGTACGAAGTGTATTCACTAAGGAGTTCGCTCGAATGAAGTTTATTAACGAAGTGCATTCATTGGTTGTAAGTAATGGCCAGTCAGATGAGATGAAAGCAATCTCATCGTTCGTTGGACATGCTTTTCTGGTTGATACAAATGGTGCTAATCGTGCTGCAATGTTTGAGTTAAACTCACAAGGGGATGGGAGTTTTCAAATTGATGGAGAAGGAAATGTTGTCCCAGAGAAAGGAAAATCGGGGTATTGCAGAAGGTCATACGAAAATGGATTTCCAACTGTCGTTTTGAAGAGTAACGATAAAAAAAAGTGGCAGCTGTTAGGTCTTCCGCTCGACATAAAGGTTTCTGTTCAGTTGGGTTTTTTTGGAATGATCCCCGATTAGAAAGTTAGAGAGAAGTTAAGCATTGTTGGCATTTTTTTTCATGTTGTGTATGACATATTTTTTATGATCAAGTACGTCGTTGTGGGTCCCAGTTTGGTAGTTTTTCGTGATTCCTTACGTTGTGGTCGAGAGAGTTCACACACTTTCTTGCCTGCCTTTTCAGTGACCGGGGCGCCGAAATGCTGCCAATTGATTCCACGCGGAATCAACTGCGACTGTCAGCCAATCCGCTTTTGGCCACTCATGCGGTGAAGTCGGTCGATGTGGCCGAGCTGCAGGCCCCCACGATTCACCGACACCTATTGCGGGAAACGAAGCGGGACATGCGCGACCTAAGGCGAAGGCAGACCGCAGCCGAGGCCATCGCTGGCCTCGACCACGTTCACGAGATTTATGGATTCACGAAAGGCCAATTCGGTCTGCTGCAACTGCTCGAAGCGATACTCGAGCGCACCGGCCCGGCCCGCGTCTCACTCTCGACCTGGACAGCAGCACGGCACGAAATCCAGACGCTCGATCGCCACGTCAAAGCCGGTCGGCTGCTCTCGATGCGTTGGCTGATCGATTTCTCGTTTGCCCGCCGCGACCCGGAAGCCGCCCACCAAATCCGCCAGACGTTCGGCCTCGATGCCATCCGAGTGGCGCAGAACCACAGCAAATTTGCTCTCATTGAGGCCGAAGGCTGGGAACTGGTGCTCCGCACTTCGATGAATTTGAACATGAACCCCCGCTTGGAGGATTTCACACTTGCGCATGACCCCGCCCTTGCGTCATTCTTGAGGGACGTGTTGAACGACATCTGGACACGGCAAAAAAGGAGTCTTGCCGATGCCAGCGGAAGAGAGCAGCGACAATTCTTCACTCACGAGCTTTGACCATGCCGCCCAGGTGGAGCAAGTGGCCAAGTGGATTCTCACGGGTGCCCGAGATCGCGATGTGCTGGAGGCGATCGAAAAGACATGGCCGCAGGCTGACCCCATGGCCCTGGTGCAGGAGGCCATTGGCGGCTTCGCTCTGTCGGCCACGCTCTCACGCGATGCCGTGCGGGGATTCTGCTTTGAAGCCACCCGCGACCTCTACCGGCGAATGACGGAAATCGGGGACTTCGCGGGAGCCCTCCGAGCCCTGAAACAGCTTGCGGACTTGGCAGCTTGAGCTTCTTTGCTGGAAAGGATGCCGAGCCGCCAGCACCTGATCCAAAGAACAAGCAAGAGCGGTACGAGCAGAAGAAAGCCCGCGAAGGCCAACGCCAGCGAGAGCAATCGGCCCAGGCTCGCGACATCGCCCCGGAGATGCCCGAGGTGGCCGAACCGGCACGCCGAGAGCGGGCCGCCCATGATCTGCAATTCTTCTGCGAAACGTATGGGGCCAAGACGTTTTGCTTGGGCTGGTCTCCCGACCACCGCGAAGTGCTCGCGACCATGCAGAGCACCATTACCGATGGAGGCTGCTATTGTCTCGCCATGCCCCGAGGGAGTGGCAAGACCTCACTGGCTCTGTGGGTCTGCCTGTGGGCCATCCTCCACGGCTATGAACATTTCTTTGTGTTGATCGGTGCCACGGAAGGGGCCGCCAAAGAGATGCTGGCCGGGATCAAAGACGAGTTGGAAACCAACGAGCTGCTCCTGGCCGATTACCCCGAGACCTGCTACCCGATCGCCCGGCTGGAAGGAGTGCCGCAGCGAAGATTGTTATTCGCCGGAAAGCCCGTGCGGATGCTCTTCACGAAAACCCGGATTGTGTTGCCCAACATCCCGGGCAGCAAAGCCGCTGGAGCCATCATCGGCGTGGCTGGTCTGACGGGCCGCATTCGAGGCCTGCAGCATCGTCTCCCCGATGGGAAGAAAATCCGCCCGGGCTTTGTGCTGCTCGATGATCCGCAGACGGACAAATCAGCAGTGAGCCCCGACCAGAACGACAAACGGGAGCGTCTCATTTCCGGAGCTGTGCTGGGTCTGGCAGGCCCAGGGCAAAAGATATCTGCCGTCATGTGCTGCACAGTGATTGCCCCCAAAGACCTCTCTGACCGCTTCCTCGATCACAAGCTCCACCCGGAGTGGCACGGCAAGCGGTGTGCCATGCTGGCCATGCCCAAGCTGGAGGGGGAGCAGTGGCAACGGTGGCTGGAGTATGCCGATGTCATGGTGCAGAGCCATCACTTGAACGACGGGGGCCAGTTGCGGAATGCGTTCTATCGGAAGCATCAGACCGAGTTGGAAGAAGGTTTCACGGCGGCCTGGGAGGAACGCTTCGAAGAAGATGAAATCAGTGCCATTCAATCGGCCATGCACCTGTTCTTCAAAGACCGCTATGTCTTCTTTGCCGAATACCAGAACGACCCCGCCGCCGCTCAGGAAGATGATGCCGCCCTGTCGGCTCATGCCATCAAAGAGCGGCTGAGTGGATATGCTCGCGGTGTGGTGCCGCCGGAAACTGTCCTGCTGACCATGGGCACCGACGTGCAAGGCGAACTGCTCTTTTATGTGATCGTGGCCTGGGCGGCCAACTTCTCGGGGGCGGTGATTGACTACGGCTCTTTCCCGGATCAGGAACGGGCCTACTATTCGCTGGCCGATGCCCGCCGGACACTCTCTCGCAAGTTCCGGGGAACTGACCGCCCGGGCCGCATTTATCAAGGCCTGTCGCAACTGATGACTGAAAAGTTATCCCGCGAATGGAAGAAACCCGATGGGGAAACCTTGCGCATTGAGCGGGCTTTTGTTGACATGGGTTTTGAGACCGACACCGTGCGGAAGTTCTGCGCGGAGTCGCCCTTCAAGTCGCAACTCATGCCAGCCAAAGGAAGCGGGAAACCGCTGCGGTACATCAATGACGTTAGGCATCAACAGGGGAACGGCTGGTGCATTCCACCAGTGGCCAAGGGCCGGAAGGTGCGGGAATGCACCTTCGATTCCAATCTCTGGATCAAGTTCCACCGCGACCGGTTGACCGTCCCTGTGGGGACTCGGGGAGCCCTCACACTCTGGATAGAACGCCCTTCCCCGCACCAGATGTTCGGCGACCACATCGACGCCGAAATCAAGACCGGCACATTCACCACCACGACGGGCGAGATTCACGACCGCTTTGATTTGCGGCCTGGACTCAGTGACAACCACTTCGCCGACTGCCTGAAAATGGCCTGCGTGGCGGCTTCGACGACTGGGAAAATCAAACTTTCATTGGCCAGCGAGGAAGCGGCCAGCACCAAGCCCAAGGGCCGCAAGAAGCGGGAACCCAAGGCGTATGAAATGACCTGGTAAAGGAAGACCGATGAAGGCTGACACATCAAAAGACAAAGACAACCAGAAAGGCCGACCCAAGGGAGCGGCCAACGTGACGCAGAAAACCACCACCATGCTCTCCCGCTGCCCCAAGTGTGGGAGCACTGAACGGAGTGTGCTGTCGACGACATCGCAGCAGTTTGCCGGGATTGCTCCCGATGGTGAGCCGTACAACTTCATCATTCGTCGCCGGGTGAGATGCTCCGGCTGCGGCCAGGTGCGGATTGATCGCGAGTTCAGCCAGCGGCGAGCCCAAGAAAAGGAATAAATTTTTACGGGATAAGCAGGGCCTGTTTATCCGGTCTAGGAATCTGAAAAGCTGGCAGCAGAATCGACTGCATGCCCGAACCCACCCCCACATTCGCCGAAGAGATGCTCACCAAGGTGGAAGACCTGTTGCGCAAATCGGCTGGCCTGAAAGTGGTGACATGGGACGGGAAAACCATGCAGTACGAAGACCTGTTTGAACTGCGCAACAAGTGGCGGCGAGAAGTCGCCCAGGAGCAGGCCAAACGGAATCGCGTGCTGAGAGTTGACCTCAGCGGATTCTAAATCTTGCCCATCGGTGCCTATCTGCCGCCGTTTGTCCGCCGAGCTGGTCTGGCCTTTGCCAAATCACTCGAAGGGGCATTCGCGTATGACGCGGTCAAGAACAATGGCCGCCGCCGTCCGGCTGATGGAATTGTCCGCAGTGCCGATGCGGAACTGAACGCTGAAGACCGCCGCCGGTTGCTCTCTGACAGCCGCACGATCGAGCAGAATTTCAGTGTTGTGGGGTGGATGGTGCGCAAGCATCTCGACTACACGACCACCTTCTCGTTCGATGCCAAGTCCGGCGACGATTACACGGATCAGTGGCTCGAAGACTTTGTGGCCGAATGGAGCCAGCCCGAAAACTTCGACGCCGCGCACCGCATGGATATGGACGGCTTTTTGCGAGTCGCCGAGGGCCGCCGGTGTATCGATGGCGATTGCGGGATGCTGAAGCTGGAGACTGGCCAGTTGCAGGCCATCGAAGGGGATCGCATCAGAACGCCTTACAACGGGCTCCCCAACGATGTGCCCAAGGATCAAGTGATCCATGGCGTGCAGACTGATGTCAACCAGGCGGGCCGAGCTCTGGCGTATGCCGTCTGCCGCCGGGCGAAGACCACCGATTACGGCCAGATCGGTCTCGATTTCCAGTTTGAACGCATGGTGCCCGTGCGGGACATGCTGCTGTATGCCAGCTTCGAGCGATTCGACCAGACGCGCGGCATCAGCCCACTGGCGGCTGGCCTCAATCCGCTCAAAGACCTCTACGAAGGATTTGATTACACCCTGGGCAAGATCAAGCTGGCCCAGCTCTTTGGCCTGGTGCTCTTTCGTGGTGATCCTGCCAGCTTAACGCAGGAGACCTACGACGAAGAAAACGCCCAGGACTACAGCAAGATCAACCTCAACAGTCAGAGGATTCTTGACCTTGATGTGGGCGACCGGGCCGAGTTTCTCGAAAGCCGCACCCCTGCCGCCGATACGGCCGCCTTCTTCCAGCAGATGCTGGCCTTGACCCTGAAGACGTTCGACATCCCCTACTCGTTTTACAACGAGAGCTTCAGCACTTATTCCGGCAGCCGTCAGGCACTGCTGATGTATGAGCAATCGGCCCATAACAGCCGCAAGCTCCCCATTCGCACGCGCAACCATCTCCTCAAGTGGCGGCTGGCTGTCGCTCTGCTGAACAACCAGATTCCGAGCCGCGTCAAGATCGAGCTGATGCGCTGGAGCTGGATACATGCGGGCCTCCCGTGGATTGATCCACTCAAAGAAATCACAGCCGATCTGGCGGCTGTTCGCGGGCGGCTGGCCTCCCGCACTCAGATTTGCCGACTTCGCGGAACGGACTTCTACCAGATCGTCGATGAGCTGGCCCGCGAAGAAGACTACATGCGCAAGAAGAGCGTCTCGGTCTCCGAGATTGACGACAAGACGCTCTCCGAGCTGGCCCAAGCTGCCGAGCCATCACAGCCCCCAAATGGAGAGGGAGAGGACAATGCCTAGTCTCACGAAGCCACTGGCCCCACGCGCCAAGCCGACCGCCAAAGCGATGTGCTTTGCGGCAGCGCTGACGATCGACCCCCGGCACAAGAAGGGGGCCTTCTCCGAAACCTCGACCGAAGACAAGACCAAAGAGGGCTTGTCCGATGACACCGAGGAGCCCGAGAGTGAGGCCAGCAAAGAGGGACTTTCCGAAACCACGAAAGAGGGCATGGGAGAGGACGGCAAGCCGCAGGAAGCCACTGGCTTAGCGGACAGTGTGGCCGTCACGGTCAACGCTCGCACAGGTGGCGTGGCTTCCCACTGGTACTGGGATCGCTGCGTGCATGACTTCGCGGGGATGACTGCCCCGCCCCGCATCACGATCGATTACTGCCACAACCCCGGCGAGGTGCTGGGGTATGCCGATGTCTTCGAGCCATCGGACTTGATGCTGGTCATCAAGGGGATGTTGACCCCGTTCGGGCAGGATCGAGCCGCCGAGGTGTTGCACAAGTCAGCCCTGGGTGTTCCCTATCAGGCCTCGATTCTCATGAACCTGCGGAAATACCGCATTGAGGAATTGGGGGCGGGCCAGAGTGCTCAAGTCAACGGCCAGACTGTCGAAGGCCCCGTGGTGATTTTCCGAGAGTGGGAACTGCTGGGGCTGGCCATCTGCCCCTATGGTGCAGACACCGGCACTTCGGTGGCCCTGGAGGCCAACGGAGGAGTCACGGAGGACTCAGCCGGTTTGAGCAATGACGAGCAGGCTACCGAGCCCGCGAAGGATGGTCTCTCCGATGATGAGGAGCCAGAGGACGAAGAAAAGCCATCCGGCGAGTTTTACATGAAGACCTTCGGCGAAACGCATGGGGCCAAGTATTTCGCCAAGGGGCTCTCGCTCACTCAGGCCGCCGCCCAATTCGCTCTCGATGTGGGCGAAGAAAACAAGCAACTGCAGAGCAAGCTCGATGCTTTGCGGGGGCTGGGAGTGGCAGGAGCACAGCCCGTCAGCTTTTCCGCTCCACCAGCCAAAGAACCCGAGAAAGACAAGTTGGCGGCCAAAGCTGCTGAATTCGCCGATCGACTGCCCCCTGGTCTGTCGCGGTTTGCGGCAGGGTTCCAGATGCCTGGCCAAACGCAGCAGAGTTAGGCCGCACGCTTTCCGCCACCCGTGTTCCGTCAGTCCGTTGTTCACGTTTGATGTTTTGCCAAGTGTCGGCCCATGTGGGCCAGAAAGGATTTCGCCATGCCCACGGGAATGATCACTCTCTTGGATATCGCCAAGAAAAACGGCTCTGACCGCACAGTCGGGCTGATTGAAGAAACCGTTGTTGCCACTCCGGAGCTGCAACTGGGAGCGGCCCGCACCATCAAAGGGATCAGCTACCCTGTGCTGGTGCGAAACGAAGTCCCCAGAGGTGGCTTCCGCAGTGCCAACGAAGGTACGGATCGATTGAAAAACAATTACGTCAACAAGACGTTTGAAGCGATGATTTTCAACCCGCAGTGGGCCATGGACAAAGCGGTCGCCATGGCCGATGAAGACGGCCCGGCAGCGGCCATGGCTCGCGAGGCTCAGGGGATCATGTTGGGAGCCATGATCCATCTGGCCATGCAGTTTTATTATGGCGTCAACAACGATGCCAAAGGCTTTCCAGGCCTCGTTGCTCAATACGATCTCACCGGCATGACACTGGACGCCGAAGGAGCTGGTGGCCGTTCCGTCTGGGCGGTGAAGTTCGGCCCGCAGCATGTCCAGTGGCTCTGGGCTCAGGATGGAACGGGCCTGGTCGTGACTCCCGAACGAGAGCAGACGCTCTACGATGCCAATGGCAAGCCCTACACGGGAATCTGTCAGGAAATCAACACCCGTGTGGGTCTCCAGCTTGGTTCTCGCCACAGTGCGGCCCGAATTGCGAACCTCGATGGAACAGCGGGTCACACGCTGAACGATGACCTGATGTTCGATCTGCTGGCCAAGTTCCCTGCCGATGTCCGGCCCGACATGTTCCTGATGAACACGAATTCGCTGAACGAACTCCGCAAGAGCCGCACAGCGACCAACAACACCGGTACTCCCGCACCCATCCCCACCGAAGTGGGCAACGTCCCGATCATGTTGACGGAAGCGCTCAAGAACAATGAGCCAGCGGTGACCTAATCCGCTCTCGGTGATCTGTCGGTGCTGTGCGTGTTGATCCTTCTTCTGTTTCCCATCAGTGGGCTGGCCCTCGCGGCCCACTTTTCTGAAAGGCCTCTGCCATGCCTCTGCCCAATCTCAAAGATGCCGCCCTGCAAAAGTCGTTCGCCTTGCCCAACGGTGCGGCCTCGACAGTTTCCGCCGCCATTCTGGTGAATGCAGTGGGTTATGAGTTCACCGCCAATACGGAGCTGCTGATCGAGGCCCCCGCCTTGACCACCGCCCGGCTCCCCGACACTCAAACCGTTTCCTACGCCCTGGAGCAATCGGTCGACGAAGCCTTCACTTCGCCCGTGCCACTTCACGGCACGCTCTTCACCCAGACCGGAGCGGATGGAGCTGGTGCTTTGGCTGCCTCGGATCGCGTGCGGCTTCCTTCCGATGTGCTGCCCTGGGTGAGACTGAAGGCGACCAAAACCGGGGCTGCCAATGCCTCGGGAGCCAGTGCCACACTCAGCCTGGTCTTCTAACTCGCGTGCGGCTGCCAGCCGCTGTGCAGGACGGGTGGAAGTGCTGGCAGGTTATGCGGCGACGTATGGCCTGCCAGCACTTGTTGGGGAGAAATGTTCCATGCTTTCGCGACGAATGAACAACATCAGCACCGAGGCTCATGTGCCCATTCATGACAAGGCCACCACAGGCCTGCGCACGTTGATCCGGGCCATGCCCGGGAACACCGGCACCGTGAATGTGATTGATGTCAACGATGCTGATGCCGATGGAATCACGCTGGCGGCTGGGGAGTTTCTCCCCGACCTGAAAACACAGCCCTCACAATTGGCTGTTAAGGCCAGTGCTGCCAATCAATCGATCGAGTGGGGAGCCGAGTAACGATGAAATTCGGCAATGCCAACAGTGGTGAAGGTGGCGGCGGCGGTGCCAGTGTGGTGCTGCAGCGCGTGGTCACCACGCGAACCGATACCGCCACGATCACGTCCACCATGTCCACGACGCCGACCAATACCAGCGGCACGGAAGTCCTCAGTCGCACCATTACTCCGGCCAATGCGGCCAACCTGGTGCGGCTGCAAATCCAGATCAGCGGCAGCAGCAACAATATCGATGACGGGCCGTCGAACAAGTATTTCCTGCTGACAGTGCTTAGGGGAACGACAGTCATTGCTGTCTTTGGTCTGCAGCGACAGGCCTATTCCACAGAAACCGATGTGTTCCAGTTTACTGACGCACCCAATTCAACCGCACAACAAACCTACTCCGTGAGACTGGCCAGAAATGCCACCAGCTCAGGGAATTTCCTGCTGAATCAACTCTGGAACGCCACCACGCCGACCCCGGCCATGGCCTCCAGTCTCGAAGCGATCGAACTCGCTGGCTGATTCGGCCCATTCACTCAATCCGCTAGGGGAATGATTCGTGAATAACATTGTCCAACTGGCCATCGCCTTGATTGAGAAATCCACGGGCAAGAAGACCTACACCCTTTCGGGGCTGCTGGTCATTCTCGCCGTGTGCGACCTGCTGGGGCTCCTCCCGTCAGAAGGGAGAGAAGCCATCTATGTGGCGGCACTCGCGGGCGTGGCCGCTTCGCTGCGTCATGCCCTGACCACGAACAGCACCATCAATCAACTGGCCCAGGGGCTGGAGGGATCACAGGAGATTCTCGACTCCCTCGACTCTCCAGAACAGCCCCCCAAAGAGCCACCGACGAAGGGCTTTTACGCTCTGCTGCCGTTTCTGGTGATGAGCTGCTGTCTGGCCGGTTGTCTCCCCGAGTCGCAGGCCCGCACGAACATTGAGAAGCCAGCCGAAACCGCCCAGGTGAAAGCGACCCGCGATGCGGCCGGCAACACGCTCTTCGAGTGGTCAATCCGCTTCGAGGAACTCCGGCCCCACGTGAACCCCCAGCCAGTCGGCCCCCAGCCCGCCAAGCCCGATCCTGTGAAGCCTGCAGGCCCACAGCCTCCACCCGTGCCACCCGGGCCCACGCCACCGGAACCGGACAAGCCCTTGCCACCCGATCGATTTGCGATCCGTGACAAGCTGGCTGCCGCCGCTCGACTGGTGAACCCCCAGGAGCGGGCCACACGCTGCCCCCAACTGGCGACATCGGCAGAAGACGTCGCCGAAAAGATTCGCAAGGGGACACTGACCACCCCTAACGCAGTGCTCCAGATCATGGTGGGCGAGCTGGCCGCACTCCCCGCCGAGTGGCAACCCCTCAAGAGTGCCGCCAAGACGGAGATTCAGCGGGTCTACATGGACGGCCTGCTGAAGACGATGACCGATTGGGCCGACTTCTGCGACACCGTGGCCGCCGCTTTCCGGGCCGCCGTCTAAGTCCGAAGGCCGCCCTCATCAAAGGAGTGTGATTCATGCAGTGGAAGTTATGGTTGCGAGTGCTGCTCGCCATTCTCTCGATCTGCGGTGTGCTCTGTGTGGCCGTGGTCGTCATGCCCCCCAATCCCGCAGGCCCAGCCGCCGAGCCAGGCCCCCCTGTGGAGATTCGCCCGGACGCTGGCCCCGATCAAAACTTGGGCCTCCCCGACGACTTCGCCGAGGTCGATGCCGCCACCAATGATGCCCTCTTCCCCATGCCCTTCGCGGCGGAAGGTGACGAAAACCTCGAGCGCCACCAGTCGGCCAATGCCCGGCTCTATCGGGCCGCCGTGAAGGTCTCGACCGCCTCGAAGCCTGTGGGCCAGCAGTTTCCGGCGATGTTCCAGGAGACGGGGGACTGTGTGAGCCAGGGTTTCTGCAATGCCTACAAGCTGCGGCTCTCGGTGCAGGTGGCCAGTGGCAGACCCCAACGGGTGATTGATCCGTTTCCGCCCTATACCTATGGAGCCACGCGGGTACTGGTCGATGGGCCGAAACTCCCCTGCCGCAGAGCCGGGGCTTATCCCTCATCCGCCATCAAAGCCTTTCGCGAATTCGGTGTGGTCACAGCCGAAGAAGCGGGAGTGCCTTATTCCGGGCGGCTCGCTGATGACTGGGGCTGCAACGGGCCACCGGCCCGCCTGATTGCCCTGGGCAAACAACGCACCGGCGATGCTTACCCGATCCGCTCTGCTGCCGAGGCCGCCGCCGCTCTCGACAATGGCTACCCGCTCACACTCTCGACCAATTGGCGGCCTGATGCAGGCCGGGAAATCGATGGCCGCATTGTCTGCCGACGTGGCGGCAACTGGGCTCATCAGATGGCGGTGATCGGCTTCGATGGTGCCGTCTCCGACAACCTCGATCGCAAGTATTTCCTGATCTGGAACAGCCACGGAGCCCAGGCCCACAAAAAGCCGCTCGGCGATGAACCGCAAGGTTCGTTTTGGGTCACATGGCCCGAGTTCGAGAAAATCTGCCGTTCCTCCACCCTGTACGCGATCAACGACGCCACCGGCTTTCCTGCCGATGACCTCGACTGGTCTTTGTTTGACCGACTGAAGGAGTAATCAAATGTGTGCGTTCAAAGTTCTGGCATTTTTATGGGCATTCGGCTTTGGTGTGCTGGCGGGAGTCAGCACCTGCCGTCTCAGTCATTTCGTGCAGGCGCTGCCGCTGGCGGCCAGTGCTCCTGCCACGGACAGCCGCCCGGCCCAAGTCTTGAGTCCCGTGGCTGAAGCCCATCTCTCGCTCCTGTCGCTCCTCGATGAGGTGCCGCAGTCTCCACCGGCTCCGCCCGTGAGCCCTGCCCCGTTGACGCCCAACCCGTTGACCCCCGCTGTCTTGACTCCCGAGGAGTGCGAGGATTGTCTCCAGCAGCTCGAGAGTGCGGCCAATGCTCTCCCGCCGGTCGATCTCACGCCGCTGGAGCTGCTCACGCCCCCGGTAATTCTCACGCCATTGGTGCCATTCCCTGACCCGATCTCGACGCCCGAAGCCCCGCGGCTGAATTGGGATTTGCCGCCCTCACCCGTCAAAGTGCGAATGCCGACACCAGCGGCCATTCCCGCCGTGATGCAAAAGCCGCAGCCCACTCCCGCCGAGGCGCCCAGGCCCCAACCGACACCACAGCAGAAGCCCCAGGCAGCACGGAGCCCCACGGCTCACTTGCGGCCCCCGGCTGTGATCTGCGAAGGGGGCCAATGTCGGCCCGTCACTCTGGCGAATGTTCCACGGCATGTCGTGACTTACCAGCCCGCACCCAGCAAACCCCGCAAACGTCTCTTCAGCCGTCTCCACCGCCCGTGAGGCCCGCCACCATGGATATGTCCGATTCCATCTCTGCCGCTCTCCACACCATGAAGCTGATCAACGGGGCCACGGTCATTTATCGACGCGGCAACCAGTCGGTCGAACTCGTGGGAGTGCGAGGCCAAAGCAAGCAGCGAGGCTACAACGCAGACGGTCTGGAGATCACCTGGCAAAGCCATGAATGGACGTTCCACAGCGATGAACTCGAACTGGCCGGCACAGTCATCACGCCCACCCGTGGCGACACCATCGAAGAAACGATTGACGGCCAGCTCCGCGTCTATGCCGTCACTCACTTGAACCCCGCTCAACAGCCCTACGAGTGGGAAGATTTTCGAGGCCTCGTCACCCGCATTCACAACGTTCTGCAGAGTGTCACATGACCCGCTATCACGCACTTCTCGAAGAGTTGCAATCGGCCCTCGAACTGGAACTGGCTGCCGATCAGCAGCTCGAAATCCGCGTCGGTCATTTTGACCAGGACGAAGCCACCCGGCTGCGTGGCACAAAACTGCTCCTCATTTCGTGCGATTCGGTGCAGACGGTGGCCATGTCTGAGGATCAGCGATGTGATGAAGGCGTTCTGCAGTTGCAGATTGTCCGAAATGTGAATGGAGCCAATCGCGACTCACTGACCATTGAGGCCCTCGACCAGTTTGTGGAGTCGCTCAAAGACTCTCTGCCCGGCAGTCTCTTCGATTCGGGCCGCCTGCTGACTCTGCTCCCCTCCCCGCTCGTCTCGCCAGACCTGCTCCGTTCCCCGGGCATTTATCTGGCCACCATTCTGGTGAGCTTTCAGCAGTTCTACACGATCGAGGGCGTGGAGCTGCCCGAGATCACGCTCCCCGATCCCTTGCCGATCGTCTCACGTGTACGGCAAGCCGTCTGGGAGGCCATTGACCATTGGGAGTGGCCGGAAGGCTTTGAATGGGGCCGCATCTTCGAGACAGACGCCGACGTCGCCGAGCTGGCGTTACGTGGCGGCCCGGCTGTCGATGAACTGCCCGCCCTGTCGGCCCGCTGGCAGGTCTATCAGGTGCAGGAAACCATGAACCGGCTCGAAGACCTCCCTTTGCGGCTGGTGCTCGAAGCGTGGTTGCCAGTCGGCTGGCAGACATTGGCCGAAGTGCTGGCCGATCAGCTCATGCGGGCCGTGATTTCCTCGGCTCCCACCAATGGAGCCATGCCGTTTGTGCGGGCTGTCATCGGACACGTTCCCCGCCCCCTGGGCCCCGTTTCGATCACTGAGAAAGAACTTCCCGGCCCGAGTGGCCGTCTCTGTCTGCAAGTGCAGGTGGTCTTAGGCCTCCTCTCTCGCACTGACCTCTACCATCAAGGAGCTTAGGCCATGCCGCAAGATGTCCAAATTCAAACCGGGTTCGAGTCGTTCATCACCATTGTCGATGAATCGACCTGGAGCGATTATCCCAATGACCCCGTCCTCTGGCATTGCCCCTACGACACGTTTGACGTGAAGCATCAAACCGAAGTCCGCACCGGCAACCAGTTCACCGGCTTCCGTCAGGAGACCCACAGCCGCTTCGTGCGTGGCATGCCGCAAGGCCCCTTGTCGCTGCCACTCTTTGGGTGGCATCCCGTCGAGGGCGAGATGAGTCTGGCCCAGTACCTCATTGAGTGGGCTTTTGGCAGTCCGGAAGTCAAATTCCGCCCGTCAAAAAGCATCAACTACTATGAGGGGGTCAACTTCGACAACAACCGCTATCAGGGCCTGCGCGTCAATCAGGGGACGCTGGCCGGTCAGGATGGTGGGCCAGTGACGATCAATCTCGATCTGATGGGCCGGGAAACCATCCCCCAGGTGGCCGATGAAGAGGAAGGGCCGGAAGTCGGCAATGCTCCCACTGTCCCTTACGACCGCTTCAAGCTGATTGAGTGTGATTTTACCGACGTGACACTCAATCTGGCGGGGGTGAATGGTGTTCCCTTCTCCGGCTTCAATCTGGTGGCCACGCACGGACTGATTCCCGATTATCTCGGGGGAAAACTGCTCCGCACCATGCCCTCCGGGCAAACAGTGCAGAGTCTCACATTGAACCCGCCCAAGACCTCCAAAGTGTGGGCCGAGACCATCCGCAAGATGGATTACATGGAACAGGAAGTCACGGCTTCGCTGGTCATGAAGATTCCACACATGGGGACAGGGGCCGTCGACACCAACTTCACGCAGGTGACAGCCACCTTCAACCGGCTCTCAATTCAGAAAGCCGATACGGCTCGCTCGAAGGGAGTCATCCAGCAGCCTCTGGAATTCAAGGTGCTCAAGCCGATGAGCAACAACTCGGCGATTACCTGGGCTTTTGCGGACGTGGCCTAACAATGGCTGATATCCCGGTGGAGCAGGCCGCCCAGCGGCTGCAACAGCTCCAGCAGGAGTGGGAAAGGGAGTTTCGGCAGTTGCTCCGGGAGGTGGAGCAACTGCTGATTCGTCTCCAGCGGGAAAGGTTGTCCCGCTTATCGCAGGGCCAGACGCATGCCGGGGATCAATGGCCCAGCACAGAGGATTCCCGGCGAGGTGTGCGGCAGACGATCGGGATTCGCTCGCGCAGACTGGCCAACAGTCTCACGACCCGCACCCGGCAGGGCCGCCGCAATTTCGGCCAGGTGCAACTGGTCTATCAGGCCAGTTATGCCGCCGCCTTTGACAAGTTTCGACGTTTACTACCGCAGCGGATTCCCCAGGAGTGGGCCGCCCAGATCAATGCACTGATGGAAGCCCGGCTCGCGCGTCTCGAAGAGAAATTGAGACAAGCCGGGCTCATCGATTAAGGAAGAAGTATGTTTCAGCTCAAAGAAGTGACACGTTCCGTGGTGCTCGATATCGATGCCGCCGAGGGAAAATTCTGGATCAGCTTTCGCAAACCGACCTTTGCGGAAGCGATGCAGCACGACGCCCTGTGGGAATCGCTCCCCCGGGATGACTCGGGCCAGCAGTATGCCCGACTCACTCAATTGCGGCTGTCGCTGGTGACAGACTGGGGGAACGTCCAACAGGCCAATGGTGAGCTGCAGCCCTTCAGCCGGGAGGCGTTGGAGAATGTTGTCTGGCAGTCTCCCACGGCTTTCCAGCAGATCACCAAGAAAGCCATTGAGCTGCTGACAGGGACTCCGCTGGGGGAGTCCGCAAGCGTGCCCGTCTCTGGATGAGAGGCCGGGGACGCTCGGAGGCTCTCGACGTGATGGCTCATCTGCTGCGATCGGCCCCACTGCGCAAGCGGCTGGGGCTGTCGCTGGTGGAGTTCGATGCACTCCCTGCCGATGTCGCCGAGGAATGGCTGGTCTGTTGGGAGCTGATCCAGGAAGAGGCCGCCCGCAAAGCGAAGAAAAGGAAGTAACCCATGGCCGCAGTTTTTTCGTTTGGCGTGCGTGATGAGGTGGGCCCCGGTCTGGCTGAAATGGGCCAACGGATTGAGCAGGTGGGCCAGACGGCCCATCAGACCACACAGGAGCAGCAGGAGCTGACCCGCAGTGTGGCCGCCATGGCCAAACAGATGGAAGAAGCCGCCCCCCGGCAAAGGAGCTGGGCCGGGGCCATTGCTGAAACCGGCGCTGCTATGGGAACGACCTACTATGCAGCCGAACTTTATTCTGCAGCGGCCACAGCACAGCGCAAGGTGTCGGAGCAGTTAACCGCGGCAAACGCCAGGCAGCTCACGACATGGACGGGCTTAAGATCACAGCTTGATGAAAACACCGTGAGATTAACGCGGTGGGGCCTACAAACTGAAAAAGCCGCTGAGAGCACGGGAAAGTTGATTGCTCGAACGGCTCAATTGACTGAAGCGAGAGCCAAACTCAGCGCTTCGTTAAGGTCGAGCTCGATCAATGCCGTACGTGGGGCCCGAGCTGCCAGCAGAGCCATTGGCAATAGCAACACTGCCCGATTTGGTCGAGCCGCTGCCCGTGTGGGAGCGAGAACAGCAGGAGCTGCTGGAAAGATAGCGGGAAGAGTCGGAGTAAGCACAGGGGCACTTAGCAAAGGAGCTGGTGTCGCTCTAAAGGTTGTTGATAAAGCCCTGCCCGCTGCTTTGATACTTACGGCAACGATTCAAGGTCTCGGAGCTGTAATGGCCCGTACTGGAAAGACGTTTGAGCAATCCAGCAGAGCCACCGATGAACAACGCCGACAGTTTGAAGCCCTGAAACGTGAATCAGCAGATTTGGGTGTCAGTCTGGATACTCTTGCAAAGCAAAAGGGGATCGACCTCGCAGATGATCTGGCAGTTAAGGTTGAAAGCAACCTCGACCGAATCAAAGCCGGATATCGGGATTTGGGAAACACTGCCACAAAAGAGCTGGGCCGTGTCGGCAGTGCGGCAGGTGCCATTGTGGCCGGATTGAATCCTCTTCCCCCGATTTACGAGCGAATCAACAAAGAAGCCACCAAGTGGGCTCGATATCAGGTGGAAGGGCTCAAGGAGTCGGAACGCCTTCTGAAAGAGGGGTTGTGGGGCTATCAGTCCCTTTATGCCACCATCACTGAGGGTGGGGGCGAGGCATACATCGCCGAACAACGGCGGCTCGATCAAATGGGTCGTATGACGGAGCGCATGGCGAAACTGAAGGAATTGACCCGAGAGACCTACAACGAAATTCGCCAGATCAATGAGAACGCTGAAAAAGACAAAAAGGAGGCTTCGGAATCAAAGCGCATCGGGGAGTTAAAAACGGTTTCTGATGTTGTTGGTGAAAGAGAAAAGCTAAAGCAGAAGGTGATCGAGCAGACAGAGTTACAGGCACGCCTTGATCTGGACTCGCAAGATTCGAGCCTGACGCCAGAGCAAAAAGATAAGAACCGTCGTGCCCAGGAAAAACTGAACGAGGAGCGGATCGATACCGCAACCTACGAACGCCGCCTGTCGCAATTGCAGTCGAGAGAAAACACGCTCACCGGAAAAGATGAGGCCATCGAAACGGCCAAGGTTAATGAAAAAATTGACCGGGCACGAATCGCAAATGAAGGAGTGCTTAAAGAGGCTCTGATTGCCAGGCGAGGAATGCTCGAAAAAGAACTTGAGCTGGTTGAATCCCGAGGCCGGCACGAAATCGAAATTGCCGAGGCCAGTGGAGCAACTGAACGCGAATTGCTCGGCTTGAGGATCAGTTCTTCTCAAAAAGTTCATGCTGAAAAGCAAAGGTTGATAAAGGCTGAATGGGAAGAAAAATCGGCTCTGATCGACCAGGAAGAAGATCGATTGAAGGCCCAGTTGAAGCGGGAAGGTCTTACACGGGAAGAAACCGACAACCTGAGCGAAAAACTTAGGGAAATTGAGACCGATCGGCTCAAGGCCACCATCGATATGCGTCAGTCTCTGGCCAAAAGTGACGCAGATTTTCGAATTGAACAAGAGCAGCGAGTTTTTGCGGAAGAGTCGCGTCTCGCGAATGTGCGAGTTCAAGCCAGTAAATTGGAGATCGAGTCAGAGAACGAACTGTCAACAATGCTTCGAAACACCTCTGTTCAGGAAGAACTCAAGAATCTTGAGAGAGTAGGCAATAAACGTGCGAAACTCGCGCAGACTGATGAACTTCGCCATCGCGAGGAAGATCGAACCGCTGAGGAAGTGTTTCGACGTAGGTTGCAGTTGATTCAGGAAGAGGGCAACCGACTGATCAAGGCCGCAAAGGATGAACGTGAAGCTGCGGAAGAAACAGCACGGTTAAAGAAGGAGCTGACGCAGGCCACTATCGACTTTCAATTGAGTGAAACCGAAAGGAAATTGGCGAGAGAAGAAGAGTTGGAGCAGAAAGCCGCTGCTGCGAGGGAAATGCGGAAACAAAATGCTCAGAACGCTCTCGGACACGCCAAATTCGATGCTCAGCAGTTCATTCAGAATCAAGACCCTCGCAAAGTGGCAGCAGCCTTAGCGAAGCGGGCTGGCGAACAGGCGGGGCAGAAGGCGGTTGACGACTTCAACGCCAATCCAGAAAACCAGCAGGCTTTCCGGGATGCTGGAACTAAGGAAAAGGCACGCATGCTGCGGCAACGCGACCGCGAACGGCAGCAGGCCATTGAGCAAGAAGAACGTCGAGTGCGTCGGCAATTTGCCAGGGGTGAAGTCGATCCGAGAGAACTGGCAGCCGCTCAAGCGGATGTTGCCACTCAGACCCTCGATGGACTGAAAGCCGGTAATCAGAACCAAAAGGATTTGATCGATTCGGCAAAAGAACAGGTCAAACAGACGGCTGACATTCTTTCCACTCAGGAAGCCATGCAACAGGAAATTGCCAACCTGAAGGCCCAGCAGCAGGCTGTCGGCCAGAACGCCGCCGCCCAACGGCAGCGGGCCCAACGCGGCAGCATCAAGTAAGGGAAGGCCATGACGGTACACATCGAGATGCAGACCGAGCCCTTCGGCCCCTTCACGGAATTGGACGTGGAGCAGCTCGCCATTTCCAACATGAAGCTGCAGATTGCCTATGAGCATGCGGCCCGACTCAGCTTTTCGGTGGCGGAACCGCAGCACACGCGACCCATTCCCTATGGGGCGTTTCTGCGCGTCTGGATCGAAGGGGAAACCGTGCGGGGGGCGGCTCAATCGGCCACCAATCCACTCTTCGAAGGGTTTGTGGAACCGATTCAGCCTGCTGATGCCAATCGAGTCGATTACGAATGTTTCGACCCCACTTTCCGCTGCAACAAACAGGTCAATCTGTTCAACGCTCCGTGGGAGCCCGGCGACCCGTTCGAATTGCTCTGGCCTCAGCCGACTCTGGGAGCCCTGCCCCGCCTCGTCTACAACTGCAAGAACGAGGCGGATGAAGACTATGCCCATTCCGTGGGAAACGATGGGACTGTGGCCAACATTCTCGCGGGGATTCTGGAGTACAGCTATCACCCGCTGGTGTGGCGAAATGCGGCCCCGGGAGATGGAACGGTCGAAGCCGCCGAACTCCCCTTTGTGTCGGCTGATCTCGAGCCCTTTGACTTCAAGCCGCAGCAGAAGTTGGTGTTTCAAAGTGAGGGGATTCGCTCCTGCGTGGAACGTGTGCGGCAGTTCGAACCCCGCATGCGGCTGATCTTCGAGCCCGGGACGCGGCTGTGGCGATTCGTGAAAATCGACAGTTCCAGCGTGGTGACACTGCGGCTGAATGATCCCGAGGTGCCTTTCCCGGTGTTGTCCCTCAACATGAACAGCTCGATCGAGAATTGTCACACGGCCATGAGGGTGTATGGGCCCGAGACCAACACGCTGGAGGAATTCCGCTGGACGAAAGCGACAGAGGCCGACCCCTCACCCGTGAACACGCTCGCACCCCTGGGCGATCCGATCGAGCTCGAGACCTGGGGCGATTCGTCCGGCTTCACGACCGAGCAGACATGGCAGCGGTGGCAGATTGTCCCGGCGATCAAACGCCGCGGGGCTCAGATGTTGCCCCAGTGGATCACCATTCCCATGAATGCCTACAACTTCATGCCCTGCAGGCGGCCTGTGTTGCAGATCTCCTACGACCGGGGCACCACTTGGACGACTGCCGAAAACGTGTGGTTTGATTGGCTCAATGGCATTGCCACCTTTCAGGGGACGGCCCCGTACTATCGCCACCCCACCGCCCGGCCCGGATCGACGCAGAGAACCTATGCCCCCACGGCGGTGCGGCTAATCTGGGCCCCCTATGCGGCCCCCCTGATGGTGCGAGTCCCCGAGGAAGGCTATGAGGGGACGGCTTACACGGTGGCCGGTCTGGAGCAGGAGCTGGAGGAATACAGCGAGTTTCTCGCGACCGGCAAAGAGTGGGGAACACCGGTCACCACCGAGGCCCGCAGGGAGCAGTTCCGCAAGTATGCCCGGTCTGTCCTCGATGAGCGGAAGGACATTGTGTGGGGGGGCGGCCTGACTCTCGATGGTCTCGACTTCCAGTGGGCCGGACTCAATCGCCGGGTGTCATTTACCAGCAGTGATGGAGCGGGCGGCACAAGCGCGATCGGGTGGGAGGACATCAACGCCATTGTCACCGATGTGGAATACGACATCAGCCAGCGGCTGACGACGTTGACCTTTTCGAGTGACTGGCTGGAGCTGCTGGGCCTCGATCCCGCCGAGCTGCGGGAGCGGCTGAAAATCAAGGCCTTGGAACAGGTGACCTTATACCAGGGCCGGACGCTCTTCTTTGGTCTGTTCAAGACCTACAAGGGCTACAGCGTGCAGCAGGTGGTGGGAGTGCGGGACAACTACCGCATTGCCTATCTGGATCAGGAAACGGGGCTGGAACAGTAGCAGGAGTGGCAGGCATGCCCGCAGACTTCCGTTCATTCGAGCAGCGACTGAATGCCCTCGAGCGCAAGGGGAACATCCACGACGTGGACATTGAGCGTTTGTGGAAACTCCAACGGCCCCAGGGCGAAGGCGTCCCAGTCGGCGGCCCCTGGCCCCCGATCGACTTCACCGGCCCATGGGATGAGGAGCCCCCCTGCACTGATTGCGAAACGGAGTGTTTCCGCATCGAGGCCAGCGGCTTTGGGGGCGAACTGGAGCAGTTCAACGGAACGCGATGCTTTTCCCGATCGAGTGATTGCGGCTGGACAACCAGTTCTGCCGACATCTCTCTCTTGCGTTACATGTCGATCAGCATGAATGAATCGGCGGAGCCGCCGGTGGTTGTCTTGAGCCTGCAGGGTCAGACCGTCACCTTCCGCACGAACGACATGGATTGCTTGATCACCCGCACACTGACCGCGACTCCGGCCCCTGATGAAATGACACCACTCTGGCCAGCCACACTGGAGCTTGTCCCGGTCACATGCGGCGATTGCACGCCGAGCACTAGCACTGGAACGGGCACTGGCACAGATACCGGAACGGGAACAGATACCGGCACAGGGACAACAGCCACCTGTCCGCCCCTGGCCTCCACGGCTTGGGAGTGGACGGGTGTGTTCCCCTGGGTTGTCGGCAGTGGTGGCATGTGTTCCGGCCAAGATGGCTGTGAAGCCTGCCCGCCTGATTACCCGGGCGAATATCCCGGTCAGATTGTGACCACGCCTTGCGGCCCGGCCCCCGCCGATTGTTCGAGTGGCACAGGCACGCCATCGGGAACGGGGACAACGACCGGAACCGGAACAACTCCACCCACAGGCACCGGAACGACCAGCGGGACAGGGACAAGCGGCCCAACATCGCCACCCACCGAGGGGACAAACACAGGCGATCCATCCAGCACTGGCACTGGGACAACGGCACCCACAGGCACAGGAACGGGAACAAGCGGCGGCACTGGCACCACGGCCCCAACAGGGACAGGGACAACGAGCGGAACCGGGACGGCTGCGACAGGGACTTGCAGTTACACGCTGGCGGCCGCTGCCTGGTGTGTGGTCGGTGGCGTGACTCACAGTCTCTACAACCTCGCCACGTCCTGCAGTGTCTCCGGGGGTGGATCGTGCCCGGCACAACTTGTCGTGCCTGGAACTGCTGCCACCTTGACCGTTCCTTGCGGAACAACAGCCAGTTACCCATGCGAAGGGGGCGGAACAGGAACATCAGCGGGAACGGAAGGCCCGCCACCCGAGGAACCATAACCATGAATCCAGCACTCACCATCGGCATTCCCACTTGTGACGATCAGCGGGCTTTGTGGTTCACGTTGATTGATCTGCAACGCACGCGCCGCGACCTGGGCCTGACGGATCAGGTGGAAATTCTGGTCATTTCCCAATCGGCCAAGGAAACCCACATCAAAGCCGAACGGGAACATGTTGCAGACATTGCGAACGCTCGATATCTGCACCTGCCCGAACCTCCGGGAGCAGGCCCGGCCAAGCAAGCGGTGTTCGATCATGCGACCGGCAATGCCGTCTGCTGCATTGATTCCCATGTGATCCTCGATACGGGTGTTCTGGTCCGGCTGGTGGCGTTCGCAGCGACCATTGACGACGGGCTGTACTTCGGCCCGAACTTGCGGCGGCGGCTGATCAACGCAGATGGGAAACCCGCGATCGTCGGCACGCATTACCTGCCCAGATATGGATCCAACGGCAACTGGGGCGACTGGGCGACTCACCCATCAGCCGACAACCCCCACGCGGCCCCATTCGAAATCAATTCCTGTGGAACCGGCTGTTTCGTCGCCAAGCGGGATTCATTTCTGGGCTTTCATCCTGACGTTCGCGGCCATGGTGGCATTGAGCCCTACATCCCGGAAAAATACCGGCAAGGCGGGCGTTCTGTGAAATGCCTGCCGTGGCTTCGCTGGATTCATCTGTACGGCTATGCGGACGGATCACCCTACAAGGGGTTTGCCTGGTCAGTCAAAGCCCGGAATGATCTGCTGGGGTTTGCCGAACTCGCTTACCCATCGTTCCAGCAAATTCAGGCCAACTACACAGCCCCCGGGCGGCTCTCGATCGAGCGATTCAACGAGATTGCCCGCGAAGTGGGGGCACTCGACCGGCTGCAGCAGATGCCAGCCTCTGCCACTTTACAACCCGCGCCCGCAGCGATCCCAAAAAGCGACTATCGACGGCTGATCATTGGGGTACTGTCAGCCGACAACGAGCAAGCCCGGTATCGCGAGAAGCGGGAAGCCATTCGCCAGACTTGGGGAAAAGACTTGCCCGCCGATGTGGAACTGGTGTTTCTGGTGGGCCGTCCTGATCTGGTTGAACTGCCGGACAAACGGGGCGATATGCTTTTGCTCCCCTGCCCGGACGATTACCAGCATCTCACCGAAAAAACGATCTGGTTTTGCCGGTGGCTGCAATCAAGCCGAAATTTCGCCAGAGTGCTGAAGTGCGACGATGACACCTATGTGCATGTGGCCCGAATCTTGGCCCGCGACCGGATGACCGCCGATTACGTCGGGGCTCCCACCCCGCAGCGTGTGGCGGCGGGCAGGCCATTCGAGACAGCCAGCGGCGGGGCCGGTTATTTATTGAGCCCCAAAGCCGTGTCGATTGTGGCAGCCAGCGAGCCCCAGCAGCATTGGCAGGAAGATGTGCACGTCGCCCAGGTGCTGCACGCTGCCGGAATCAGCCTGACCAAAAGCAGGCAGTTTCAGGCGGGGCAACAGACCACTCCCAAGCCCGAAAACCAACAGGTGACCGCCCACTACATCACGCCCGAGCGAATGCGGGAAATTCACAAATCCTTGATCACTCATGCAGAGAAATACGTACATGACATGGTGCTTGTTCTATCTGGCGACTGATTCACTCCGGTTGATACATTACTAAGCGTGAAACTAAGGAATCCCGCTCGTGAACATCAACTCCTCAGTTATAAGGTTCAAATCATTAACGCGATCCTAACAATTGATCTCAAGAGTGCAAGCGATACTCAGAGAGACACATTCTATGAATATATATCTGCTCCGTGGGAAAAAACTAATCTTACGACGACATGGGTCGCAACATTTCCTGAAAGCCTCACTCAGCAGCATATTATCACGAAAACGTTATTTGTTCTTGAAATCGCGGCAATAGCAATTGGAGTGAAGTATGAAGCCGTTATTGCAGTGACACCCACAAAGCCGACAATATTTAACGGGCCAAATAGTTAAGGCTAAAAATGATATATAGAGACGATTAAGAGAATGGGTTCCTTATAACTGTATTATTCGAGAGCTGTTGATATGGTGGTGCGAATGCTCAAGTTATAATATCGCAATACGTGAGTACAATCACAATCGCTTACATGTTCAAAATTGAACCAAGAATCCACCGGGTAAGCTGGTCGCACTTGAGTGCCAATATGAATTGGAGAGATGTGCAAGACAAAAATCCGAGAAACCCTCTTCCTTCAAAATGAGGCTGCATCGGATTTTTGCGAAACGTCGTCTCGGTCGAACAAATTAATCCGAACAAAACTCAAGTCAGAAAGGACAGGTTTTGACCTTAGCGGAGAACCAGGAAGACACAGCAGCAGCGGAAAGCCCAAAAAGCCGACAAAAATATCGGTAATTGTTGCGAAAATATCGCATTGACTGACGATAATATCGCCGATACGATGTCGTTTGAGCTGGTGAACAGAGAAAATTCGCGCAAGGGGCCGCTGCATGATTCGTGACTACCTTTTTGACATCAATAAAATCATCGAGGGAGCTGCCAGTGGCGACCACGAAAAAGTGCTGGCCTACTCGGAATCACTTGCCCGCAGGCTCGAATCGGGCGGCGAGTTGGCGGCTGCCAAGCGTATGAGGCAGATTGTCGGAAAGAGTTCTGCTTCGAACATCTCTCTAGCTCGACAAGGTGGCCAGGCACTGCTGCCAGTGGACGGTGAATCAAGAATTCCAGTTGCCGACGAGGAGCGACCAGTTGAAGCCGATGTTTCGGTCTTCCTTTCGGAGGATGTTCAGAAAGTAGTCGATCAATTCCTGTTATATTTTAGGGCTGCTGATCGGCTGATTGCCAACGGTGTCGGTATCTCACCATCTCTCCTTATTTATGGTCCCCCAGGGGTCGGGAAAACTCAGTTGGCTAGATATATTGCAGCACAACTGAAGTATCCCCTCATCACAGCTAGGTCGGATGCACTAATTTCTTCCTATCTAGGAAGTACTGCAAAGAATATACGGCAACTTTTCGAACACGCTGCATCACGTCCATGCGTGTTGTTTCTTGACGAGTTCGACGCGTTGGCAAAGATGAGAGATGACGATCGGGAATTAGGTGAGTTGAAACGAGTTGTGATTAGTTTGATGCAAAACATCGATGCAATGGGGCGGGACCATGTTCTTCTCGCGGCGACCAATCATCCGCACCTACTTGATCCTGCCGTTTGGCGTCGATTTGCCTACAAAATCGAGATGAGTACTCCCGGTCTGGCTGCGAGACAGGAGCTGATACGGTTTGTACTGGGGCGGTTTGCAACAGCACAGGACGTCGAGGTCGCTGCGTGCCTGAGTGAGGGGATGTCGGGTGCACAGCTTAAAGACATTACTGAAAACCTGGTAAGAGAGGCTGTGGTCAACGATCAGCAATCAGTCAACTTAGTTGAGATGTGTGCTCGTTTTACTGGTACATCCGACGTGGCTGCAATTCTTCGAGCGATTCGGAAGGTTGACAAGAAACGGTTCACTCAGAAGAAGCTGTCTGAGCTCTTCGGGCTTTCACAGTCCTATATATCAGAACGTTTGAATCAGGAGCCCGCTAGTGCCTAAAATATTCTTACCCATGAAGGTGGTTTTGGCCCGTAAAGACTTGGATTATCGTCTCGATCCCAATGCTGGGGGCGAAACAAAAATCTTTGAGCCTGTCACGCAAGAGTTGCGCAAGAAGTATTCAAGCGAAGTTGCATCTCTGCGAAAGGAGTTTTCGGCTTCGTTCGCAGAACATCCTACAATCCCTGCCGTAGCAAAAGTCCTGCTGAAACCTGAGGCAGGGGCCAAATCATACCGGCCAGGCACTTTGTTTAATTCTGAAACCTGCCCCATCATTGGTGTTGAAGGTCCATCAGAGTTGTTGGTAAGTGTGAGTTCCGAAGGGCTCAGGGCGTTGGCTTATGAGATTGAGCAGGGTCAAACAAAAAAGCATCAAGCGAACATTTCGACACTTAATCGCCTTCTTGCGTTTAAGGCAAAAGATGCACTTGAAGGGTATTCGCCAGAGTATATAGCCAAAACGGCAAAAAGGAAGAACGCTCCCATTCGAATTCGCCTGTTTCGTCACGGCGTTGACGCAGTTGATAAGCTTATTGAGCAGGAGTTTAAGGCTGTTGCGAGATCAGAGGCGTTGCCAGATCTTGAGGCGGTTGACTATGGTGATGATGTAACTGTCTACGCCGTGAAATCCGTGACAACGAAGTCCATAAAAGCGTTGGCAGCCTTCGTGGGTACGCAAAGCATAGGACTGTTTCCTGAGTTTCGCCTTGTTCGTACGGCGGCAAATATTGTAGGTAAACTCGACGAAAGGCGGTTCCCAAGTTTTGATCCAGCTAAGGAATATGGACTTGTTGGGGTGATTGACAGTGGTACAGATCCAACCAACAGGCGACTTCAAGAATACGTGGCGAGACGTGATGTGGTGGTCAAAACGCAACACGACTTCAATCACGGAAGTTTTGTTGCTGGCCTAATCGCGAATAGTCGGGCACTAAATGGCGCAGATAATCGATTCCCAAGAGCGCAGTCTCGTGTTGTCGACGTGGTTGCCATTGATGCTAGTGGTCAAATCTCAGAGTATGATTTAATTACTGTAATCGAGAATGCAGTTCGCGACCACTCCGATGTGAGAGTTTGGAATCTTTCCCTAGGCCAAGCAACACCATGTTCTGATGCGAGGTTTTCGCTTCTGGCCTGTAAGCTGGACTCAATTGCAAAGAAGCGCAATGTACTGTTTGTAATTGCAGCAGGAAACTATGAAACACCTCCACTCCGCACTTGGCCACCAGAGAACTTGGGTGAGAACGATCGAATCTGTCCTCCTGCTGATTCCGTTCGAGGATTGACCGTTGGATCGATCGCTCACATCAGTAATCAATCGTCATGTGTTGGAATTGATGAACCTTCGGGATTTTCGCGACGTGGTCCCGCGCCACATTTCTACATTAAACCAGAAGTCAGTCACTACGGTGGCAACTGTGATGAAACTGGGGATTGCTTGCAATGCGGCGTAGTATCTACAGATGGCCACGGAAATCTGGCCGAGAATATTGGTACCAGTTTTGCTGCTCCTCATATTTCAAACATTGCCGCGAACATATATCGCGAGCTTGAGCCAGAAGGCAATTTGTCTCCGGCATATGTCAAAGGACTGATTGCCCATTCTGCATTTCTTAGATCAGGCTGCCCAGATGCCCTGGATGTTCGTTATAAGGGTTTTGGGAGTCCGGGAGATGTGTCAGAAATTCTGAATTGCACGCAGTCCTCGGCTACGGTCATCTTTCATGCTGAATTGACTGATCGCCATTTCTTTGAGAAGCATCAATTCCCCATGCCAAGTTCTCTCGTCATTCCCAATAAAGGATTGCGAGCGGAAGTCTTCATGACTTTAGCTTACGATCCGCCTACAGATGCGCGATTCGGTATGGAGTACTGTCGTACGAACCTGACGGCGAGTTTAGGGACAGTAATGAAGAATAACGAAACGGGGAAAGAAGTATATAATCCTCAACTCAGGCCCGCTCCAAAAGACGTAACTCGGGGTGGTGAGGCTCGTATGGTCTCTGAGGGGTTTAAGTGGTCTCCTCTGAAGTTTTATTATCGGGCCTTTACCGCAGGGCCTATTTGTAAGAACTGGCGTCTTCATCTAGAGATTCTTAATCGTGATGGTTTCAGGTGTAAGGAACCCCAAAAGCTTGTTTTGCTTCTTACAATCCGGGACCCGGAAGGGAAGGCAAATGTATACAATGAAATGGTTACTGAGATGGAGAAACTGTCTTGGGGGGCCCAGGATCTGAGACTTGCATCTCGAATTCGTGTGCGTCGTCGTTCGTGAGGCGTGAAATGTGTGTTGGAGAGTCTCAATTTCGTTTGCGCGATTGGCGTGGAAGCTGTGGGGGCTTCTAATTGTACTCTTTGGGGAAGAACTTTCTGAGTCTGGAAATGTCGAACCAACAGAAGCTTCACGAACATATTTTATGTCTCAGTCAATCGGATGATTGGGAGCATGCGAGGAGTGAGTGGCGTCTATACCAGATCTACCATTCGGAAACTTCGTTGACATGCCCGTGCGGACAGTATCCGATCAATGAGATATGTGTGATTGTTAATCAGTTTACTAACGTCACCACAGAGGTTGGAAATGTATGTGTTAATAACTTTCTTCAAATCGCGTCAAATGACCTTTTTAAGTCGGTTAGATATGTGAGGGAGGATGCCGGAAGGTCTTTCAATGTCGCAATGATTGAATACGCTCACCAGCAGCGATTTATTAATGATTGGGAGTACAAGTTCTATAATGATATTCGTAGAAAGCGAGCTTTGACAGGTCGGCAGAAGGAGAAAAAGATTCAGGTAAACGAGAAGATTTTGAAGTGTATCACTCGTTGAGAATAGATAAGCGGTGTGAACTTCGTGCTTTGTTGGTGTTTCAGGTGGCGAAACGCTGCGCTAATTGCGACTAGACTAGAGTTGGTTTTGATGTCAGTAGTGAACCCTGTTTAGGGGATGTGAAGTATCTCGGAGTATTCTATGAAGGTGTTTATCAGTTGGTCGGGTGAGAGAAGTCGAGCAATCGCAGAGATTCTTAATGATTGGATCAAATGTGTCCTTCAGGCAACCCGACCATGGCTTTCCACTCGTGACATCGATCGTGGTGCCTTGTGGTTCAGCGAAATTCATGACCAGCTGCAAGATACGTCAGTTGGCATCGTTTGCTTGACCCAAGAAAATCGTCAGCGCCCCTGGATTTTGTTTGAGTCTGGTGCATTGGCAAAGGGCCTGTCCTCGAATCGTGTATGCACTTTTCTTGTAGATTTGAAGCCATCAGATCTCGAAGATCCACTTGCCCAATTCAATCACACAATGCCTGAGCGAAGCAGCGTGTGGGAGTTGGTTCGAACGTTGAACAATTGCCTAGATGCTAATGCGCTTGATGAGCGAATTCTGACGCAAGTATTTGATACATATTGGAGTTCGTTTAAGGCTAAGTTTGATGCAGCGCTGTTGCAGTTTCCTGAATCTGTGGCAAGTGAACCTAGGCCGAAGGAGGACATCCTTGAGGAAATCGTTGAGAACACGAGGTCGCTTAATCATCGTCTTCGGCAAATTGAAATGGTCACGGAGCGATTTCCATTTGTCGATGTCAGAAGAAATCGCGATTTAGATGGAGTGTTTTCTTTAGATCGCGCCGAGGGCATTATTCGAGATGGAATTGCCAGCGGAATTTCGCCTGTTGAGATAATTGACAGGCTGTTGTTAATAGGGGTTCCGCCAAGAACAGCAAAGGTAATGTTGCAGAATCATCAAAAGGTTTCGTCGCAAACGGTGGACGGTTTGCCGAACAAAACTTAGGTGGGACGCTGATTTCAGGTGTGATAAGACCGGGCTTGCGCAAGGGCTCATTCCGCGGTAACAAAGAGTGCTGTCACAAAAAAGGTGGCGGCGGAGCTGCGCGAACAACCCCGCCGCCGACATCACCGACTGAACACGCAGCCGGGATGCACCCACTGGGGCATCCATGCGCCGCATCACTCCCAAATTAGTACACCTCCAGCGGCTTGCCGTGACCGCTCGCCCTCCGCCTCCAGAATTGGCTCCGGTCGTGTCAGTTGTGCCGATTCTTCCCATTCTCGGAGGCAAGGATGTCCCCCTATTTTCAAAGCGGTGCCGTGACGCTTTACCACGGCGATCTGTTCGAGGTGCTGCCGAAATTGAGCGGCCTGGTGGTCGATACGCTGTTGACCGATCCCCCCTATTGCTCGGGGGCCGCCGGTGGGGGAGCGAAATGCGACCCACGGCTCAAGTATTGCCAAAATGGCCAAAATTGCGGGCGGGTGAGTTTCGACGGCGACAACAAGGATTCCATCAGTTATGGCTGGTGGTCGATGCTCTGGCTGAAGCTCTGCCGGAGATCACTTCGGGAAACCTCATATGCGATGGTCTTCACCGATTGGCGGCAACTCCCGACAATCACCAACGCCATGCAGGGGGCCGATTTCATTCACCGCGGCACAATGGCCTGGGATAAGGGGCTGGCCTCCAGAGCACCGCACAAAGGCTACATACGGCACCAGTGCGAATTCATCCCCTGGGGGACTCTTGGGAAGTGTGCAAACCGATCGGATACAGGCCCCTTTCCCGGGTGTCTGCGGCATCAGGTGCGGCAGGACGATAAACACCACATGACCGGCAAGCCCACGGCCTTGCTGCTGGAGCTGGTGCAGATCTGCCCGGCAGGTGGCATGGTTTTGGATCCGTTTGCCGGTTCTGGCACCACTCTGGTGGCTGCCCAGGCCAGCGGCAGGAGGGCCATCGGAATCGAGCTTTCCGAGGCATACTGCGAGATTGCGGCCAAGCGGCTGGAGCTGCTCGCCTCGAAGGGACCGGAGTCGATTGCCAGACCACAGAAAAGGATCGCAAAACGACCCCCGCCCCCCTGCTCTGCGGTGTAATTTCGGGTGGCTTTTGGCATAATCTCACTAGCTTCAGGAGCTAGTGGGATCACTCCCGTGCAGGTTCGATTCCTGTCTTGGGCACTCGAGAGCCTGTTGAAGTTTTGCTTCAGCAGGCTCTTTTCGTCTCCAGTGATCTTCGACCCTGATATTTCCTTCAGTCATGACACTGCGCGCATGAATCGAGAATTCTTCTGCTGTCATTGGCTGCCACCCAACTGACAACAATCAAAACATTGTGTTGATTGACCCTGACTGGCCGCGAAAGAACATGGCGAGATGAAGCCGAAAATCGACTGGTTTCTGCTCGGAATGCTGCTGGCTATCGGGCTGGCGTGGCTTTATCCAGCGCCTGGGGCACGGGGTGGCTGGCTCCATCCGGAACTGATCACAAGTTTGGGTGTCGCTTTAGTCTTTTATCTGAATGGTCTTTCCCTGAGCTTTGCTTCGTTGCGACAGGGAATCATGAAATGGAAAGTGCATGTGGTTGTTCAAGGGGCGGTGTTTCTGCTGTTTCCTCTGATCGGGTTGGGGTTGATATCAGTCACCAGGGGCTGGCTGCCTGAGGATTTGCGGCTGGGTTTGTTCTACCTGTGTGCCTCGCCATCAACGGTTTCTTCATCTGTGGCTCTGACGGCAGCAGCAGGTGGAAACGTACCTGCAGCAATCTTCAACGCCACCACTTCCAGTCTGCTGGGCGTCGTGCTGACTCCCTTATGGATGGCAACCGTTTTGCAGGCCGGTCATTCGAATTCCACTGCGGGAAGTTTTTCCATGCAGGAAGTGATATGGGAGCTTTTACTTTGGCTGGTTTTGCCACTGGTTCTGGGGCAGCTTTGCCGGCCATGGCTGGGCGGATGGGTGACCAGGCATCGCCGATTTGTCAGCTCGGTCGATCGCGGCACGATTCTTCTGCTGATCTACACTTCGTTCTGTGATTCGATGGTCCTGGGCATCTGGACGAAGCATGGGTTGATGGTCGTCGCTATCACGGCTGCAATCACTCTCGCGCTCTTCTATCTCGTATTTTTCATTCTCAGTGCAGTCTGCCAGGGGTTGATGTTCAATCGAGAAGACTGGATTGCGACTGTTTTTTGTGGCTCGAAGAAATCGATGGCCACGGCTGTCCCTATGGCACAGATCATGTTCGGTACCAGCCCTGCTCTGGGAATGATTCTCCTGCCGATTATGATTTACCATCCGCTCCAACTGGTAATCTGTGGTCTCCTCGCCACTCGCTGGAAGAAGTTGGCTCTCGATTCCACCTTGAAATCCGAGGGGCAAATCAATCCCTCTGCGGCTCAGTCATTTGATAATCAAAATTGAAATGACTGTTCGAACTTTCCAGTGAAAATCATCTGCTCAAGAGATCGCCGGGAACGCTCGGATCGTTCTCGCTGTTGCAGTTCTGAAGGAAGCTTTTCGACTTCTCCCGGATAGCCAATCGCCATGACAGCGGCAGGTTCAAAGCTTTCGGGGATCTCGTAAATGGCCCGTGCCTGAGCAGCGTTATAGCCACCCATGAGGTGAGCCTTGAGCCCCATAGCTTCTGCCTGAAGCACAAGCTGAATGGTCGCCATCCCCGTATCATGCATCCCGAATCGATTGGGGTGACCATTCCGGGTCAGGGTGGTTCGGGCGATTGCCAGAACCAATAGCCCTGCATGTTGTGCCCAGACCTGATTGGCTTCAGCCAGACAACTCAGCAGACGGGAAAACTCGATTTCATCGTCGCGTGGTGCCATTAAAAAATACCACGGTTGATCGTTGTAACTCGAGGGAGCCCAGCGAGCCGCCTCGCAAAGCTGCTGAATCTGCAGTTTTGTCAAAGGCTCCGGGCGAAAGCTCAAAGGACTCCATCGATCTTGAATCAGAGGATGGATATCGACCGAGGATGGGGCAGGCTTATGTGATGACATACGATGAACTTTCGACTTTGCACCGGATCTCTAATGCCTAGTTCTCTGCTATTCTTCGTGCAATTCGAAGTTTTGCAGAGCGGCTGCGAGGATTAAATCGAATCTCGGCAGGTGTGGGTACGAGGGGTTTGTCTGTTAATTCTTGCCATACGTTTTTTTGTCGAAAGGCCTGCTTGACCAGTCGATCTTCCAGCGAATGGAAGGTGATGACGGCCATGATTCCGCCAGGAGCCAATACTTCCGGTGCGATCTGGTTCAACATGGTCGAGACATGCGTGAGTTCATCATTCACCTGAATGCGCAGGGCCTGAAAAACCCGAGTGGCCGGATGCTTCTCGGCATTTCGCAAAATCGCCGGTGGAACAGTCTGCTCGACAACACGTACTAGATCTTTCGTTGTTTGTAATTCCCCTCGCCGCGCAGCAAGACCAATCGCCGGTCCTAACCGATCTGCAAATGGTTCCTCGCCGAACTCTGTCAGGACTCGAACAATTTCCGAATCGTTGGCCGTGGCCAGCCAATGGGCAGCCGAAACGTTTTCACTGGTTGAGAAACGTAGATCGAGGGGCCCTTCTGTCTGAAAACTGAAGCCGCGCTCTCGATCTGCCAACTGATCGGAAGAGTAACCCAGGTCGAGCAGTAATCGATCAACCAGTGGTGGGCGGCCAGTGGCTTGTGTATGACGCTGGAGTACATCCCGGATGTCGATGTAACTTCCCTGGTGAATGTGGACGTTTTCTCCACACACGGTTTTCTCTGCCAACGAAATCATCATCGGGTCGCGGTCGAAAGCGAGCAGCATCCCTGCTGATCCGATGGCTTTCAAAATCTCTCGGCTATGCCCCCCTGCCCCGAGAGTTCCGTCTGCCACCACGAGTCCTGGTTCGAGTTGAAGCTGCTGGATAACTTCGCGAAGCATAACAGGCAGATGCACAGCCCGCTGGGACGAGTTTCTCTTGCCAGACCCCGCAGGCTCTGCGTCGGGAGTCGAAGCGTTTCCCGCCGAAAAATTACCCAAAATCTGGTCTCTCTAAAGTAAAGACAAAGTGCTGGCAACAACTCTCCAGCACTTTAGCCAATCAAAAGATCAAATGGCATTCGGCATGAGCAGGATTTCTTTCATCAAGAGACCTTCACTTCACGCTTTGAGGTTCGATCATTCGCCTCCAGCATTGATTGATCCAGTGCAACCAAGGTTTGCAATGTTTGGCGATCCACTTCATCACTCCGGCCGCCCATAAGAATTCTGTCGAAAGAATACTTAATCCCAACAGGATCGTCAGAATGCCCGGCCCAGGGATGACGAGCATGATGATCCCGGAGGCGATGAGACCTGCTCCCAGGCAGAAAATGAATATCAGCCTTAGCGGTTTAGGAAACATTCGAATTCTGCGCTGGGACAGCCTCATTCGATAACGTAGCCCTCGCCAGCATGAATTCTGGTGATTCGATGGTGCTATTGTTCCCAATGTGCTGTTCGCGGATGAATCGGAAGGACTCGTGTTGGAAGACTCCATCAAATGATCTCCTTCGCATGTGTGCATGCGTGCGAAAAGATCAGCCAGTTGCTACTCTTTCCCAAAAAATGAAACCTCAAAATTGGAAAACGAACTTCCCGAGTGACCAGATTCAAAAAATATGAGATGAAATCCACTCGCTCATAGCGGTGATTTTTCGAATGTCTGTAAATTGTTAAATGGTAACATGATGCGCAATATTTTTGATTTATCGGAAGATGTCGCCATTGTGATTGGCGCCACCGGTGTTCTGGGTGGCTCGATGGCGAGTGCTCTCGCCGCTCAGGGAGCCCATGTGGTCGTGATGGGTCGAAACCAGGAACGCGGTGAAGCCCGGGTGGCGTCCATTCGAGCGGAAGGTGGCCGGGCCAGCTTTGTATCGGCAGATGCCGGCCATGCGGAGTCGTTGTTGCAAGCCCGTCAGGAGATTGAGAGCACTGTCGGAACTGCGACAATTCTCGTCAATGCGGCAGGTGGCAACCGGCCTGAGGCGACGCTTCCTCCCGGGGCTGACTTTTGCAAACTCCCGATCAGTGCCTGGAATGAAGTGTTTGATCTCAACTTGACGGCTGGTGTATTGCTCCCCAGTCAGGTTTTCGGTGAGTCAATGGTCAAGCGGCAGCGTGGCTCGATTGTCAATATTGCCTCGATGTCAGGCATGATCCCGCTTTCACGTGTGGTGGCGTATTCAGCAGCCAAAGCCGCGGTATTGAATCTCACCAAGTTTCTCGCCCGTGAATGGGCCACGACCGGTGTGCGTGTGAATGCAATCAGTCCAGGGTTTTTTCCGGCCGAGCAGAATAAGGCTCTGCTGTTCAATCCCGATGGTAGCTACACCGCCCGTGGTCAGCAGATCATCTCGCATACACCGATGGCCCGCTTTGGGACTGCGGACGAACTTTCGGGTGCTGTCGTCTGGCTCGCTTCATCAACAGCTTCTTCCTTCGTGACGGGTCAGAATATTGTGGTCGATGGTGGATTTTCTTCAGTCACCATCTGAGACCTGATTGAGACAAGCATTTGTAGTTCCTGCGGATTGGAAAACCCGCATAACGACCTTAATGGCAAACTCTGTTTCCTCCTTTATCTGAAAAGAAAGTTTTCAACTCATGGCTGACCTCGCAATTCGTCAAGATGCCTGTGAACTCGATTTTCTGGCACTGGGTGCTCTCGTGCATCGTCTGGATCCTGGCATTATCCCCTTCCGGAAGGCCAAAAGTTTTGACATCCATGTTTCGGGTGGTGAATACAACGTCGCTGCCAACCTGGCGGATTGTTTTGGTCAGAAGACAGGCGTAGCGACGGCCATGGTTGACTACGGGATTGGTGAACTGGTGCAGGCCCGAGTCCGTGAAATGGGGGTCAAGCCTTTCTATAAGTGGTTCAAGCATGATGGTGTGCGTGGGCCGAATATTGCCACGGTTTACAGTGATCGCGGTCTGGGAGTCCGCCCTCCCGTCGTGTTCTACAATCGCTCCAACGAAGCGGGAGCCATGCTAAAGCCCGGCGATTTCAATTGGTCAGAGATTTTCGCCAATGGCGTCAAGTGGTTTCATTCGGGTGGCATTTTTGCAGCCCTCTCGGAGACAACCTCACAGGTCATTATCGAAGGGATGAAGGCTGCCAAGGCTGCGGGAGCTATCACTTCGTTTGATCTCAATTACCGAGCCAAGCTCTGGGCATCGGTCGGTGGTGATGCCAAGGGTCAGGAAACCATCGCCAAGATTGTCGAGCATGTCGACTGTCTGATTGGCAACGAAGAAGACCTGCAAAAAGGTCTGGGCATTGAAGGACAGGATGTCGAGCATAAGTCCAAACTCGACCCGGACTCTTTCTTCCAACTGATCGACAAAGCCACAAAGAAATTCCCGAACGTCAAACTGGTCGCCACCACTTTACGCGAAGTGCATACCACAAATCGACATGACTGGGCTGCTGTGCTCTGGCTCAACGGGCAGAAGTTTGTCAGTCCCACCATGGCCCTCGACGTTGTCGATCGAATTGGTGGTGGTGATGGTTTCTGTGCGGGTTTGATTTACGGCCTTCTCAATGGCAAGACACCAGAGCAGGCTCTCCGATTGGGCTGGGCTCACGGCGCTCTGCTCACGACCTTCCCAGGGGACACCACCATGGCCAAGCTGCCTGAAGTAGAAGCACTGGCCAAGGGTGGTTCAGCACGCGTTCAGCGCTAAACCGACGTTATAGATGGGGGATAGTTTGTCGGGATCGGAGTGAGGCCATCATTCCGATCCCGAAACTTTCCCAAACAAACTCAAACATTTCATCAACATGTCTGTGGATAAATCTGCAACATGCCTGCTGTATTTGCCAGGTTCTCTCCCAAGTCGGCCGATTGAGAATTGATCAGCCTGTTGAGAGTTTCGCTAAAAAGAGGGGTATTTCCTGATGCACTTCGATCATCAACCCGTGAACGAATCGGCCCCTCAGTCACTGGCTTCGCAGCAGGGCAATGCACGCCTGGGAATGAGGCTGTTCATCTTCTACACGAGTTTATACAGCCTGTTTGTTGCCATCAGTGCCTTCTCTTTTTCTTCGCTGGCAATTCCAGTTTTCGGTGTCCCCGCCGCAGTGACTGCAGGGTTCGGCCTGATTCTGGGGGCGATCATTCTGGCAGTGCTCTATGCCAGAGCCTGTACGTCGGAGTAACTCCCCTTTTCAAGTGGGGAGTCGGATTCAATGACTCATCTGATGATGGCTTCATCAACAGCATCTCGATTTCACAAATCGCTTTAACAGCCTGACGAATTCTTCTGCCGCTCGGCGTAAAGGTAATCTCGTGCTGACAGACCCTTCACCATTGGCAATGTTGATCTTTCTGATCTTTGTCGGCTTCACGCTGGGGATCAGTTTCTGGTTTGCTTCCAAAAGTAAATCGTCGGCCTCTTACTTTGCAGCGGGTGGGCAGATTCCATGGTTTGTGAATGGTGTGGCTTTTGCCGGTGACTATTTATCAGCCGCCTCGTTTCTCGGAATTTGCGGGATGATTGCTCGCTACGGCTACGATGGATTTCTGTATTCGATCGGATTTCTGGCTGGCTGGGTGGTGGCATTGTTTGTGATTGCCGAACCTCTCAAACGCATGGGGCGATACACATTTGCCGATGCCTTGAACAGTCGTTTTCAATCGCGTGCAGTGACCTTTGCTGCGGGATTGAGTGCGCTGGTTGTCAGTGCGTTCTACCTGATTCCACAAATGGTCGGCGCCGGCGCACTCATTATGCCACTCTTCGGTTTGCCTCACTGGATGGGTGTGATTGCCGTGGGACTGGTCGTCACGGTGATCGTGGTTTCCGCCGGGATGGTGAGTACGACGTACGTTCAATTCATTAAGGGGGCGTTGCTGGTGTTCTTCAGTGGTTTGATCACGATTCTCATACTCAATCGTGGTTTGACCAGCACAGATGATCCACTGGCCATGCAGCCTCAGGTTTTGACGGTGACAGCCTCTGGAGAAAAACTGATTGATGGTACTCCTCTGGGAAGTGGTGCCGGACAGGCTCGTATTCGCGGTGTCGGTCAACTGGCGTCGTTAGCCACAGGGCCCAATGGCGAAGCGCGCACGAGCACAGGCCCATTGAGTCCCTGGGGATTTTTGCAGGAATTGAATCAGTCACAAGTCATTCTGTGGAATGAAAATACTCAAGCGACCGAGGAAGGAAAGGTCACCACCTATTCCCCGATCGTTGTTTCTGGCCAGGAAGTGCTGATGCCCGGGCGGAGCCCCTTGTTCCAGGGCATCAAGTCGGATTCCATCTGGCCCAAACTGAACTTCATCTCGCTGATGCTGGCTCTCTTTGCCGGGACAGCCTCCTTACCACATGTGCTGATTCGTTATTACACCGTTAAAGATGGCCGCGCGGCACGCCAGAGTACCGTGGTCGGGATTGCGACCATTGGTGTGTTTTACATTCTGACTTTGTTTCTGGGCCTGGGGGCCATGACCGGTGGAAACATTGATCTGACGGACAGCAATATGGCGGCTCCCCTTCTGGCTCGAACCTTTGGTGAGCTTCCTTTTGCACTGGTCTCTGCCATTGCATTCACCACAGTTCTCGGAACTGTGAGTGGTTTGATTGTGGCAGCCAGTGGTGCTGTGGTGCACGATCTCCTGGTGGGGTGGCTGCAGATTCCATTGAGCGATCATCAGAAAGTTCGCTTTGGAAAACTCGTCGCTTTGTTGGTCTCTGTAATGGCCATTGGTCTGGGGATCTGGTTTCAGAAGTTTAATGCCAGCTTTCTGGTCGGGTGGGCCTTCAGTGTGGCGGCTTCGGCCAATCTGCCAGCTCTGGTGATGGTCCTCTTCTGGCGGAGGACCACCGGTGCCGGTGTCGCAGCTTCGGTTCTCGTAGGGATGTTGTCGTCCTTGACCTGGATTCTTCTCAGCCAGGAGACATTCCAGAACGTCTACGGCTACGCGAAGAATGATGCCGCCCAGATGGCGCTCGTCCCCTTCAGTCAACCCGGGATTGTGACAATCCCCCTCGGATTTCTGGTCGTGATTGTGGTATCGCTCCTCACGCGGCCTCAACCTGCGACTGAAAATCAATGATTGCATCGCTGCTCACTCGCAGCGCATGATGATTGACACGCGGATGCTTCAGAGTTGGCGAATCGGCTGGTAACGTGGGGCACGCATCGTGCTGGGAAAGTCTTTCATTTTGAACAGGGATCAACCGTTATGGAGGTGATTTTCCTGGGCACCGGGGGGTATCACCCCAATGAAAGACGGCATACGGCGGGAGTGGCCATCCCTGAAGCTCGAATTGTCTTTGATGCGGGCACGAGCGCCTTCCGTATTCCCAAGGTCATGCCACCTGGGGAATTGAATGTCTTCCTCTCCCATGCCCATCTTGACCATGTGTGTGGTCTGACTTACCTGCTGGCACCATTGCTCACTGGGTACTTTACCAGTTGCAGGCTGTATGGCACCGCAGCCACACTTCATGCCGTTCGCACTCATCTGTTTGCGGAACCGATTTTTCCCATTCTTCCCGGGTTCGAGTTCTGCATTCTTGAGGATGTGATTTCTTGCAGTGACTGTGTCATTACCTCTCGATCGATGGTGCATCCGGGAGGATCGATGGCCTTCCGTCTCGAAAAAAATTCAAAGGCGCTGGCCTATGTGACAGATACCACGGCGAACGAGAGCTATCTCGATTGGATTCGCGAAGTGGATCTGCTGATTCACGAATGCTCATTTCGTGATGCTGACGAGAAATGGTGCCAGCCGACAGGCCATAGCCATACCAGTGCAGTCGCCCGGCTGGCACTGGCTGCGAAAGTCCAGCAGCTTTACCTGACTCACATCGATCCGCGCGATCTGAGTGACGATCCGGTCGATCTCGATCAGGCACGTCAGATCTTCCCCAAAACTGTTGTGGCAGAAGATCTCCTCGTCGTTCGGCTTTAGGCACTTTGCAAGGATTGGGGCATGTTGTTGAATCCAGCGGCTTTCAAACGTGCAGCCATTTGAATGTCTCAAGTTCAGCGAAAACCTCCACATTTGTGATTGCAAAAGATTGATCGCATTAGTGAATGTTGTTATGTTCAAATAACGCTCCATTCATTTCTGGGCCAGTTCTTTTGGCCAAAACTCCTTTCTGTGGAGAAATCGCATGTCTCGTCGCGCATTCACTCTCATTGAACTCCTCGTCGTGATTGCAATTATCGCGATTCTGATTGCACTGCTGCTCCCTGCTGTTCAACAGGCACGGGAATCGGCCAGGAGAACTCAGTGCAAAAACAACATGAAGCAGTTGGGGTTAGCCTTTCACAATTACCATGATGTCCATAAGCGCTTTCCCGTCGCAGCTGTCGCAGGAGGCGTAGGAGCCAATCAGGATACCACGACCAGGTCGTGGACATGGTCATGCATGTTGCTCCCGTTCATCGATCAAACGCCGCTTTACACCGCCATCAACGTGGGGAATTCGAATCTCATTCCTCAAAACACAGCGAATATGACCAACATTCAGGATTACTCAACAGCCAATGGCGGAACCGTTGAACGATTGCTGACGACCAAGATCCCCGGTTTCATCTGCCCTTCTGCCAATGGAGGTGATTTGAATCCGAACCACAAAAATCTGGGCGTACTCATGTACGGTGGCAGCAACACGATTTTCCCGGTTCCCAACCCACCTAAAGCCACGCCCATCTCAGATATTCTCGATGGAACGTCGAATACGATCCTCGCTGGTGAAAAAGCATTAATGACGGCTCCATTTGTCGCCATTGGCTCGACCTGGGGGACGGGGAAAATGTGTCAATTCCGTATCAATATCGTTTCACCACATACTGAGATTAATACCCCGTTTGATGGAACATTAGACACCGCTACGAACTGCTATCTGGAAAATGGTACGCCGGTCAATCTTTTTTCCCGGGTGGCAGTGGCGAGTCCGCACACGGGAGGGGCGCATGTCTTGATGTGTGATGGAACCGTCCGGTTTCTGAGTGAGAATATACAATCCAATCCCGCACTCGGGGCTGATACAGGAAATTTTCTCTACCAGAATCTCTTCCAGATTAATGATCGCAATACGATTGGTGAATTCTAAAGCTGACTTTCCCACGTCAGCTGCGAGTGACTCTATTGAAGTTGACGTCTGTCTGCTCGAAAGACTCACACAGATAAGGGGCTAAACAGTGCCTGCTGCCATGTATCGAACCGGCCTATTGAGCCTGGGAATCCTGGTGCTTCTGGTCGAATGCTTGACATCTTCTGGTTGTGGGAATGGGCGCCCAAAACTTGTCAAGGTCACGGGGAAAGTCACGTTGGATGGTAAGCCTCTCGAAGGTGCTGCCATTGTTTTTCAACCCAAAACCTCCGGTGAAAAGGCTGGTTTTCAGCGCCCTTCGACAGGAGTGACGGACGCTCAGGGTCAGTTTGCCGTGAGGACATATGAACCCGGCGATGGGCTGCCTTACGGCGAATATCTCGTCGGGGTTCAGAAGCGTGAAGTCGTGGGTCAGCCTAAGGTTAATCCCGGTGATGAAGCCAGTTCCTCTGTGAACATCACTTATAAATGGGTGGTGCCTAAATCATATGCCGATCCACTCGGCTCGACTCTGACTGCCCATGTCACGAGTTCAGGAATGAATCCTTCCGAGTTCGCATTAACGACTGGTGGAAAGCCTGCGCAAATTGAAATTGTGGGGCCCAAAGCCCGATTCAACGATCCATAATCCATCATGAGGTGTTGTTATCAATACGGAGTTATTCGTTATTCCTTGGAGTGAGAAAGATGTTGTTTCAAAATCGTAAAGCCTTTACGCTGATTGAATTGCTGGTCGTCATTGCGATCATTGCGATTCTGATTGCCCTGCTGCTGCCGGCTGTCCAGCAGGCTCGTGAAGCGGCCCGCCGGACGGAATGTAAAAACATTCTCAAGCAATGGGGGCTCGCACTCCATAATTACCACGATACATACAATAGCCTCCCCGCGGCAGGTTTTTCGGTAACTGCAGGGACGCCCCCGAATCCTGGCCAGCATAATCGCTTCAGTTTTCATGTGCGTGTTCTGCCATTTCTTGATCAGACCCCACTCTATAATCAGTTCGATATGTCTCGCTTTTATAATGATGCACCCAACTTTGCGTTAAAGCGTTCCACAATTCCTGTCCTGCATTGCCCCAGTGCCTTGCTCTCTGACAGGACGTCTGATAGCGAAACAGTCACTTATGGCTCAACGAACAACCAGACTCATTCGCCCGTATCGGTACATTATCTGGGAGTTGCGGGTGCAAAAGGCTTTTTACCTGGTTCAACAACTGCGTATTACGCCTCTCTGCCAGCAGTTCCCAATCTGACGTCTGATCATGGTGGTCTGGCGACGAATGGTTTATTGACCCGAAATGTCTCGTCAAGATTCAGCGACTGTACTGATGGTTTGTCGAACACATTCCTCATGGGTGAGGCCTCAGCCAACGCAGCTTCGGGTTGGAATCGAACTTTTCGAGCCTGGACACAAGGCGTTTCGACAAACGATAACTCCACGGCCATGTATGCCTCCAAGAATATTACGCATCAGATTGGTTCAAATACCGGTTGGAGAAGTAATACTGCCGGCAGTCTCTACAATGATTCCCGGTTTGGCAGTCAGCATGTCGGAGGGACTCATTTTCTCATGGGCGACGGAACTGTCCGTTTTGTCTCTGAGAATATTGACTTTGCTACCTATCAAGGGGCGGCCAGTCGAGATGGTGCCGAATCGATGCAGATTCAATAATTCATGAGACGGCAGCCACTATGAGCTGTGTTCATTCGTCGGATGTCAGCCGTTTGTGTGAGGCAACGACTCGCTTCGCTGGCGATTCCGGCTTGATCTGCAGGTGCTGAGAAATTAGGTGATTGAAGATGATCGATGTTTTTTCCCGCTCCCATTTCAATCAACGGATGCAATGGATCGGGTATCTGTCGCTGATGCTCTGGATTGGCACCTTTGTTACAGGCTGTGGCCAGAGTGGGGTGCAACCCGTCGATGTCTCCGGGAAAGTGACTTTTGGCGGCGAGCCAGTGAAGTTCGGCCTGCTGGAGTTTGTTCCCGATAGCGCTAAAGGTCATCAAGGCCCCGCTGGTTCGGCGGAAATTGTCGATGGGCAATTCTCGACAAGGGGTTCGGGGAAAGGAGTCATTCCCGGGCCCCATCTTGTGAGGGTAACTGGTTACGAAAAGAAGCCCGCCAGCAGCCAGGGGGATGAAACGATCATCACCAAGGCTGATATTCCCCTGTTTCTCATGTTCACCATTCCTGTCGAAAAGGTCGGTGCGACCTGCGATCTCGAAGTACCCGCCTCCGCGAAAGGCTATGGCGTAGCACCTGTAAATCGAGGTGGAAGAATCGCCGCTCCTTGATTTTGCACTCAATCCTGAAATCTTGATTTCGAGATTTCATATCGAGATTGGTGGATGCTTTCGCTACACTGAGAACGGCATCGTTTGCATCTATCTGTTCGTCGAGTGATCTGGCCCGCGGTGCGATGAAACTGTGTGATGAGTTTGACAGGTTCGGCCCATGAGCCCCATGAGCCCCATTTGCTCATGATGCGATTCGGAACATTTTAAGTCATCCATTCAATCCAGCTTTGCTCCGCAGGTCTTCTTTGAGTAGCGAGTTCTTAATGAGCCAGTCTTCTCTTCGTATCGTCATGATGGCGATCACCTTCCATGTGCTAACGAACTGGCAAATGGGTGTGGGCTGGAGTCAGCCACCGGAGGCCGTCCCTGCCCAGTTGTCGAAGAGTTCTCAGGAAGCAGCAGCAACTAGTCAGGATGATTCTGGTGAATCTCAACTCTCGAAAAACCTGTATGCAGCGATGGTCGCTGCCGATCAACCCGCATTCTATTGGAGCTTTGATCAAGGCTCTCTAAAAGATGTTTCTGGGAAAGATGCTTCCGGGATAGACGTTTCTGGCCAATGGGTCTTCCAGCAGCAAGGAAACGTCAAGTTAAAAGTCGCAGGGCCCAGGGGTGAGAAGTATCCTCTCTTCAGTAGCGACAATGAGGCTCTGGAGTTCGGCAACAAAGCGGGCTACCTGACACTCGATGATTCCCCCATCAAAACCAAAGATCCAGCAGCCTTAGCGGCCAGTCCCCTGCGATTTCAGCAGGGTGATTCGATCACTCTGGAAGCCTGGGTTGACGTGCAGCAGATTGCCGACAATCAGCAGATGTATGTGGTCGGCAAAGGACGTACCAAACGCTCCGGCTATCCTGCCGAAAATCAGAACTATGCCTTGCGATTGGCTGGCAAGAACGGCCAGGCACTCGTCAGTTTTCTCTTTCGTGATGCGGACAGTCAGCCGGGGAATAGTGAGAATTACCATCGCTGGAACTCACAATCTGGCGTAGCTGTCGATTCGGGATGGCATCACATCGCGGTGAGTTACACTTTTGGCGAGCCCAAGTCGATCAAAGGTTACATTGATGGTAGCCTCGTGGAGGGAACCTGGGATTATGGGGGGGCGACAACCAAAGCTCCTGTCGTCGATGATGATCAGCTCTGGGTGGGCTCCTCGTTAGGGGGGAATCCCTCCAGTACCTTTCGTGGGTTGATTGATGAAGTCGCCATTTATCGATCCGCCTTGTCACCTGACCGCATCGCACAGCATGCCCGCATCGTTCAGGAGCCCCCATATCTGACCCCTCGTGAGCACCTTTCACGAGACAACGTCTTTGTCGAGGTCTTTCATCATGTTCCCGATAAGCATAATTGGGAATTTCGCTTAGGTAAGCCGTTCGAATCGTTCCAGCAGGTCGATTGGTCACTGATTGCGATTCCTCAGCTTTACAACTCTCATGGGGTGCGGGCTGATCGCAGCAATCCTGTCGTCGTGCGATTAAGCGGATTGGTGGAGTTTCCACCTGAAACGCGGCATTTGCTACTCAGGGCACGCAGTGGAGCCAGGCTATGGATTGATGACCAACTCGTGCTCGATAATCGGCACCCTGGTCGAGGAAGTGATGGTCATGGCCCGCTCTATCGAGTCGAGAGCCAGATCTCAGATGCGATTCGTCCTTTGCAGCCAGGTGACTATGAGCAGGCCATTGCGTGGAGTCCCACATCCGGTGAGCATCGTGTGCAAGTTGATCTCTGGGTAGGAGGTAAAGGACGCCGCCCGGAACTGGGGGAGATGTGTCTGGCTATTAGTGCTGATGGCAAACAGTTCCAGGTGTTGTCTACCAGACAACTCTTTCCACTGGATGACTGGCATTGGGAACAATGGGCCAAAACCGAGAAGAAACGTCTTGAAAGTGAAAATACCGTCAGGCGAAGAAAAGCCTCTGAGGGGTACGCCCGCTACTGGGAAAAACGTCATCAACTGGCGAAAGATACGCTCGGGCAGCAGTCACAAGGGCCCATCGGAGAAGATCTCAGCAGAAACAAAGCCACTGTCGCGGCTATTAACCGCGAGATTCAACAAGGTCTTTCTTCGGCTGGCGTCGAGCCCATGGCGCCGGTTTCTGATGCCGAGTTTTTGAGAAAATCCACACTCGACATTCTGGGAACGATTCCTTCATTAAAGCTCCAGGAGCACTTCTGGTCTCTGGCGGAATCCAATCGACGTGCCGAATGGATTGACTGGTTATTGGAGCAGCCGGGTTGGGCTGATCATTGGGTGGCTTACTGGCAGGACGTGCTGGCGGAAAACCCGAATCTGGTGAATCCTACGCTCAATAACACGGGTCCCTTCCGCTATTGGATTCATGAATCGTTCAGCGATAACAAGCCGTTTGATCGATTCGCGACAGAATTGATCCTTATGGAGGGGAGCACCTATTTTGGTGGACCCGCTGGTTTCGCTCTGGCGACGCAGAACGACAGTCCGATGGCTGCCAAGGCGCATATTCTGGCGCAGGCCTTTCTGGGCATGGAGATGAAATGTGCTCGTTGTCACGATGCTCCCTATCATGATTTTCAGCAGCGAGACCTCTTCAGTCTGGCAGCGATGCTGAAGCGAGAACCCGAGTCGGTCCCCAAAACGAGCACAATTCCAGGTGATGAAAATGCACTGAAATCGCTGCTGGTCAAAGTGACGTTGAAACCGGGTGAGCCTGTCCCACCGGAATGGCCATTTGCAGAGCGTCTTTCGGCAAGTCTATCTCCGGATATTCTGGAGCATCCTGCTGATCGACGTGAGCAACTGGCTGTGCTGGTGACATCTCCTGCCAATCGAAGATTTGCCGATGTGATCGTCAATCGCCTCTGGCAGCGGTATCTGGGAAAAGGGATTGTGGAACCGATTGATGATTGGGAAACCCCCGACCCGACGCATCCTCAGGTGCTGTCGATTCTTGAACAGGAGTTGATCGCTTCCGGTTATGAACTGAAACAGATCGCCCGCGTGATCCTGAATACCGAAGTTTACCAGCGAAAGAGTGACCATTCGGTCTATAGTGATGCCCGGCGAGCACGGCTTTTTGCCGGGCCCGCCCCACGAAAACTGACTGCCGAGCAACTTGTGGATTCGCTCTTTGTGGCTTCCGGGAAGAGTTTCCGCACAGAAGAATTGAATATTGATGTCGATGGCCTGAGGCCGATGAATCAGTCCCTGGGATTTGGTTTCCCGGAACGTGCCTGGGAATTTGTGGCCACAAACAATGAACGTGACCGCCCGAGCCTGGCTTTGCCTGGGGTGCAGAGTTTTATCAATGTGCTCGAAACATTTGGCTGGAGAGCATCGCGGCCCGATCCCCAAAGTCTGCGTAGCCAGGAAACGACTGTGCTGCAACCCGCGACCTTAGCCAATGGAACTTTGACTCTCCGGGCGTCTCAACTCTCCGATGATAGCTTGATCACAGAACTGGCGATTTCGTCGAAGTCCGTCGAGGAGTTTGTTGAGAAAGTCTTCCAGCAGTTGATGACTCGTGCTCCATCTGTTCAGGAAAAGGCCATGTTCGTGGAGTTCTTGAGTTCTGGCTTCAGCGAACGTGTGCTGGCGGGTACCGAACCGAAAGTGGTGCTTCGTCCTCAGGCAACGGGTGTATCCTGGACGAATCATCTGCAGTCAGAAGCGAACAGCATTAAGGTCAACTACGCCATGACGATTGAAAAAGGTGATGAACCCTCGTCGCGGTTACAGGCTGATTGGCGTGAGCGGGCGGAAGATTTTGTGTGGACGTTGATCAATATGCCCGAGTTTGTGCTGCTGAACTGAATATTAACAGCATGGATACAGTATCGATTATAAGTGCGAACACACCTGTCCATTCGATAGTTGATTTGGCCCAGGGCTGATGGAAGAACGCTATGAATCCATTTTTGAATCGTCGTGATTTCAACCAGTACACTGCACTGGGTGGGGCAGCAGCTTTATCGGCAGGGTTACCCTTTGGATTGTCAGCAGGAATACAAGGGGTTGGATCTGCGTCTTCTCTATTGGCTGAGGAGCATGCAAAAGTCAGCTTTCCGATGGGGAAAGCCGAGCATTGTGTCATGATCTGGCTCGGTGGTGGAGCCGGTCAGATCGATACCTGGGATCCCAAAGTGAAAGGCGATCCCAAAGCGAATAAAGCGGGTTCGTATTATGGCAAGATTCAGACGGCTATCCCAGGGGTGGAAGTCTGCGAACACCTCTCGCGCTGTGCACCGATCATGGATCGATTCACATTATTTCGAACCGTGCATCACGATGTGATTGACGAGCATGCGGCAGCGACGAATCGTATGCATACAGGCCGCCCTGTCAGTGAAACGGTGATTTACCCTTCGGTCGGTTCTGTCATTGCTCATCAGCGTGGTGCGGCAGGTGATGGTGTGCCTGCGTATGTTCTCATTGGGTATCCCAGCACGACGAGAGGCCCGGGATTTCTGGGCAGCAAAGGGAACTATGTCTATCTGACAGATACCGAAAGTGGCCCCCAGGGCTTTCAGCCAGCTTCGGTGATTCGCCAGGAGCGGCAAGCACGTCGTAACGAATTGCTGAAGAAAGTTCGCCAGCTCAATACCACTGAAGAAAAACAGGCTTTACTGAAAAATTACGAGTCGATGATTGATGAAGCTCAGCGGCTGGCTGGCCCGCAGTTCATGCGGATCTTTGATTTGAAATCCGAATCTGCCGACCTTCGTAATGAATATGGTGGCGAGTTTGGGCAGCGCTGCCTGCTGACCCGCCGCTTACTGCAGTCAGGGGTGCGGTTTGTCGAAGTCTCGCATAACTTGAACTTTCTCAACGGTACTGGCTGGGATGTCCATAATGATGGGATCGTCCAGCAGCATCGACTGATTCAGGAACTCGATCAGGCGCTCGCAGCCCTCGTGCTCGACCTGGAGCGAAACAAACTTCTCGATAAAACGTTGATTGTGGTTTCAACAGAGTTTGGACGACCTGCCAAATTCGATGGTGGCGGCGGGCGCGGGCATCATGGCAAATGCTTTTCGGTCGCTTGTGCAGGTGGCGGGATCAAGACCGGCGTGGCGATTGGTGAGACTGATGATCTGGCGATGAACATCGTCACTAGACCAGTTTCCGTACCCGACCTGCATGCCACCATGTACGCAGTATGTGGCGTGAATCCTCGGGAAGAACTGTATGCAGGTGAGCGTCCTGTTCCTATTACAGATGGTGGTACCCCCGTGCTGGAACTCTTCTCGTGATGGTTAAGTTAGAATCCGAGACCCACGCGGATCATCGCTGCTGAACTGGGATTAAAATTCCCGACATTGGACTCGTATTCGACTCGGCGATTGAAGACATAACCGGCTTCAAAGCGAGGAGCCAGCCGGCCTTTACGTTTGATTTCATAGCCCGCCAGTAGATAGAGAGCGTTGTAAGTCAGAGTGTCATCGGCACCTGATGCACGTTCGACGGCCCATGTACCGCCACCCAGTTCACCAGCAAGATAGAACCACCGCTCTTCATCACCAACTTGCGAAAGTCGCCAGGCGGCTCGTGGTCTGGGAAAAATGGCTTCGATTCGAAATGATTCACTGGGGGTATAAACAGCCCCCACGGCTGGCAGAGCCACGATATCATCCCGATCGAGATAGACGGCACCAAAGGCCAATTGCCAGGTGGCATTCATTTGCCACAGGAAGATCGCTCGGCCGGTGATGCGGTAAGCATTACTGCTGGTATTCTGAGCATCTGTGTAAATGCCCGGAGCAACAGCCAGATTCATTTTCCATTTCGGCGAGAGTTCTTTAGCCCACATGAAATCAATCGAGCCGCTGTAAAGAGTTGGCGGGAGATCGGTCGTTGTCGGGCCGTTAAGGAAATTTGTGCTGAAAGCCGGTGTCACCATCCAGCCGTTGGATCGAGGGAAGAGAAATGTTTGCCTGAACTCGAGGTTCGTCATGCCCAGTTCGTCACCATCACCAGGCAGAATCGAAATCGCGGCTTGAGTCGAAATGGGGATAATCCATGGTTTGCCGGCTTGAGGAAGCAGTGGTTCATTGAGGTTGGCCTGTCCAATATCAGTTTCAAACGGGGATGGTGGCTCTCCCGGAAGCATGACGTTATCGCCCTGCAGGATCTGATTTTGAGGTTCGCCCTGCCATTGAGCTGCAGGAATCACGTGGGGCGCGGCAGTGATCATGCCAGGAATCTCGCTTGAGGAAGATTCAGGCACAGCCCAGGTGTTTCCGGAATCGACAGCTTCGGGCTGAACTTCGATGGCTTCCGGCATAAGCAAAATGACAGGCCAGGCGGTGGCGCTGGATTCGGTTACGAATGTCTCTGTTGATTGGTGGGTGAGAGGCGAAACAGTATGAACCGGCCCGGACGGGTGCTGAGCCCAGGAGGTGCTGGAATAGAAAATTGCTGCGATCAGAGTGATCGACATCAGTGCTGGAGCGGAGTTTGTTCCGCGATGGAAAGCACCCTTTTGATTTGGAGAAGACATGAATCCTGTCCAGCACAACAGTTTGAAGATCATTCAGCACAGGGGAGTTACGAGAAGATCGAGGCCAGGAGAGGAGAGGCGGGGAGAAGCCCAGGGAGAGACAAGCGGAGTTTGGTCATATCAGAAGTTCGCCTGTCCCATCAAGTGAAAGTCACCCGACCGATGCGATTTCAGGTTTATGTAACGGCATTTTCTGCCTGATTGGTTGTGAACTTGAAGGTTGTGTCATGGCGCTGCCACGTCGCTCGCATCATGCCGGTGACGCACTGATGGGCCTCTGGAAATTGTCGGTACAATGCTTACAACCTGAAACTCCAGGAAATTGACGAACTCACAGCTTTACCTGCGGTGATTCTTGCTGTTACAAATAATAGTCTAAACGAGCTGGCGTTCGTTAAATCCAGCAGGTGGAGATCATTTTTTAATTTCAGGAAGCAGGGCATGCTCTTTGAGCAGTCCGTTCAGTTCGCCAGTCTGAGTGATATTGGATTCAGGCGTCAGAATAATCAGGATTCCTTTGCGGTTCACATTTGTAAAGACCGCGAAGACTGGGTTCGTCGCGGCCATTTGTTTGTCGTTTGTGATGGTATGGGTGGTCATGCTGTCGGAGAGTTAGCCAGTAAGCTGGCGGTGGATACGATTCCGCATGCTTTCCAGAAATCTCTTGAACAGGATGTGAAAACAGCCCTCCTCAATGCCATCGTTGATGGCAATCGAGTGATCAATGAGCGTGGCACGCAGAATCGCGAATTTGAAAGAATGGGAACCACCTGTACGGCGCTCACACTGGGAAGTACTGGTGTGCTGATTGGTCATGTGGGGGATAGCCGGGCATATCGGGTAAGAGGCAGTCAGATTGATCAACTGACGGCAGATCACAGTCTTGTCTGGGAAATGATTCAGCAGCGTCGCGTGCATCCCAAAGATGCAAGTTCAATCGTTCCGAAAAACATTATTACCCGATCTTTGGGTGTCGAACCCACAGTCAATGTCGATATGGAAGGGCCCTTCCCTGCACTTTCTGGTGATGTGTATGTCCTGTGCTCTGATGGTTTGACGAACCTGGTAAGTGACCAGGAGATTGGCGTGGCTGTGCGGGAACTGGCTCCTGCGGATGCCTGTCGATTTCTTGTCAATCTCGCCAATTTGAGAGGTGGTATCGATAACATTACGGTGATCGCAGTTCGCCTGGGAGCCATGCCTGAAGGGGTCTCTCTCGATGGAATTCCTGAGAGTGAGTCTCGCGAGATTGATGGACGCTCATTCGCCCGTCTGGCATGGGTCATTGCCATGGTGGTCTCATGTGGTTTTGGAATGAGTCTGGTGATCAATGGGCCTGATTGGCGTGCCGCAGGTTTAGCGTTGATTGGATTATCTGTCTTTCTCCTTGCTGTTGGTTGGATCTTTCGTAAAAACCATGTGAGCCCAACTGATAAAGCGGGGGTTGAGGCCGATTCGATGGCGACTGTGCTCTGGCGGCCTTATCGAACAGCATCGGCTCGCGCGACACCGGAACTCATCGATCGGCTGGCCAGGTTGCATGCTGAATTGCAGAAGGCGGCCCGGGAAGAAGAGTGGTCCATTGATTGGGCTGAACATGATGATCTCATGCAGAAATTCACCCTCGCCACGATGGAGAAACGTCTCAGTCGGGCATTTCGGGATCTGACGAAAGTGATCGGCATGCTGATGAGTGGCGTTCAGGCACAGCGGCGGCGGCTGAAACGTGAGTCTCGCTGGGGGCCGGTACGCAAACCGAATGACACTTCAGGCAGTTGATCTTGGGTGATACTACCGAGTGATCACTGATGAGCAGCGGCTGATTGGTTCTCGTCCTTGTGATTCAGCAAACGGATCCTTACCGGCGGTTGACTGTGTAACAATCGCGGGTCGTAAGAATTCGACAGGCGAGATGATTTCTTCCGGAAATCGGTCTTGCTGGAGTTGGTCATCACCTTGTAATCTTTTCAAATCCATGAAAGCTCATCAGTGATTGGCACAGAAGCTGGTTGCTGCGAGAGAGTCAGGGCAGTTGAATCCCGGGCTTGATGGAATGGCAGGTTTACGGCAAGGAGGCCGGGTGTTTTTAACGCGTTCCATTCGTCGCAAACTGTGTATTGTGCTCTTCATCTCGGGAGGGCTGCTCACCGCTTTGTTTGGAGCCGGATTTCTGGGCCTGTGGTCTTATGGAAGTATGGTTCATGAGATCGAAAAAAATCTGAGGTCGAGTCCTCGTCGCTACGAAGTCCTCGCGGCAACTTCGAGATTGATGGACCCCACTCTGAGGCGAGACGCATTCACGCTTTCGAGGCATTTGGCCGATCTGGAATCGGCCATGGCTGACTACCGCTTGCAGCAGGCGAAGCTGCCGAATTCTCCCGAGAACCGCGAGCAAAGTGCAGTTGCCTTTGCCATTCTCCAGAAAATGGATGCGGATATTGCCCGCATGAAAGATAAGCTGCCAGCTCTTGAGAGTCAGCAGATTGCTTTTGTCGCCCAGCAGGAAATTACTGGGTCGCTGGCTTCTTTGCAGAAGAGTGCAGTCAGTCTTCCCAATCCGATTGAGGGGTTGCAGAAGCTCTGGCAGGATTCGCAATCGACTTATCAGGTCTTCTTCTGGATTTTGCTGGTCGTTGCCCTGTGTGCCGTCGTCGCAATTTTCATGGTGATGCACCTGATGATTCGCTGGATCTTCCTGCCCATAAAAGAACTGCACCGAAAGGCGATGAAAGTTGCTCGCGGTGATTTCAGCGTGCGAGTCAAACTCGACGGGCAGGATGAGATTGTCGATCTGGCACAGGCATTCAATGCCATGACCGAGCGATTTTGTGAGATTAAAGCTGACCTCGACAAACAGGTGAATGAGCGATCGAGACAACTGGTTCGCTCGGAGCGTCTGGCGGGTGTCGGTTTTCTGGCGGCTGGAGTGGCTCATGAAATCAATAATCCGCTTTCGGCCATCTCGATGGCTTCCGAATCGCTGGCATCTCGAGTAGCGGGTTCCAATGGCGAACCATTGTTGATCTCTGCGGAAGATGCAGAAGTCGCGAGGCAGTATCTGGAGATGATTCAGTCCGAGGCGGGTCGATGCGAAGAAATCACTTCAAGATTATTGACTTTTGCACGCGGGCAGGACGCTCCTCGCGGTCGGCAGGATCTGACGAAGATCGTTCAGGACGTCGTGCAGATGGTGGGTCACATGGGGCGTTTCTCGGGACATACGATTGATTGCCGTCCTGTGGAATCGGTCTTCGCTGAAGTTAATGGTGCGGAAATCAAGCAGGTGGTTCTGAATCTTGTGGCAAATGCCCTGGAATCGATGGGCGCATCTGGTGGGAAGCTCAGTGTGGAAATCAAAGAGCTTTCTGATGAGGTTTGTCTGGCTTTTAAAGATACCGGTTGCGGCATGTCGGCCCGCGTCCTGGAGAATCTGTTTGAGCCCTTTTTTACAGAAAGAAAATCAGGGCGTGGGACTGGTCTGGGGCTGTCGATCAGCCACCGGATTGTCGTTGATCATGGCGGGCGAATTGAGGCTCACAGTGATGGTCCTGGCTGTGGAAGTACCTTCCGTGTTCATCTTCCCAAAAGAGCTGTCCAGTCGATGGCGGCATGATGAAAAGCCCCAGTAATCGATGAAGGCGGCATTGCCGGGATTTGTGTCTTCTGTTAACAAGCCGATGTAACAATTTGCCAAATCAGCCTGATCAGGCCCTGAGGCATGATGCCTCTGGAAGGGCAAGGAGAAAGCCCGTTGGGTACGATGACATCAAACAAACTGCGTGTGCTGTTCGTGGATGATGAGGCGGCTATCCGCAGTGTGATGAAGATCGAATTGCCACGCATGGGGCACGATGTCACATTTTGCGAAGATGGTGAATCCGCACTCAAGGTGCTGGAGAATCATACCTTCGATGCTGCGATTGTGGATCTGCGGATGCCAGGGATCAGTGGCTGGGATGTGATTGATCACATCAAAAAAGTTTCTCCGGAAACTGAAGTGATTATCAGTACGGGTCATGGTGATCTTGAGGCGGCCATTCAGGCTGTTCGCAAGGGGGCTTACGATTTTCTGCCCAAGCCCTGCAAGCTGTTTGAGATTTCTGCTGCATTAAAAAGAGTTGCTGAAAAACGGACTCTCACCAATAAAGCGATTGCTCTGGAAACGCGATTGAAGGCGGTCGAAGGAGCACCAGATATCATTGGCAAAACGCCATCGATGCAGCGTGTCAAACGGATGATCGAAAAGATTGCTCCGACAGATTCGGCTGTGTTAATTCTGGGTGAGACCGGGACTGGCAAGGAACTGGTGGCTCGTCGGGTGCATGAGTTAAGCCATCGTGCTCAGATGCCGTTTGTGGCTGTGAATTGTGGAGCGCTCCCGGATAACCTGGTGGAGAGCGAACTGTTCGGCCACCGGAAAGGTGCCTTCACCGGGGCGGATACACCTCGGAAAGGACTCATCGAGGTGGCGAACGGAGGGACGCTCTTCCTGGATGAACTGGGAGAACTCGATAAGTCGATGCAGGTCAAGCTGCTGAGATTTTTAGAGTCTGGTGAAGTTCGTCGTGTGGGTGAGAACGAAGCTTTTCATGTGGATGTTCGCATCGTCTGTGCAACAAATCGTGACCTCGAATCGATGGTTCGCGAAGGAGCTTTTCGGGAAGATTTGTTCTTTCGTGTGAATACGTTCGAGATTCGGCTCCCTCCGCTGCGCGAACGGAAAGAAGATCTTCCAGATGTGTCTCGCAATCTGATTGCCAGACATCTCAAACGGCGTGACGTGCCACCCGAGATTCTGGCACCAGAGACGATCGAAGCATTGCAATCACACGACTGGAGTGGAAACATTCGTGAACTCGCCAATGCATTGGAGCATGCGGTGATTCTGGCTGACGGTGGAGTGATCCTTCCCGAGCATCTTCCCGGCGCGATCACCCGTCAGCGATCTGCCGTTCTGACTGGCAATAAGGCAGTAGAAGCTGCGTTTTCCAGCGGTTCTCCCAAGACCTTGCGGGAGATTGAAATGGAAGTCATCTATCAGGTTCTGGAGAAGCACAAAGGTGACAAAGTCAAGGTGGCTGCCGAGTTGGGCATAGCTCTTAAGACGTTATACAACAAGCTCAACGGTGATCAGACTCGTGCTGCCAGTTGATCACACCTGATTTCACGCCAGATTGGCGGAGCCTGTGTATCCGTTGTCTTGAATCGTAACTCTCTATGACAATCGAGCGTTAGCCTTTCGTGGCATGCGCGAGAGATGCTCCGATATTCAGCGGTATACTCGCTTCCTGCGGAGATCGCTTCAGCAAAAGACAGGTCAGGTCATCCACCGGGCCGCGTTCGCCGGCATGCCTCAGGACAGCCGTTTTGATCACACTCGTGAGGTGTTCAGCCGACTGGCCTTGCCCGGCATGCAGTAACTCGTACAGAGGCTGTGTCCCCAGAGCAAGTCCCGAGGTATCTGTCGTTTCAGTGATGCCATCCGTGTAAAGGAGCAGCAGACTGCCGGGCGGCAATTTCGTTTGTTCTTGAACGAACTGACAATGAGGATCAAACCCCAGCACGGGGCCAGTGGGTGACAGGGCTTGAGTTCCACCATCGGGGAATAGAACAACGCCCGGTTGACCTGCAGCGATGTAACGCAATTCGTGTTCTTCGGGAATCAGTCGAGCAAAAAACAGACTGACAAACCTGTGGCCGAGAATATCTCCATCGCAGAGAAATCGATTGAGACGTTCGGCAATGATCGCTGGATCGTGACCCACACTCAGATCAGCACGTAGAAATGCACGCGTCTGAGACATGAGGATCGAAGCACCCAGGTCGTGACCACTGACATCGGCAATCACCAGGCCAATCGATCCATCGTTATAAACCAGATAGTCGAAGTAATCTCCTCCCACAGCTTCTGCTGGGATTGAAAAACCTGCCACCTGATAGTTCTTGATGACTGGTGCTTCTCTGGGAAGAAGTGCCTGCTGCAATTGGCGAGCCAATTGAAGTTGGGCTTCGGTACTCAACATTTTGGCTTCGACCTGCGAGACACGAGAGTAATCGCAGAGCAGACCAATAAATGGGACGAGATAGCCGACGATCTTCAGATAATGAGCGATGACTGCCGCATTGTCGTCGAACCGGCGAGATCCAAAGGCCATATACATTTGCAGTAGAATATGGGGGATCACGCTCAGCAGCAGACCATGTGAGAACAGGCTGGGATACTGCTTGTAAAAACGTGGTAGAAAAAATATTCCAGTGATGAGGTAAATGATCAATGTGAACGCATCGAGAGGCCTGGGGATCGAAGATGCAGGGAACACTGTTTTGGGCAACTCCGGAATCCAGGCACAGAGTTCGACAATCGAGAATGCACCGAGTCCGAACACGATCGCGGCACAAATCAGAAAACCTGCGTTGCGGTTATTCCTGGATCCACTCCATTCGGGTGTGATGAACCCCAGGGCGAATGGAGCAGTCCCTAAAGTAATGATCAAGGCATAGGTCAGGCGCGTCATGGCATCAGTAAAGTCAGCAAATCGTGAGGGATCTGAAGCCGAGACCAGGATTCCATTGATCGCCAGTGCGTTGGCAGCATCCATCAAACCGCAGAACAACAGTGCTGTCCCAAGAATGGGTGTGGTGACATCTCCCCGGAGACGAAACATGGAAAACGCGCTGACGGCTGTCACAACACCGGTACAAGCAGCTGTCCATGAGAGCAGTGTGACAATGATCTCGCCACGAACCTGCTGAAGGGCCGGCCCTGCGTCAACCGGATTGATGCCCCAGCGAATACCGAAGAGATTGGTCACCAAAGGGAGTGCGCAGGCGATGACTAACCCCATGATGATCGATGGAGGAAGGACATCGGGAGGATTCTGTGAACGATTCCAGCTCGGCATCAGTTGTCTCATCGCATTGAAATCGGCCCCGTGATCGGCAACTCGGTTCCCTTGTAATTTCCAGTTCCTGCAGTGGAATTGCCAGTATCACTTGTTCAGCTTCGCGAAACATTCAACATTCCGTCCCAATCTGTCTCAGGCGTCTCCGGTGCCCATTCATGAGTCCTTCTGATCGATCCTCACTGGACAGGAATTGCCGTCTGCTGTGTGGCAAATTCTGCAAATAAAGCCTGGACACTGTCAAATTTTAACGATCAGGCAAAGAGTAAGGATTGTTCGTCGTATAACGACTTTAGCCAAAGTGCCACCTGAATCGCTCGTGACGCCCGCAGAACCGTGAAATTCGGTTTACTCGGAATGACGATCCAGAACAGTGAGCAGCATTGTCCAGGGCCAGATGTGTGGACGATTGCCGAATGGAACTGAATTGACAGCTCGGGTGCCAGGTGTTGAGCACCTGCACGACGCCAAAATGGTCAATCTGCCTGGTCTGTCGCGAGGAGTGCTTCTGCAATGAAAAAGTCGTCAGGGATGAATGACTATCGTTGGTTATTGACATGCGCAGCCGGGGGCATGCTGGCTGCGGCAACTCCTGCCGATGCACAGATCATCAGGCCTGGGTTCTTGCCTCAAGGGCAGAAAAGTTCGCCGGCTCGAACAACGCCTTTGACCAAATCGGATGACGTCAACTCAAAGCAGCAGACGGCGACGATTCAGCAGCCCTCGCAAGCGGCCAAAATCATTCCAGTGGGAAACAACTCGATTCAGGAAGAGTTAGAAAAACTCTATCGGGAAAGTGGTCGGGAAATGCCGGCCATGACTCTCGAATCAGCTACCCAGCAAACCAGCCCGAATTATCAGCGGCCTGGACAAACGCCGGGAAGTTCCGTCGCTGCCCCTGCTGGATCTCAACCCGCTCCAGCGGCACCTGCGACAAACTGGTATGCTCCAGGAGCGGCTCCAGCAAATCTGCCGCCCTCTGGGACTCCTGCTGTGGCACCTAAGGCAGCGGCAACGGCTCAGCCTGCCCCTGCTCCATCAGGGAATGCTGTTTCGCGATTCTTTAAACGACTGACACCCGGTCGAAAAGAAACCACGCCTGCCAGCTCACAACCTCCTGTACCTCCGGGAGTCACACCTTCTTATTCTGCTTATCAGGCTCCGTCAGTACCACCTGCCGAGTTGATGACGAGTGATGAAGTCCCGCTCCCCTCTGCAGCACCGAGCCGACTGCCTGCCGTGATGGCTCCCCCCCAGATTCAAGCAGCACCTTTGGCTCCCACAACTCGTCCTGTGGTGACATTGCAACGCCCATTACCTGCTCCTCAAAGTCAAACTCTGGGGCAGGTTCCGGCGCAAGCTCCACCACAGGCTGCCCGGGTGAATCCTGTCCCTGCTCCAGTGCCCGCTCCTGTCGCTGCTTCCAGCATTCTGGCGGTTCCGCAAGGGTTATCGCAGACTGTTGCGCCACCGGTGATGGCACCCGTGGATTCGTATGCGATTCCTCCATCGCCAGCACCTCGCCAAGCATCAGTCGCGGCCCCTGTTCAGGTGCCAGCTGTTCAGCCACCAGCCACAACTCAAGTTCCAGTGACTGTCCAGGCACCAGTCATCACCACGCCACAGGCTACTGTGGCAAAGATCCCTGTTGTGCCTGCGATTCCCGCAGTTCCTACACAGCCAGTGCCTCAGGTCGTGGTGCAAACTCCGCCAATGCAAACGCCACCAGTGCAGAATGCGCCAGTCGCTGCTGAACCAGTGTTTTCAATGCCTGTCCCACTCGGCACATTACCAGCCCCTGTTGAACCGACTGTGCAAAATCCTGGACGGATTCCAGCCACTCCCAGCGCAGCACAAGCGGTGCAGCAGCCTGTGGTGACAGAGACCAGGATTCCTGTGAACCAGGCCGCAATTCCTGTCGTCAAACCCGTCGCACCTGCCGTCGAGGCAACTTCTCAAGCAACACCAGTCGCTCAACCGGCAGTGGCTGCAGGACTGGACGATTTCCCAGATCCGTTTACCGAAGTCTCCGAAGCCATGGCGGATCGCGGCTTGCGTCGGGCTGAACCAGCACCACAGACGGCGGCTGTTGCTCAAGGAACCAATTCTGCCGCGCCAGTAAATTCGACAACTCTCGCAGCTGCTCCTGTACAGGCTGTGCCAACGCAGAGCACCACCCTGTCGAACGCGCCTGTGTCGAACACACCTGTGTTGCCAGTGGAAAAAACTCTCGCAAGTCCTGCACCGGTGGCATCACAGGTCGCAACTCCTGCAGCGGCACCAATGGCAGATGAAGTGGCAGATCCCTTCGCGGGAGTCGCTTTACCGCCACCAAGCTTGCCTGCCGCAGCCATCGAGAAAGCACCTGCATTGGCTCCCTCCACAACGACTGCTAAGGAGGCCTTAAAGAATGTGATTCCTAAAAAGCCGGGAGAGCCAGCTCTGGAGGATTGGGAGCTGGAAGATCTGGCCGAAGAGGCTGCCGAACTCGCAGATGAAGCTCGAAAGGCGAGCGAAGCTGCCAAAACTTCAGCAAATCCAACGGATACAGCAACTCCAATTGGCCAACCTGCAATTCCAGTGTCACCTGTCGTTCCACCTGCTGGACGAGCTTTGGATTTGCCTCTGGATACGGCCAAAGATGCGCAGCCAGCGGTTCCTGCCCAGGCACCTGCCCAGTCTCCTTCTCTGGCACCGGCTTTAATGGTTCCTGCAGAAGTCCCTGCTCTGGCGATTCCGCCAGCGGCTGAGGCCGTGCCACCCGCAGCAATTCCCGCTCCGGCATCGCCACCAGCCACGCCACAGACAAAAGAAGTATTACCTGGAACTTTGGCCACAGCCGCTCCGGTAGTTCCAGCAACACCGGCAGTTCCCACAACTCCGGCTGCTCCTGTCCATGCAGCCGTGGCACCGGCTCAGCTTCCAGCGGATGCACAGAACGATCCACGCATGAAGCAGATTTTCGCTCGTGAAGGAGTTTCGGGATTGAAAGGGTTCTGCCCAGTCGCATTACGCGATCAACGCGAATTGAAGGATATTCAGCCACAATTTGCAGCCACCTATCGCGGGCAGAAATTCCAATTCTCATCGGCCGAAGCCAAAGCCCGGTTTGAACAGGAACCCACTCGCTATGCACCCGCTGCTTACGGTGCTGACGTGGTTGTTCTGGCGAATGCCAAAGATGTGGTGGAAGGATCGCTCGATCATGCGGCCTGGTACAAGGGCAAATTGTATCTGTTCAGTGATGCCGAATCGCATCGGCAGTTCGTGATTGATCCCGCGAAATATGCCTCACCTGCCGGGTTGGAATAACTGTCGAGATCACTCCTGCATTGACCTGAGCCCTTTGGGGCGAATCTGTCAGGATCGATCACCCCTTTGGCCGGACCCTGCGACCGGCTGAAGGGGTGATTTTTTTGTGGTCACTGCTCATTCAGAGAGAATGACCTGAACCTTCCGCTTTGTGAAAGATCACATCAGTGCGAAGTGAAAGGTATTTGGAGAAGCTCGCCACGATCCAGTCGCTTTACGCGCGAATTGCCGAAAGCGTATGGTGGTGTTCAGTCATGAGGCCATGGTGAGACCCGTGTGATTGATAAAGTCGCGAAAGACAGTGAAATGATCGGGATTGTCGATTATGGAATGGGGAACCTGAGAAGCGTCCAGAAGGGCTTCGAAAAGGTTGGTTCTACCGCCCATATTGTGAGTACGCCGGCAGAGATTGCTGCTGCTGATCGATTGGTTCTCCCCGGCGTGGGAGCCTTCCGCGATGCGATCAGCGAACTTAAGCGTCTCGATCTGATCCCTGCGATCAAGGAGCATATCGCAGCAGATAAGCCATTTCTTGGGATTTGCCTCGGCCTGCAAATGCTGTTTGATGTGGGATATGAAGACGGCGAATATCAGGGCCTGGGGATTTTTCGTGGCAGCGTACAGCGTTTCGCTTCTCGTGAAGGGCTGAAGATTCCTCACATGGGTTGGAATACCATTGAACTTAAGAAAGCTGTCCCGCAACTGACTGGTATCCCCTCAGATGCTACCTTCTATTTTGTCCACAGTTACTTTGTGGTTCCAGAAGATCCATCCATCATTGCGACAACCACGACACATGGTGAGAGTTTTGTGTCCTCTGTTTCGCGAGGAAATCTGCTGGCAACACAGTTTCATCCCGAGAAGAGCCAGAACGCCGGGCTCAGACTATTGAAGAATTTTGCTCGAGGTCTGGAAGGTCAAGTTTCTGCGGAAACTTCCGATAAGTTGCCAGCCATCTCCGCTCAATGATCTGATGCCTAATGGCAAAAATTGTCTCCGAATACCGGCCGGGAGATGAGGGAGTCTCTTCGGCCAACAGGTCTCCGAGATTGAAGATTCCTGGTCTTTGGTTGACTTCTTCTGGCGCAAGTTGATCTGTCTTTTGAGAATCAGTGTCTGTAGTGAAAGTGATGGGGATGGAAATTCTGCCGGCAATCGATTTGCGTGGAGGCAAATGTGTGCGACTTCGCCAGGGTGATTATGCCCTGGAGACCGTTTTTGGTGATGACCCGGTCGCCATGGCCCAAAAATGGGCAGCCACAGGTGCAGACCGGCTTCATCTGGTCGATCTTGATGGAGCGAAAGCCGGATATCCGGTGAATCATGAAATCGTGAGAGCGATTGTCAGTGAGCTGTCGATTCCCTGTGAGTTGGGAGGAGGTTTTCGTTCCGAGGAATCCGTGCGATTCATGCTGGAAGATGTTGGCCTGGACCGCGCGATTATTGGTACACAGGCACTCAAAGAACCGGCGTGGTTCAAATCGTTAGTGGAAAAGTATCCCGGGAGAATTGCCCTGGGATTGGATGCTCGCGATGGCAAAGTGGCCACGGCAGGTTGGCTCGAAGTCTCGGCCGTTTCGGCACTGGAATTAGCTTCGCAATTTGTCGATCTCCCGCTCGCAGCTGTAATCTATACCAACATTGCCAACGATGGGATGATGCAAGGTGTCGACGAAGGGACCATTGCCGACATGCAGCGTCTGGCCGATCTGGGCTTTTCCGTGATTGCTTCAGGTGGGGTGACGACTCTGGACGATGTGCGGCGTCTGGAGGCTGTTCATAAGCAGCAGCCCAATCTGGTCGGAGCAATTATCGGTCGCGCGATTTACGAAGGAACGATTCGCGTCGAAGAGGCGGTGGCTCTCACGCGCTGATTCGAGCGGTCTGATTCATGCCACTGGTGGAAGCTTATCCTCTGATACGGTGTGCGTGTCTTCGTGCGTGCGGAATTCGGGAAGCCGCCAGCGATATCGAAGAGCAGCCAGTCTCAGGATGAGAATCAAGGCGGAGGAGACGATGAGATTGACGGGGTTGGGCCCCTGCACCAAGTGAAGTGTCAGATAGCAGCAGGCACCGCAAAAGGCTGCTGTCGCGTACCAGTAGAAATCAATGCGGAAGATGCTGGGGAACTCGCTGCAGAGGACATCTCGAATAATCCCACCAGCGACTCCGCTGGTTACGCCCATCACAATGCAGATGATTCCCGCATGCCCCAGCGATAGCGTCTTGGATGTCCCCACGATAGCGACAAACGCCAGTCCAGCGGCATCGGCGAAGATCAGGAGCTTCAGGGGAGTTTTGCGGTAACGTGCCGTCACGAACATCAGGCACGATGCAACCACCACCGTGTAAACAAAATTCGGATCTTTCAACCAGAAGACCGGGACGTCGAGAATCAGGTCTCGTAGGGTCCCTCCGCCAGTCGCAGTGACCATTCCGAGCACCAGAATCCCGAACAGATCGACTCGCTTTCCCCTGCCGGCAAGCACACCAGCAATGGCCCCAAAAGCGACAGAAAGATGCTCAAGAAAATACAGAAACGACATAATGAAGTATCAGGGAACTCGTGGTCGATCAGGTTTGCGAACCGGGTCTCCCAGGTGGCATCCAGGTGGGGAGATCTTTAATCATCTGGCGGGCATTTTCACTCGTGGGGACTCCCCAATATTGGAAAAACGGCCCTAAATTGCGATTCACTTTACGTGAAAACCGCACCATCCACTGATCGCGTTTATCCATTTCCGATTTGGGGTGCTCGTCTTTCTGAAGCTTTTCGTATTCCAGGAAGACATCACGGAAGGGTTGCCAGCCGAATTGTTCCTTGAGTTGGATGTACATGGTCAGAGCCAGGAAAGGATCTTCCTGCCAGGTGCTGAATGGAGCACCGTTCATGACATATTTGCGTTCGCGATTGTCACGCTCAGGCTGTTGAATCGCATCGTGAGAAAAAGCTTTGGGTGTGAGGGTGTCAATGACATACAGAGGTGTGAGGTTGTTCGTCACTTCACCTGTCCCCTGGAAAGTCCAATCTCCCTTTTGGTGATTATGGCCTAACTCGTGATAGAAACCCCAACCCCCTTTGTTCTCAAGGAAATTGAGATCGACAACTTCGGGTGCCGAGGGATTTGTAAAGCACATGATGGGATAACCACTGTGCATGAACCCGGCACTGATCTGATCGTCGAACACAAAGCGCTCGGCATAAGGTCGATTTCTCGAAATTGAATAGAGATCTGCACAGGCATCGAGGACTGCGGCCCAGTGGTTCATGAGCTTATCTGGAAAATCGAGCTTACGGACGAGTTCGCTGGGCACCGTAATGACAAGGTGTCTCGTCTCCAGTTCGGCCCAGGGGGCGGGATAGTTACGAATGGTAAATCGCCAGTCGCTGATATCCGTTTCGCCATGCACAAAATAGGGTGCATCGACCACATTCGAAAACTCGACTTCAAACTTTCCCGCAGGAGTTTTCTGGGGAACGACAACGTAGATTAACCCTCCATAAGCATTGCCAACTTCAAACTCGACTTTGTCGATGGGGAACTGGCGGATGACTGCCGGTGGTCGCCTCCATTCATCTTTCGACCAGAGGGAGTCGGAGTGACTGCCAATCTGGATTTCAAACTTCTGCCCCACAATGTTCCGGGGAACTTTGACCTTTACCAGCGTTCCCGGCGCTGCATACAGCCCTGTGCTTTTCCAGCGAGTGGTTTCGGTGTTGATCGTCACTTTTCGAGTGACCTTTTTAGCATTTGCTGGAACTGCCCCCGGAAAAACCGACGCCGTCGGAGCAGGCTTCATCTCTTCCAACGGAAGCTGCAGGTAGTAACCTGTCTGAAGACCAACCAGCAGCTTGGCGTCGGCCTGTTTGGCTTTGACCGGTTGTTTCGACGTAGGGACTGGGATCTGCTTTTTGAGATCTTCGACAAAAGCAATCAATTGCGAGACCACTCCGTGATCCATCTTCCAGGGAATGCCCACCAGTGCTGGTTCCAGAGTGGAGGCAATCATTGCCATTTCTTCGGCAGTGGGTGGGACTTTCGTCTCTAATGCATCCTTAAGATGCTGGGTGGCATAGCCGGCATTGGAAAACTTTGGAACCGGATTAATGACTTTGAAAATCTCATCCTGACCTTCTTGTGTGGCATCCAGCCAGACTATTCCGGCTTTTGAGAAGAGCTTGTTTGATTGGTTATCCGTGGCGGCGTTGCCCCCTTTGCCATATTGTTGCCACGCCCAGATCAAGGTGACGGAAATCAGTCCTCCGCCGTCCTTGACGAACGCTTCAAGTCCTCGAAGCTCGTCATCAGCAAGTCCATCAGTTTCAGCAATGATGACATCAGCTCCTCGAGTTTGTGCCAGCCAGTTTTTCCCTCCGACTTCAATGGCGGCGATCTTCGCGGACTGTAATTGTTGAAACAGATTTCGCTTCCCCATCACAGCCACCTTCACTGTTCCGGGAGCTTTTTCTTTGTGTCCAGCCCAGGCAATACAGTTGCTGATAAAGCGGCCAGTCATCGTGTGATTGGCTGGGCCTGAGCCAAGCAGATCATTGTGGCAAAGAGCCACAACTCGACCTTTGCCGAACTCAGCCGCCGCCGCTGCCACACTGGTTTTCCCTTTGTTGGTCGAAACCACCACAGGGAAAGATTCGGGGCCATAAGGGAGGATTGTTCCGGGAGCACCACCAATTTTGATCTCAGTGACACCTTCCAGAAGAAAATCCTGGTGAGGCTTCCAGAGTTCTGGATCAAACTTGGAGGTCTCTGTGCGGGCAGGAGCCCCTTTTTTGGATGAGGATTTGGCTGAGGGCTTGGTTGCCGGTTTCGTTGCCGCTGGCTTCGTACCTTGTGATTTTCCTGATTGCGCCAGGAGGTTTTCTGTCCATAGACAGCAGGCGAGGCTCAAAATCAGTACGTGTCGATATGACATGGAAAAACTCCGTCGAAGCCAGGCAGAATCAAGAATCGATTGATGGGGGTAATTCGCTAGCGGGATAACATCGCTTAGACAGCCAGCTCTTTCCAGACTTTAGTAAATGCTGCCGCTGCTGTTTCCAGATCGTGTTGCGAGTGAGCCGCTGAAATCTGTGTACGAATGCGGGCTTGTCCTTGAGGAACGACCGGGTAGGAGAAGCCGATGACATAAACTCCTTCGGCTAGCATGCGATCTGCAAATTGAGCCGCCAGGGCAGCATCACCCAGCATGACGGGGCAGATGGGGTGCGTCCCCGGAAGCACCTTCAGCCCCGCACTTTGCAGTGCATTCCGAAACCAGACCGTATTGGCCTCCAATTGATCACGCAAATGAGTCGATTCACTCAGAAGCTCTAATGCCTTGAGCGAAGCCGCAGCAATGGGAGGTGCGAGAGTGTTCGAAAAGAGGTATGGTCTTGAACGTTGTCTCAAGAGATCAATGATCGGCTGGCGTCCACTGGTATAGCCTCCACTGGCACCTCCCAGGGCTTTACCAAGCGTACCGGTCATAATGTCAATGCGATCCATGACGTTGTGGTATTCGTGCGTTCCGCGCCCGTTGGGGCCAGTGAAACCAACAGCATGAGAATCATCGACCATAATCATCGCATCGTACTTATCCGCCAGTTCGCAGATTGCGGGAAGATTGGCGATGTAACCATCCATGGAGAAAACGCCATCTGTCGCGATGAGGCGAAAACGAGCCCCGGAGGCTTCTTTAAGTCGTTCTTCCAGCTCGGTCATATTGTTGTTGGCATAGCGAAACCGTTGAGCTTTACATAAGCGGATGCCATCGATGATGCTCGCATGGTTGAGTGCATCAGAGATGATAGCATCTTCCGCCCCCAGCAATGTTTCGAACAGCCCGCCATTCGCATCGAAGCAGGAGGAGTAGAGAATGGTATCCTCCATGCCGAGAAACTTGCTGAGAGCACTTTCAAGTTGTTTATGTAGTCCTTGAGTACCACAGATAAATCTTACTGAGGCAAGCCCGTAGCCCCATTCTTCCAGAGCCTTGGCAGCCGCCGCCTGAACTGCGGGATGTTGTGCCAATCCCAGATAGTTATTCGCGCAGAAGTTCAGGACGGGCTTTCCCCCTGCAACTTGAATGCTCGAATTCTGCGGAGTCGTGATGACTCGCTCAGACTTATAAGTTCCGGCACTGCGAATCTGATCCAGTTGCCCGGAGATATGTTCGAGAAATCGTGTGGACATGGGGCGATCTCGGGAAGGCAAAGAGAGAGTCGTTTTAAACAGTTCATATTTACTGAGTAGGGTGCATTCCGTCGGAACTTCATGCACCCTGCTCAATATTCAATGCAAGGAGAGATTTAGGTTTCCCAGTCGAGCACGACTTTGCCGCATTGGCCGCTGAGCATGACATCGAAACCCTTCTGGAATTCGGTGTAGTGGTAGCGATGAGTAATGACGGGGGCGATCTGCAGGCCGCTCTGGAGCATGACGGTCATCTTGTACCAGGTTTCGTACATTTCCCGGCCATAGATGCCTTTGATAGTCAACATATTAAAGACCACGGTGTTCCAGTCGATGGCCATGGATTTTTCAGGGATGCCAAGCATTGCAATCTTGCCGCCGTGAGCCATATTGGCGATGAGACTATTGAAGGCATGTGGATTACCAGACATTTCGAGGCCGACGTCGAAACCTTCCTTCATGCCCAACTGTGCCTGGACGGCAGGTAAGTCCTGCTCCCGTGGATCAACAGCGACGGTGGCTCCCATCTTGCGGGCCAGTTCGAGGCGGTAAGGATTCAAATCGGTGACCACCACATGTCGAGCTCCGGCATGCCTCACAATGGCAGTAGCCATGATTCCAATCGGGCCGGCACCTGTGATCAATACGTCTTCACCGAGGAGGTCAAAGGAGAGGGCTGTGTGAACAGCGTTCCCGAACGGGTCGAAGATGGACGCCACATCCAGGTCTATGTCTGAGGAGTGATGCCACACATTCGACATGGGGAGCGAAATGTATTCGGCGAAGGCACCGGGACGATTGACTCCCACACCTTTAGTGAAGGCACACAGGTGCCTGCGACCCGCGAGGCAATTGCGGCAGCGTCCACAAACCACATGCCCTTCCCCACTGACGATGTCGCCAGGGTGGAAATCGACGACATTCGAACCCACCGCAACGATTTCACCCACGAACTCGTGTCCAACCACCATGGGAACGGGAATCGTCTTCTGAGCCCAGTCATCCCATTTATAAATGTGGACATCGGTGCCGCAGATGCCCGTCTTTTTGACACGAATGAGAACGTCGTTAATGCCGTATTCGGGCTTGGGAACATCTTCCAGCCAGAGTCCGACATCGGCCTTGCGCTTGACCAGTCCGTGCATGGGGTGCTTTCGTATGCTGGGTGTTTAATGAGATCAATAGAATTGATCGTCTGTGTTGTCGCCGAGAATTCTTTGTTTAGTATAGTGGAAATCGTCTCCGGTATGTTAGAATCTGTAAAGCATCACAACAAGCGAAAAATAGAATTATCTCTCGAAAAACATGGAGAGATGGTATTTCGATCCTCAAGACGAATGAAAATTACGCGATGACCTCTCTCTCATCGGATCTGCCCACGCCCAGTGACGCAATTAGTCAAATGCTTTGTCATCGTGTGCGAGAATTAAGACAGCAGAATGGCTGGTCACTCGATCAATTGAGTTCAGCGAGCGGTGTGAGTCGGTCCATGCTCAGTCAGATTGAGAGGAATCAGGCGAATCCTACCCTGGCTGTGACTGCGCGAATCGCTCAGGCTTTCGGGCTGACCATTGGCCAGTTAGTGGAAACACCACATGTGGTTCCAGGTATTCATGTCATTCGAGGGGATGACCCCGCGCATCTGTATCGAAGCGATGAAGATTGCGAGATTCGCACGCTTTCACCTTTGCCGCTGGAAAAGGACGTCGAGTTTTATCAACTTCGTATCAAGCCTGGGCGAGCGTTGCGGAGTGAGGCTCATTTCCAGAAGACCCGCGAGTTTATCACTGTCGAACAGGGGCGAATCTGTATTCACTCTGCCGGTGAACAACGAGAACTTGGCAAAGGAGATTCAGCGAGTTACCGCGCGGATGTCCCCCATGCGATTGAAAATCGAGGCAAAGGAGACGCTTTGACCTTTCTGGTCGTCATTTATGAGTAGGTGTGGAGAGATGTTTTTGGAGTACAAGTCTGTTATAAGCGGGTGTTGATCTGTTAAGTAACTGAGGTTCATTCAGTAACCGCATTCCAGAGGTACTCCCTATGATTTTGCCGCACCGTTTTCGCTTTCCAGTCATTTGGGCATTTACGCTCAGTGTGATCACTCTTCCGTTGGCCAATTCAGTGAGAGGTCAGGTCTCGCCAGGTATAGCCAAAACGTATGACATCGTGGTTTATGGTGGGACTTCGGGCGGGATTGCCGCTGCGATTCAGTCGGCCCGATTGGGAAAATCGGTTGTCGTCATTGAGCCATCGAATCATCTGGGAGGATTAACGACGGGTGGACTCGGTGCTACTGATATTGGAAATAAAGCGGCCATTGGTGGACTCTCGCGTGAGTTCTATCAGCGAGTCGGAAAGTGGTATGCCGACCCCAAAAACTGGGTGCACGAAAGCGCGTCTAAATACAATGAGCGGCGTAAATCGAGTGGTGAGAATGAAATGTGGACCTTCGAACCACATGTCGCGACGAAGGTTTATAAAGACTGGCTGGCTGAATACCCCACGATTCAAGTCGTGATGAATGAGCGGCTCGATCTCAAGAACGGTGTGAAGAAAAATCCCGCAACCAAAGCCATTGAATCGATCAGCATGGAATCGGGGAAGGTATACGCGGGTAAGGTGTTCATCGACGCCACCTATGAAGGCGACCTGATGGCCAAAGCTGGCGTGCCTTATCATGTGGGGCGTGAGGGCGAAAAAGTTTACGGCGAGACACTGAACGGGATTCGCGTGGAAAAATCGACTCACCATCAGTTCACACACAAGGTTGATCCTTATGTGATTCCGGGCAAGCCAGAGAGTGGGCTGATTCCTCTGATTCAGGCCGGCGGCCCTGGAGAAGAAGGTGCTGGTGATCATCGCGTGCAGGCTTACAACTATCGCATGTGTACGACCGATGTGGCGGAGAATCGCCGTGCCTGGCCAAAGCCCGAAGGTTATGACGAAAAAACGTATGAGCTGGTGCTCAGAAACTGTGAGGCGGGTGATCATCGCAAGTCGTGGAATCCTGTCTGGATGCCCAATCGTAAGACCGACACGAATAACAATTTCGCAGTTTCGACAGATTACATTGGGGCAAACTACGAGTATCCCGATGCCGACTATGCCAAACGGCAGGCCATCATCGATGATCACAAGCGATACCAGCAGGGTCTGATGTGGACGCTGGCGAATCATCCCCGCGTACCGCAGGAGATTCGCGATCATTTCCAGAAGTTAGGGCTGGCCAAAGACGAGTTTGTGGAGACCGATAACTGGCCGCCGCAGCTGTATGTGCGTGAGGCTCGTCGCATGATCTCGGACTATGTGATGACTCAGCACAATTGCCAGCGTAAAGTCACAGCCGAAGATTCCGTCGGAATGGGTGCCTATAATATGGATTCGCACAACTGCCAGCGGTATGTGACCAAAGAAGGCTACGTGCGGAACGAAGGCGATATTCAGGTGGGTGTCCCCCCCTACCCCATTTCCTACAAGAGCATTCGCCCGGCGAAAGAGCACGTCACCAATCTGCTGGTGCCGGTCTGCTTGTCGGCCTCGCACATCTCTTATGGTTCGATTCGCATGGAGCCTGTCTTTATGGTGCTCGGGCAGTCGGCAGCGACAGCAGCCAGCTTTGCCATCGATGGCAAAACCACCGTTCAAGATGTGGATTATGCGAAATTGCGGGAGAAGCTGCTGGAAGACAAGCAGGTGCTGGAATGGCAAGGTTCTCGCGGTGGAGCAGCGGGGATTGTGCCAAGTTCATTGCCTGGGGTTGTCGTCGATGACGCGTTGGCAAGAACCAAGGGCGAATGGACAGCCAGTGGTTCGATCAGCGGATTTGTCGGCAGTGGATATCAGACCGATGGAAACGAGCAGAAGGGGGAGAAATCGGCTCTTTTCGAACTGAAGATTCCCAAGACAGGGAGTTATGACATTCGTATGAGTTGGACGCCGAATGCCAACCGCGCGAGTAATGTCCCAGTGGTGGTTGAAGCAGGGACGTTACGAACCGAGACCAGAGTCAATCAGCGAAATGCTGCCGGGAAAGATGGCTTTCATACTCTGGGCCGCATGACGTTAAATGCGGGGCAGACGGTGAATGTCGTCATCTCGAATGACAAGACCGATGGCCACGTCATTATCGACGCAGTGCAGGCACTTCTTGCTCAAGACTAAGGACATTTGTTCGGGTCAGGCGAACGCGTTGAACGAATACTGATGTTTCAACAAAAAGATCCCGGTCAGAATTTTCTGATCGGGATCTTGGCTTGAATGCAGCGAATGAAACTGATTTCAGACGGGTTCCAGTATTCAACTGCGCTCCTTGGTCTGGGGTGGCTGGGGTTGAGCGTCTTCGCGAACCCCCAGTTCGTGCCAAAAATCGCTGGGGGTTCGAAGACTCAACCCCAGCCACCCGCCGCGCAGTTATTTATTGGAATCCGTATTAGACGGGTTCTTCGGGAGAAGATGTGGTCTCGGGTGCTGGTGCTGCTACTGCTTTTCGCCCACGGAGATAACCGGCAGCCAGTTCCCAGGCAATGGGCAGGACAGAGACAATAACAATGCCGAGAACGACCAGCGAAAAATTGTCCTTGACGAATGGCAGGCCGCCAAAGAGATAACCGGCGATCAGACAGGTGGAAACCCAGAGAATACCACCTGCAATGTTGTAAACAGAAAAGACGCGATAGGGCATTTTGCCCATGCCCGCGACAAATGGTGCCACCGTGCGGACAATCGGGACAAACCGCGCGATGACAATCGTTTTGCTGCCGTACTTCTGAAAGAATTCTTCCGTCTTCGTGAGATGTTCGGGTTTGACCAGCCGAAATCTTTTTGCGCTCAGTAAGCGTTCTCCAAACCAGCGGCCGACCAGGTAGTTCACGGCATCGCCTGCAATGGCCGCAATCGTCAACAATATCCACAGGGCCGGCAATGAGAGCGAACTGGCTCCCGCCAAGGCCCCTGCTGCAAACAACAGAGAATCCCCCGGCAGAAACGGCATGAAGATCAAGCCCGTCTCAGCGAAGACGATTGCGAAAAGAATCGCGTAGGTCCAGGTGCCGTAGTTTTCGATGAACCCCTGGAGATACTTATCAAAGTGCAGGACGAATTCGACGATCTGCTTGAGAGAGTCCATTCAAGAGCATCCTGCCTGCGCAAAGAGAAGTTTCAACCTAAAGGAATAGACCAGGATCAGCCAAGAATCGTTTGGGCACGATCCGGGCCGACAGACACGATTTTGACCTGCTTCCCCATCAATTCACCCACGGTATCGATGTACTTCCGCGCCCCAGTCGGGAGATCACCCAGACGGGTGATGTGGCTGATCTCTGTCTTCCAGCCTGGAATGGTGCGGTAGACAGGCTTCGCTGCTGCTAAATCTTCAACGTGAGCCGGGAAATCGGTCGTTCGCTCGCCGTGGATCTCATAGGCTTCGCAGATTTTGAGTTCATCGAGCTGACTGAGGACATCCAGCAGCATGAGGGAAATGCAATCGACGCCGCAGATTTTGGCTCCATGCCCTGCTGCGACGGCGTCAAACCAGCCGCAACGTCTGGGTCGGCCCGTGACCGTGCCATACTCCCGACCCACATCACGAATATGCTGGCCGATCTCATTGTTGAGTTCTGTCGGGAATGGGCCGCCACCAACTCGAGTGGTGTAAGCCTTGACCACTCCAATCATCTGTTCAATCAGACGTTCGGGCACACCACTACCGGGATGAATCCCGGCGGCTGAACTGTTGGATGACGTTACGAATGGGTAGGTGCCGTGATCGACGTCGAGCAGGCTCCCTTGGGCACCTTCAAAAAGGATATTCTTCCCGGCCCCAATGGCTTTGTGAAGCCAGGCGACGGTGTCTGTCACAAACGGCCGCAAAGTCTCGGCATACTGTTGGGTGAGAGTGAAGATTTCGTCAGAAGAGAACGGTTTGAATTCCGGGTCCAGTGCCGAAAGCACGTGATTTTTGGAATCGACAATGCCGGATAATCGCTGCTTCAGACTTTCGGGATGATAAAGATCGCCCACACGCACTGCCTGGCTGCGACCCGCCTTATCGCGATAGCAGTAGCCAATGCCTCTCCCTGTGGTGCCGATGGCATCCTTCTTCTGTGATCGCTCAGCAGCGAGATCTTCAGCTACGTGGTAGGGCAGAATCACATGGGCTCGATCAGAAAGGAGCAGATTCCCTTCGACCTTCACGCCTTGCGAGCGGAGAGTACCGATTTCCTTCAACAATGCTTCCGGGTTCACGACCACGCCGTTGCCAATCACAGCCGTCACACCGGGGCGAAGAATCCCTGTGGGGAGCAAAGAGAGCTTGTAGGTCTGCCCATCGAATTTGACGGTATGGCCCGCGTTATTGCCTCCTTGATAGCGAACGACGATTTCGTGTTCGTCCGTCAGGAGATCAACGATTTTCCCTTTGGCTTCATCGCCCCATTGCAGACCGACAACTGACGTAATTGCCACGAAACCACTCACTCATAAAGCTAATTTGGAAACGGCAGATTTGGGCTGATCCAGCCCCCAGTTCTCAGGCGATCGAAAATCTATTGTGGACTGTCAAGAACACAGACCACGTTTGGCTCTCAGTTCACCCCAAAGAAATCAGCGACAGTTTAGCTGTTACGACATGAACTCGCATCCGACTTTGAAACAGACTCCGGAAAATGAGCGACTGAAGAAAGGCAGATCTTTTGTAAAATCCATTACTTCTGACAAACTTCGCGTCGAAAACGTGGGCTGGAAACCCCATGAACCCCGCGAGGGTTTGACGTGTCTGCCTTCACTGGGTAATCTTCAATGACGTCAAGAAAACGGAAAAAGCATGTCGCTCACATTTGTATACACAGTATCGATTATTGGAATTACGACTTCCGGGGGCTAATGCAACCCAGGCCGTAATGATTCTGCCTGTTTGTGCCCCCGGTTATGCCGGGGGTTATTTTTTGTATGGCATCCGCTTCAGCTCTTCTTCAACAAGGCTGCAGGAGGTGCCCAAGTTCCGAGGCCGGGCTGAGATTAATGAAGTGTTTCATTGAGACAGCCACGGAAAGGGTTTGAGTAGAAATGGCTCGCATCCAGCTTTACGACACCACCTTGCGCGATGGTAGCCAGGGTGAAGGCGTTAACTTTTCGCTGCAGGATAAACTCCTGATTACTCAGAAGCTGGATGAAATTGGTCTCGACATTATTGAAGGAGGTTATCCTCTTTCGAATCCCAAAGATGCGGAATATTTTCAACGTGTGCGGGATCTGCCGCTCAAGCACGCCAAAATTTCCGCCTTCGGCATGACCCGACGCAAGGGCGTGACTGCCGATCAGGATACAGGCATGCTGGCACTGCGAGATGCCAGAACGCCCTGCTGTACCGTCGTGGGAAAGACGTGGGATCTGCATGTCTTTGAAGTTCTGCGTGTCGATGAAGCTGAAAACCTGGCGATGATCCGCGACTCGGTGGCATTTCTCGCAGCCGAAGGCCGGCACGTCATTTATGATGCAGAGCATTTCTTCGATGGATTCAAGGCCAATCCTGAGTTCGCATTGAAGACCTTACGGGCCGCAGCCGATTCCGGGGCAGCTCTGCTCTGCCTGTGTGATACCAACGGGGGGACGATGCCCGAAGAAATCGCGGCGGCGGTGAATGCTGTGCGCAAAGAACTCTCCACTCCCCTGGGAATTCACTGCCACAACGATTGTGAACTGGCCGTTGCCAACTCGCTGATCGCGGTCGATTGCGGAGCGATTCAGGTTCAAGGGACGATCAACGGCATTGGCGAGCGGTGCGGCAATGTGGATCTTGTGAGCGTGGCAGCCAATCTGGCACTCAAGAAACATCACGAGGTGCTCAAGCCCAATGGGATTGTCCATCTGACAGAGCTTTCTCGCTATGTTTACGAAATTGCCAACCTGCAACTTCGGCCAGGACAACCCTTTGTCGGTAGCAGTGCTTTTGCCCACAAGGGAGGGATGCACGTCCACGCTGTCAATCGCCTGGCTCGCAGCTATGAACACATCCCACCGGAGACTGTGGGTAACGAACGCAAGGTGCTGGTGAGTGAGCTTTCGGGCCGCAGCAACATCATCGCCAAAACAACGAAGTACCGCATTGCCGAGGATGACCAACTGATGCGGAACATCCTCGAACGCGTGCAGGATCTGGAGAACATCGGCTATCAGTTCGAAGCGGCCGAAGGATCCTTCGATTTGCTGGTGCGTAAAGAAGCGGGCCTGTACACGCCCAAGTTCCAGCGGCTGCATTATCGCGTGGGGGTCGTGACCGAAGAAGCACAGGTTCCAGTGACTGAAGCGACCGTCAAGCTGCGAGTCGGCGATGAAGTCGAGCACGTCGTGGCAGAAGGTGATGGCCCGATCAATGCTCTCGATACGGCCGTTCGACGTGCGCTTCTGCGTTTTTATCCGGCGCTCGAACAGATGCATCTGGTGGATTACAAAGTTCGCGTCATCAACTCGGCGGAAGGAACCGCGGCACGTGTGCGTGTGGTGATCGAAAGTCGAGATGATCACGATACCTGGAGCACTGTCGGCGTGAGTGAGAATGTGATTGAAGCGAGTTGGCTGGCACTGGTAGACAGTGTCGAATACAAGCTTTTCAAAGACGAGGGCCTGCCGGAGTAGTGGCCCTGCTCGACCTTAAATTCACTGAGATTCATCCCGCCCGGCAGTGCTGCGGCTTCACGAGAGTTTCCCTGATGACGACCGAAATTCCCAAGTCTTACGAGCCGCAATCGATTGAGTCGCATTGGATTTCTTTCTGGGAATCCCACGGCTACTACAATGCTGATCCCAGCGAGACCAAACCGCCGCATGTGATCATGATCCCCCTGCCGAACGTGACTGGGGCGCTACACATGGGGCATGCCCTTAACGGGACGTTGCAGGATCTCATCACCCGCTGGCGGCGGATGCAGGGGTATTCGGCACTCTGGATGCCGGGAACCGATCATGCGGGGATCGCTACTCAGTCGATGGTCGAGAAGCGGATGCTCGAGGAGGAAGGGCTCACTCGTCACGATGTGGGCCGCGAGGCACTCATCGAGCGCATCTGGAAATGGAAGGATCACTACGAGGCCCGCATTCTCGGCCAGCTCAAGCGGCTGGGGGCGAGCTGCGACTGGCGACGGACGCGCTTCACGCTCGACGAGGTCTGCTCGCAGGCCGTGCGGCGAACGTTCTTCAAGATGTTCCGCGACGGCCTCATCTATCGTGGCCAGCGGCTCGTCAACTGGGATGCCTTTTTGCAGACCGCTGTCGCCGACGACGAAGTCTATACCGAAGACATCGACGGGCAGTTCTGGACGTTCAACTACCCCGTGGTTGACGATCAGGGGGAACCAACCGGCCAGCGAATTTCATTCTCGACGACACGTCCGGAAACGATGCTGGGCGATACGGCACTCTGCGTCCATCCCACTGATGAACGCTATACGGCGCTGGTGGGGAAGCACGTCCGGCTGCCGCTCGTCGGCAGGCTTGTGCCGATCATTGCCGATGGACTGCTGGCTGATAAAGAGTTGGGGACGGGCTGTGTGAAGGTGACTCCCGCGCATGATCCCAACGATTACGCCTGCGGTCTGCGCAACAAGCTTCCGATGATCAACATCCTGCGGCCCGATGGCACCATCAATGAAGAAGGTGGCGAGTTCGCCGGGCTGGATCGTCTCGAAGCGCGCAAGGCCGTGGTTGCCAAGATGGAATCTCTGGGATTCTTTGAGAAGGTCGAAGACCGCAAGATTCCCATGAAGTTCAGTGATCGGTCGAAGACGCCCGTTGAGCCGCTGATGTCCGATCAGTGGTTCGTGAAGATGGACGACCTCGCCCAGAAGGCGATCGACGCCGTGACCGATGGCCGCGTGAAATTTTTCCCCGAACGGTACCAATCGAGCTATCTCGACTGGCTTGGAGAGAAGCGCGACTGGTGCATCAGCCGCCAGTTGTGGTGGGGGCACCGGATTCCCGTGTGGAGTAAGCAGTTCGCTAGCGCGGAGGAAGCCGAGTCGTATCTTGCGACTCTTCCCGACAGTTCGGCGGCTGGTGTTCTTTCCGCCAGCGATCCCGCGAGCGTGCTGATTTGCGTGGACGCTTCGGCAGCCGATGGAGAACAGACCCAGAATCAACTCGAAGCAGACGGATTTGAACAGGATCCCGATGTCCTCGACACCTGGTTCAGCAGTGCACTTTGGCCGCATGCGACGCTGGGTTGGCCGAATGAAACGTCGAATCCACCACTCAATGGCCAGCCAGATACAAGCGGCGACGGGAAGAATACGGTCCTCCCCTACTACTATCCGGGCAGTGTGCTGATCACCTCGCGGGATATCATCACGCTCTGGGTCGCGCGAATGGTGCTAGCAGGTCTCTACAACCTGAATGACATCCCCTTCAAACATGTGCATATCCATCCCAAAATTCAGGACGGATTTGGGCAAGGCATGTCCAAGACCAAAGGGAACGGTGTTGATCCGCTGGAACTGGTCGATCGTTACGGCTGCGACGGAACTCGCTTCACGATCGCCTCGTTTGCGGGTGAAACGCAGGACGTGCGCTTGCCGGTCAGCTACGAATGCCCCCATTGCCAGAACCTGATTCCCCAGGAGCAGAAGCACCTGAAGTTTTCGCCCGGAAAGCCGAAGATCAAGTGCCCCAAGTGCAAGAAGGAATCGCAGTACGCCTGCCCCTGGTACACACCGGATGAGGGCGAACTGGTGGCGGGGATTGTTATCGAACGCTTCGAGTTTGGCCGCAATTTCTGCAACAAACTCTGGAACGCCGCCCGTTTCGCCATGCTGAATCTGGAGGGCTACACACCTGCTGCTGTGGCCAAGAGTGAACTGGCGATTGAAGACCAGTGGATCGTCAGTCGCCTGGCGACGGTGACGAACGAAGTGACCTCCCTGCTGGGTGTCTACAAGTTCGATGCGGCAACGCGCGCCCTGCGGGATTTCGTCTGGAACGAGTTCTGCGACTGGTACCTCGAACTGATCAAGTCGCGGTTGCGTGACGAGACGACCAAGCCGGTCGCGCAGCGGGTGCTCGTGCATGTTCTCGATCAGATCCTGCGGTTGTTGCACCCGTTCACGCCGTTCATCACGGAAGAACTGTGGCATCGCCTCGCCGAGATCGCCCCTTCACGCGGCTTGCCTGAACCCCAGCCGGCGGAAGCCGCCTGCATTATCGCGGCCTGGCCCGTAGTGAACGACGCCGACATCTCCCCTCCCCTCGAACAGCGGTTCACCCGGTTGCAGGAGACAATCGGTGCGATTCGGAATATTCGCGCGACCTATGGCATCAGCCTCGGCCAATCGATTGCGGTTCATCTGAAGTGCCGTGCTGAAGCTGCCGCTGACTTTGAGGCCTTACGAGTCCAGATCCAGAATCTGGCCAAAGCGGAGATTGCGGCGACTGGCCCCGAGGTGCAGCGTCCCCCTGCTTCTGCGAGTTTTGCACTCGTGGGAGCCGAGGGCTTCGTGCCGCTGGAAGGCCTGATTGATAAGGCGGCAGAACTGGCCAAGCAGAAGAAAGAGGCCGAGAAGCTGCGCGGCTTCATCGCTTCGACCGAAAAGAAGCTGGGGAACGCCAGCTTCGTCGACAAGGCCCCACCGGAAGTGGTGGCCGAAGTTCGCCAGACGTTGGCGAATCAGAAGAGTCAACTGGCAAGTATTGAAGAGATTATCCGTCAGTTGCAGTGAGTTGTTTGTTGGTTGCGAGTGGATGGTTGTTGGTTGGAAGTGGCGAACACGGGTGGGTTGATTGCCAGCCGTATTGCCAACCATCCACCATCAACCCACGACCAACTACTTCCCCTACCTCCCCGGCAGGAAGCTAGGTCTCGTGGCCTTCTGCGCGGGATTCGTCCCATTCTCGCCGCTTTGCTCGATGAGTTCGGCAGGCGTGGCTGGGGTCAAACGTCCTCGTTTGCCCCCAGGTCATAGGGCGTTGATGTTCATGGCAATCATCATGGGAAGGAACGTGACAGGTGCAATCGTGCTTGCGAACATTGATGACCAGGGGGCGGATGCAGACATCCGACCCCTGCCACCCGGTCGATAACCATCCCCTTCCGCTGTGTTTTGTTTTTTGGGGCATCCAGGGTCATGGCACGCATGGCACGAAAAGTTGAGAATTCTAATTGGAAAATGGTGCATTCCGTAAGAACTCCATGGCACCCTACCTCGGTAATCCACTACGCTACGTGTCTGATTTTCATCTCAACCAACAGACTATTTTCAGCTTGATGAGGGTTGCATGGCCTTGCCTATTTCTCGACGCGATGCATTGAAGACCGCCTGTGTGGCCACTGCCGGTTTGATTTCAGGGGCTCCGTTCGTGCATGCTCAAAGTAAAGCGGATTCTCAGCCGCTGACCACTGGGCAAGGCGATTATCAGTACGCAGTGATTCACAACTGGGCTCAACTTCCCAGCGAGTTTACGTGGCAGACAACTCAGGCCGTGGTGGTGGATAAGAATGGCTTTGTCTATCTGAATCACACGGGTGACTTCAACAAGAAGAATCACCCGAATGTCTTCGTCTTCGATCAGGACGGAAAGTACGTCCGCTCCTTCGGCCAATACTTTCAGGGCGGCGCTCACGGGCTGGAACTTCGTGAAGAGAATGGTGAGGAGTTTCTTTACTTCTCGAATCCCGACCCGGTGCAGTCGATTGCTAAGACCAACCTCAAGGGGGAACTGATCTGGGAACGGTTTGCACCCATGGAATCGGGCATTTATCCCGAGGGTGAGAACACCTTGCCACAGCGTGTTCGTTCTGGTGAAGTTCCTCGCAAAGGAGTGGGTGGACCCAATCGCTATAAGCCGACGAACATTGCCTTTTTGAAGGATGGCGATCTGCTGGTGGCCGATGGATATGGTTCCAATTACATCCATCGCTATACAAAAGACGGCGAGTACAAATTGAGCTTTGCTGGTGCCGGCCCCAGTCCGGGAAAGTTCAGCACCAACCATGGTCTGGCCTTGGAAGCACGACCCGGGAAAGAAGAAATTCTCTATGTGACTGACCGCAGTCGCAACACGATTCAATGCCTGACGCCTGAGGGCAAATTTGTTTCACTCATCGACGGTTTTCAGAAGCCCTGCCACGTCGATTTCTACAAGGATCTGATGCTGGTGCCAGAGCTTCAGGGTCGTGTGACGCTCCTGGATGGCAACAACAAGGTTCTGGCTTATCTGTGCGATGACCATCAGAACGTCAATGCCGGTAAGGTGAATCGAGGTGACGCCAAGCAGTGGGCACCCGGCAAATTTGTCCATCCGCACGATGCCACTTTTGACCATAATGGCAACATTATTGTCAGTGAATGGGTCACAACGGGACGGATTACCTTACTCAAGAAATTGAGTTAATTCCGTCTGTCACAGCTCTCGATGCTGCGGCTTTCGATGATCGTCGCGGCTTATCTTCCCGGCAGGAAACTCGGTCGTACCGATTTCTGCTGGGTTTTGGGGGCTGTTCCGCCACTTTGCTCGATCAGTTCGGTATCGCGCAGGCCGTTGCTGGGTTGAATGGCTCCACCAACGCCGAGAATCTCGGGGCGGCGAGCGACTTTATCACTGAACTCCCGCATGTCCTGAACGATCGGTTCAATGCCGCGCAGGAGGACTGTCACCAGTTGGGCCGAACGGTTCAGGTTGTCGTAGAGCTGGGGATCAGCCGCCAGTTTCTGCAGTGTGCCATCCTGAGTATTCAGGGTCCGGACAAACCGACTGGCATCGGCCAGAAGACGATCCAGATTGGCCAGGCTGGTGTCGAGCCGGACAATCATATCGTTCCCTTTTTTGGCCAGTGGATCGGTGACCGATTCGAGGTTTTTCAGATTCTGCTGCATGCTTTCGAGCGTCGTGCGGGCTACGACAATGGTCTCTCGAGTATCATTAACCAGACGAGGGAGTGATTGAGCGGTCTGCTGGAGTGCTGCTTGAGTTTTGGGATCACCAACAATGCGATTGGCCTGCTGGATTAACTCAGTGGCGGATTTCATGGCCAGTGAAAGTTGATCCAACGAGTCGGCGGCCCGCTCGATGACCTGATCGATGTTCCCGCGTTTGGTTTCGAGAAGATTGTTGACGTTATGGGCGAGTGTGCCCCATTCCTTGCTCGTGGCGGCAAAGGAATCCATCGTGGCGGTGGTCTTGGCCTCAAGTCGAGCGACCAAAGCCATGGGATCACCAGCAGCTTGACCACTGATCACTGCGCCATGTTTGAGTGGTTCTTCCGACAGGCCAGGAATGATTTCCAGATGCCCCTCGCCCAAAAGGCTCACGGCCACCTGGGCAGTGGAATCAATCGGAAGTTTGTGCTTGGCGTCGATTTCGGCAATGACAATCACGCCTCGACGTTTGTTATCCAGGCGGACATCGCGAACATTTCCAATCGTCAGTCCGTAAAGTCGGACGGGTGCACTGGGATAAATCCCCCCGGCCGATTCAAACTGGATGGCGATACTGAAATCTTCATCCCAATAGGAATCCAGTTTTCCCGCGCGAACGAGCAGACCGACACCGATGGCCATGGCCACCAGCACCATCATTCCAACGCGAAACTGCAACTGACGCTCAGACACAACGAGTCTCCCATGACAGACGACTGTCTCGTGTCTGATGTAATGAAAGTTGCAGAATCTGCCGAGAGCAGTTCTGCCGGATTGATGGTTTCAGGCAGCAAAGAGTTCCTGCAGACGTTTCCCGGAGATTCCGTGAACAAAGTCGTGCACACGTTCGTCGGGATGATTAAAGGCCTGGTCGGCTGTCCCTTCAAAAATGATCTGCGATTCGTTCTGAGGGAGTCTTGCCAGAGGAAAGAGCATTACCACTCGAGTGGCTACCCGCTTCACGGTCGTCATGTCGTGGGTCACGACAATGCTGGTGACGGGGCGGGCACTGCGAGCCTGAAGAATCAGCTCGTTGATGACGTCACTCATGATCGGGTCGAGGCCCGTCGTTGGTTCATCGTAGATGATAATTTCAGGAGACATCGCCAAGGCTCTCGCAAGTGCAGCCCGCTTACGCATACCACCAGAAAGCTCGGAGGGAAACTTTTGAGCCGCACTGGCTGGCAGACCAACTTCCCGCAACCTGGTGAAGGCAATTTCCCGCATGTCGGCTTCCGACATTTTCCGGTTCTCGCGTAATCCGAAGACCACGTTCTCATAGACCGAGAGACTGTCGAACATGGCGCCGCCTTGAAACAGGTAACCCAGTTTCAAGCGATCCCGACGCATCTGTTCAGCGGACATCTGCGAGACTGGCTGACTATTCCAAAAGACTTCGCCAGAACTTGGTTCGAGCAGGTTCGCCAGCAATTTGGTCGTGACGCTCTTACCACAACCACTTTCGCCAATCAGCACGAGTGTTTCACCACGATAGACATTCAGACTGATGTCGCGCAGCACCTGCATGGCACCAAAACCACGCGAACAGCCACGCAGTTCGATGATTGGCGCAGATTCTTCAGGTGGAGTGAAGGTCTCAGTCATTGTTGGTGGCGAAGTGGAGTCTCTAAAGGTCTAAAGCAGAGGCGATCGCAGGGATGGCAACAGATGTTGTAGCTGAATAAAGAACACGCCGAGTAAGAAATCCATGGCGAGTACCAGAATGAACGAGCAGACAAAGGCCTCAGTGGCTGCCCGCCCGACACCTTCCGCTCCACTCGAACAATGAAATCCTCGATGGCAGGCCACCAGTGCAATGGCACCGCCGAAGAAGATGCTTTTGATGACCCCGGAGATGATATCCAGTGATGTGATGTACGAATCGGAATAGAACCAGTAGAGATGGCTGCTGATCCCTAAAACCTGCACGGAAAGATACCAGCCAGAAAGCATCCCGATCCCGTCGGCGAGAAGTGTCAATGCCGGGATGAGCAGCACACAGGCGAGAAAGCGAGGGCACACCAGGAACATGACCGGATTGGCACCCAGTGCCTGAAGGGCATCGATCTGCTCAGTGACTTTCATCGTGCCGATCTCGGCAGCCATTGCACTGCCGACTCGTCCAGCAAGCATTGTGGCCGCGAGTACCGGCCCGAGCTCTTTGACAAGCGAGACATTGACGACCGATCCCAGTCGCGATTGTAAGCCGATGGCCGCGAGTTGATCGAACGATTGCACCGCCAGCACCATGCCAATAAAACCTCCTGTGATGAGGATCACAGGCATGCTGCGGCAACCGATTTCGTAGAAAATGGGCCAAAGGATGGCACTGCGAGAACGGCGTGTCGCTAATCCTAAAGCGACCGTCGATGTGAAAATGGCTGCATCACCGACTGTGCGAACAGAAGTGAGCAGCATCCATCCCAGCCAATGGATAGGCGTCGTTCGATCTGTCGGGGGATTTCCAATGAGGCTACTGGCCAATGTCGTTCATCCATGAATGACGCTGTGACTGGATCGGCAGAAATCGCCACTGATTGTCTGGCAAACCACCAAATTCAGCAATACGGATTTGTCATCCGTTCGATGAAGTGCTTCCGCAAGAGAAATCGACCCATGGAGAAATATGATTTTTGGGGGTCGATTGCCTGTGGAAGTTACTTCATGACGCGACGATCTTCCCATTCTTCCATGGTCATGATCACTTCGCGGGCCTGGCTGCCGTTGTAACCGCCGACGATGCCATCTTCGGCCATGAAATCAATCAGCCTTGCACCGCGACCGTATCCGACGCCTAACGCTCTTTGAAGCAGTGAGACACTACCACGGCCTTCGCGAATGATGACTTCCACAGCCTGATCATAGAGATCGTCACGTTCACCGGCACTGGGGCCGCCCGCTGACGCTTTTCCTTCTTTAGCGGCCACTTTCAGTTTCTGAAGTTCAGGATCGTACTGTGTGGGCATGTCTTCAAAGAACTCGATGACTCCGTTGACTTCTTCATCGCTCACATAGGTGCCTTGAGCACGGGAAAGTGTGCTGGTGCCCGGAGCCATATAGAGCATATCCCCGTTGCCCAACAGCTTGTCGGCACCATTTTCATCGAGCACCACTCGGCTATCCATGCGACTGGCGACCTGGAACGAAATGCGTGCCGGCAGGTTGGATTTGATCAGACCGGTGATCACATCGACAGTCGGCTTCTGCGTGGCAAGAACCAGATGAATACCAACAGCTCTCGACTTTTGTGCCAGTCGAATAATGTGCCCTTCGACATCCTTACCGGAGGTCATCATCATGTCGGCCATTTCATCGGCGATAATCACGATGTAAGGCATAGATTCAGGGATCGACTGCGCTTCTTCGGAATCGGGATCGATTTCGAGACGATCCAGAACATTCGCTTTTCCGAGCTTGTTGTAATTGTCGAGATGTCGTACCCCAACGCGTGCCAGGAGGTCGTAGCGCTCTTCCATCTTTTCGACGGCCCAGCCTAACACGGCCTCCGCTTTTTTCATGTCGGTGATGACGGGATGCATGAGGTGCGGAATACGGTTGTAGGGGCTGAGTTCGACCATTTTGGGGTCGATCATCAGCATGCGAACCTGGTCAGGCCGTCGGGTCATCAGGATTGAAAGAATCAAGGTGTTCAGACAAACGCTTTTTCCAGTCCCTGTTCGCCCCGCAATCAGCAGGTGAGGCATCTTGCACATATCAACGACAAGAGGTTTACCGCCGACATCTTTGCCGAGATAGAGCGGAATCCGTTTATCTTCAAAGTCTTTCGGGGAAGACTGAATCAACTCTTTAAGGCGTACCATAACGCGAATGTCGTTAGGGACTTCGACACCGACAGTGTTTTTGCCAGGGATGGGTGCCACGACGCGTACCGATGGGACACGCAGCGCAATGGCAAGGTCATCTGCAAGGGCTGTCACTTTTGACAAACGCAACCCCGCCTCGAGTTCCAGTTCGAACTGAGTAATCACCGGCCCTGTGTCGATCTCGACGACTTTGACATTCAGGCCAAACTCTTTGAAGGTTTTTTCGAGAGTTGCAGCCGAAATCTGGGCTTTCTGAGCGAGTTGTTCATAGGGGAAGGCTTCACTCTCTTCCAGCAGTGCATGTTCGGGCAAGGCATAGCTGACTTGAGAAGCTGTGATGGCCTGAGGCTGGGTGCGATTGACACTGTAGGTCGGTGGTGTCGTCGTCAACGGACTCTGTGAAGTCGTTGTTGATGGTGTTAACGTGACTGGCGGGTTCACCTTGATCACACGTGCGGATTCAACGGAATTAGCTGGCGACGACGAAGCAGCCGTCGGGTCGTCAAAGGCAGCTAATCCAATCGGATCATCTGAATCGGCAACCTTTTGGAAGATTTCAGAGATCGTGGCGGATGGTGATTCGCTGGCCAGTGCACTCACCTGATGGACGTTTGGAAAAGTATTAAGGTCTGCTGCGGGGTTAGCCGCATCTCGCAAGCGTGCGAGAACGTCCTGCGGGCCGGCACTCACTGCAGATGTTGTCTGCATCGAGGTTGCTAAAGTGTGAGCAGTTGGTTTGGCGGAAGTTGTCTTTGCCTTAAAGAGACGAAGATTCAACCATGCGAAGTTGCTGCTGGCTGGCTTGGCCCCCTTCACTTTCGTTCTACGGAAGAAGAGGCTGGCTGGAATCGTAAACACGGAAAGCGCAATGGATCCCAACACCCCGATGAGGCGGAATTCGTCTGTCAGCAACAGGCTGGCCACCATCATGGAAATGAGCAGCGAAAACGTACCCATCCATGTGAAGTGTTGTGAAAGCAGGTCGGCAAAAATGGTTCCGAGATAGCCCCCTGCACCACTGGCAAGACTGGGCCCGCTCCAGGGGATTGCCAGTTGAATCATGGTGCAAACAGCACACAGCCCCAGCAGATAACCAGGGATATGCGTCTGGGCATCGACAGCACTGCTGTTCGTGAATAGCCGAAGATCGATCACCACGAGCATGAGCAGCAGAATCCATGCTCCGTAGCCGAGGTTGCTCAGTAATTGAAAAGCGATGGTTGCGCCCCAGGTACCGCAAAGATTCTGGGTGACGGCGCGAGCAGGATGCACAAGGTGAGAGGCGGCATCGGCAGGGTCATAGCTGACAAGGCTCAGGCCGAGAAACACGGCGAGCGCCAGCAATCCCAAAGCAATCGTGTCATTTCGCAGGCGAGCGAAGTCCACGGCGATTCCAGCAAAACAGGTGATTGAAAACTGCAATTCGTCAGGCTCGTCATTCGATTCGAGGTTCGGGCCGGATGTCTTTCAACGATCTGGCAGAGACACTCAAACGGAGTCCTACGATGCAAAATTACCACCTGCCGTCAGAAATGCTGCCAGAAGGCCACAGACTCGGGCAGAATCTCGTGTGTACTTTAACGGTTATTCCCAATGAGCCGGTGTTATCGACCCGTGCCATGAACTGCTGCAATCATGACGCTCCTCGCAAAGAACTCGGCGAGGTTTTTTTACTCCTTCTCCCGTTCTGACGGGAGAAGGCTGGGATGAGGGAAGCGCAAACGTATCTGGTGGGCGATCAACGAGCGGCTTCATCGCTGGAAGAGTAGCGATGATTTACTGGCGACTCAGATGGGCCTCAATCCATTCGATCAATCGCGCGGCAATATCTGTTTTGCTGCCTGAGTATTGTGCGATCGCGTTGCCTGATGGGGCAATGAGTTCGACGTCATTGGTATTGGAGCCGATGGCTGTTGGCCCATTGAGGACGATGATGTCGCAGTTTTTCTCTTTGAGTTTGCGCAGGGCGTTCTGGTGGGCAAACTCGGCAGATTCGAGAGCAAATCCCATAATCCAGCGATGAGCCTTGGTCTGACCAAGTTCGGCAAGCACGTCTGCTGTTTCGACAAGTTCCAGTTCTAAAGAAACGCCTGTCTTGGCCAGTTTCCCGGAGAATCGCTCGCGCGGCCGATAATCGCACACTGCAGCCGTCGCAATGACACCATCGCATGCTGGAAACGCTTCACGACATGCACCCAGAAGTTCATCAGTGGTTTCCACATGATGAACCTGGCAGTTTCTGGGAGGAGTAAGGCCCACTGGGCCGGTAACAAGAATCACCTGATGGCCGCAGGCAATGGCCGCCTCAGCCAGTGCGTAACCCATGCGGCCGCTGCTGGCATTGGAAAGGTAACGAACGTCGTCGAGGTATTCGCGCGTGGGGCCGGCCGTAATCAAGATTCGCATAAGAATTCCACTGTGCAGGAGAAGGCTTCGATGAAGCATCTTCGTTCAAACACCGGAATTCAACAACCACGCGATTAATCTCGGGGCATGCCGGGAGCCACATCCACGATGCGTGCCGACGGACGCTTAAGGTCAATCACTACGGGTTGAGTCGATTCGGCCTTGGCAAAGTTCCCTGCCGCATCGCGGGCGACCACTCGGACAAAGACCTGTGACGGCCCATTGGGAGGAAGTTCCCAGCGAAAGCTCCCTGTATCTGGTCGCCAGTCGCTGATCAAATTCCACGGGCCAGCCGGTGATGCGGCACCATAGAGCGAAATGGGTGTTTCCGAAAGGTTGGCATCCTGGACTCGCCAGCGGATTGTCACAAGGTTTTGTTGCATCCCCTGCCCTTGTTCAACAGCCAGCAGCTCTAATGTGGGGGCTGTCTGATCGACTTTGACTTGAATCGAAGGGGCTTCACCATTTCGTGGAGGCTCGGCCGATAAACCCGCCCCACTGTGAACTCGAATCTCAAAGCCATAGATGCCATCTTGTGGAACCTGAACATCGAACGGGCTCTTCAAGTCGGCATCTTCACCATAGCGGTACCACTGCTGGCCATTGTTCTGTGTGATAAAGAGTTCAACAGCACTCATCCCCGAGGGCCCAAGGTCGTCGATCTTGTAAGCCAGCTGAAACTTGCGAGTGGCAACAATGCGGCCTTTGAAGAGTGGGTCTCCAGCACCCATCCCAGCCACTTTGGCATTAGTTGGCTGCGGTGTGACTGTCGGTTGAACCGGAGGTTCATCAAAGTTTTCGGCCCCAGTCGTGTAGGGATTCTTCACGATTTCTGGACGAGATTGCACATCACTGGAGACTGGCCGACCCACCATGCCAGTGGATGGCTGGATCATTGGACCTGTCGATAATGCTCCCGTCATCGAGTTATTGGCGGTCTCCGTGGAGATATCGCGATTCATGCTGGCAATCGGTTGTCGAGTGTCAGGCATGGCTGCTTTTCCAGCACCGTCGCCGCCTCGAACTGTCGATTGAATCGTTCCTCGGCCAAGATTACCGGCTTGATCGAGAACTGAGCCACGAACGGCAACAATTCCTCCCTGCGGGACTGACCAGGTTGTTTGACCGGCAGAGCGTGGAGAGACACTCACTGTTTGCCAACCGGCAACACCCGGTTGAGAGTATTCCAGCTTGAGTGTGGAAGGATCAAGGTTCTGGTCGTGGAGATGCCACGAAAGCTGTACCTTGCCCTGCTGGACTTCCTGTAGTGCGAGATCGACACGAGGTTCACGCGTATCGACGATGACCATCAAGCCGGGCTCAAACACGCGGCCATTGGGCTGAAGCTGGTTATCACCATCCAGAGTTTTGACAGAGAACCAGAATTCGCCGTCTCCGGGAGACTGATACTCGAACTTGCCAATTTCCGGATTAATCGATTGGGCCAGACTCCAGGTCGCCCCCCGATCTGATGAAACATACAGCCTCAGTTCCTGCGCATTCATCCTCTGAAGAGCCGCAGGATCGACCTTAAACGGGATTCGAAAACGGTTCTTGGCCGTTACGATCGGATTCGCGGCGGAGGCAAACGTGGCCAGACCTGCCACCAGGCAGAGACTCAGACACGTTCGCACAAAGCTGCCCATTTTTGGCCTCGCTCAACTCAGGATTACCAAATATCAGCTTGTCGAACCTCGAAAGATCAGCAGCATCAATTGGGTTCAACTGGCATTTCACGCCATACAACCGCTAATTCCGCTACATTCGTTTCGTCTGTATCGACTCACTCGCGGTGCCGACTTCATGCAATCCTGATTGTCGATCGAGAACCAGGAGAAGCCTCTCCAGCACCACGAATGCAGTCTAGCTCACGATCCATCGGGTGTTGGCAAACTGTGTACGGTCAGACCGAAGTTTGGTCGAATCTGATTTCTGCAGAACGACTTAGCGTATCGTAATGAGCCGTATTTGCTGAGTGTCTACGGGTGGCGATGATCAATTTCACACTCAGGATTTACGGCGGACTTCAGCATATTTTGCCACAAAAGCGCGAGCCCTCCGCTCGGCTTCCGTGGCATCGCCACTCTGTGCAAGTTTCTGATCGATCAGGCTGGTGGCCAGGCCTACGGCAGCAGCACCTGCATTCACAAATGCCTGGAGAGAGTCGAGAGTGACCCCACCTGTCGGCACAATCATCGCCTGCGGAAATGGTCTGGTGAGTGCTGAGAGAAAGGTTGGCCCGACGGCATCAGCCGGGAAAAGCTTGACCATGGACGCTCCGGCTTCCAGTGCTGTGACCAATTCTGTGGGGGTTAAAATCCCGGGGAGAATCAACTTGTCATATCGATTGGCCAACTGGATGGTTTCGACATTCAGTGCGGGGGTCACCAGAAACTCTGCACCGGCGAGGATTGCCAGTCGTGCTGTTTCCGGGTCGAGAATGGTGCCAGCTCCCACGAGCACCTGTGAGCCCAACTCCTGATGAAGCTGGCGAATGACATCGAGCGCTCCGGGAACGGTCATGGTGATTTCAATGATTTGAATTCCACCACGGTGCAGTCCATGGCACAGCGAAATGAGCTTATCGGGTGAATCTGATCGCAAAATCGCAATTAACCCGGATTCGAGAACTCTCGTCACGCTGGAATGGCGACTCATGAAATCGATCCTTGCATTCATTTCACAACGGTGGGACTGGAACTTAGCGATTTAAACTTTAACGAGTGATGCTCAACTCCCCGATGGGATGATCCGCGTCACGTTCGGGTCTATCCCTGGGCGGCATAGCGTTCTGCGTATTGCACGACCCACTGATCGATGACGTTCTTCAGTTGCTCGGTGTTCACTTCATCGAGGAGATTGAACTCGTTCTTGCGAAGAATTTCTTTGTTGCGAATGGTGCCTCGCACCACCAGATCGATGATGCGTGCAGAGCTGTTGTAGGGCCGCACGAGAATTTCGAGGTAGGAATACAACTGCGTGACATCACGACGAGTGGTGCCGGAGACATCATCACGGCTGGCATGTGCGCCCCAGCCATCCGGCGAAATCACCGTCCGGAAGTTAAATCCCGGGAAGTGCTTGACCATTTTGCGAATTGCCGATTCGATCTGATCGGAGAGTTCGATACGCAAGGCGCCGTGCTGCTGGCGGTAATCTTCGTCCGTTCGAGCTGCTCGTGCTCGTTGTGAGCCCGCCTCTTCCCGCTGACGATTTCCCCTTTGGATGGCTTGAGAAAGGCGTTCTTCAAAATTCTCACTCATGCTCTCGTCCATTCGCCAGAATTTGATCCGTAGACTCTCAGCCGAAGATACAAGCTGTTCGATGTCTTGCCATGTGGCCAAGGTCATCTTGAAAAACATCGTACTGATTGAAGTATCGGCACTGGGGGATGTTGTGGCAACCCGTCAGAGGTGTATTCAGAAGGCTTCGGCGTCAATCGGGTCTGCTGGCTGCCTCAGGGGATTTTGACAGACTGAGGCAGAAATTTGCAAAAATCAGGCAACAAATATTGCGAGATGGTCGTCAGATGAATTGGGAAATTGACAAAAATGGTTGTTATTGAGGTGGCAGGATCGATGTCCTCAAAGGCTGAACATCGGTTGTCATCTGAATCGCAGTTGTCTCCGTCAACCGGAATGGTCAGTCAGGATATGCCCAATCACGTTGCAATCTGCTGGTGACACCTTTGAGGCCGGGTATGAGGGATCACGCTGGCTGGAGCGGATTCTCGGACTCTTTGTTCGCTAAGTTAAAGTCAGAAAACGGGATCAATTGCAGCAGGCCGAGGGGAGCGGTCGTAACCCAAGTCCGGGAAAACGCTTGACTTGCTGAGTCTATGAAACAATGATCCCCATTGAGGCAATTGTTTTATTCCGATAGAGCAGAATCTTTTGAAGTGGATTCGAGCTATATTGGAATTGTTTGCCAGGATCATTCTGGCCAGTTCTGGCTCGGTCTCATTCGAAATCAGGAAAACCCATGTCGAGTACAAGACGTCTGGACATCGAAGAAGTTGGTGATGTCACCGTGGCCAAGTTTGTCGATAAGAAGATTCTCGATGAGACCAACATTCAGTTGATCGGGAATCAGATGTTTGGACTGGTCGATGAAGACGGTCGCAAAAAGATCGTGCTCGATTTTTCCACTGTCGAGTACCTTTCCAGTGCTGCACTGGGCAAACTGATCACGATGGACAAAAAAGTGAAAGCTGCACGGGGTAAGCTGCGGCTCTGCGCCATTCGCCCAGAAATTCTTGAAGTCTTCCAGATCACTCGCCTGGATAAGATTTTCGATATCAAGTCGACTCAGGAACAAGCTCTCGACGGGATGTAACCTGTCGATTTGCGGGTTAGCAATCGTAAACTTGAAGGACGGGACATTGATCGAGAGCAGTGGAAACTGAGTACAATATTGGCCGTGCTCTTCGAACGATCTTTCTTCAAAAGCGATTGTGGTAACAACGTTCACTCAGCAACTCGTCGAAAATGTTCTCATGACGTTGGTGCATAACGCTAACTGCTTCACATTTTCGAATTCAATGGATGTTGCGCTATGAGTGGTTGTCTGCCAGGTCGACATTCTGGATTTTGATCCAGACGATCAATGCCGAGTTGTTTAAGCTCAAGCTTGTCTGGTAATTGCCTGATTCTCTTCGACAGCAGTGATGCCATGCCGATCTATGAACAGTTCGAGATTCAGATTCCGAGTGATACCGCAGAAGGTCAGGCCATTCAGGAGAAAATTATTGCTGCGATGGAAGCAGCGGAGTTTTCTCCTAGAGATGTGTTTGGCATGCGGCTGGCCCTCGAAGAAGGTCTGGTCAACGCCATCAAGCATGGTAATCGCATGGATCCTGATAAAAGGGTGCGAATTGCCTGCACGGTCAGCGATGTGATTGCCAGTATCGAGATCGAAGATGAAGGCCCGGGATTCGACTGGAACGATGTTCCCGATCCGACTGCCGAGGAAAATCTGGATCGTCCCTGTGGTCGCGGCATCATGCTGATGAGAGCTTTTATGTCGAAGGTCGAATACAATGACTCGGGGAATAAGGTAATTCTTGAAAAATTGAGAGTCACCCCGGAAGAGACTGCCAGTTAAGACAGTGTGGTTTGTCGCCTCTCTGAGTTCATGTGGGTGAATAGAAGCCTTTTTCACTTGGGCGTGAGGGAGACATTGCGATACGATACGTAAGAGGGTGACTCTCCCTAGCTGTTCAAGTTGTTTCGTGAAGAGTCTGAATTCCAACAGTTAGCGGTATTTGTCCGAATCATGAATATGTGCTTCTGTGGACGGATGTTTTCCGATGACCCTTAAGCTTGTATTTCCCGATGATGTTGAATTCACCAAGCTGATTCAGCGGGATCGGAATGCCAATCTGACAGTTGCTGCCCTGGAAGTGGCGCGAGAGGCTCAACCAGGTTTGAGCTTTCGACCCACGCTGGAGTGGATCTCCAAGCGTGCTCTTGAAGTACAGTCGATGCTTTCCGGGAAACATGATCCTCGAAATCAATTGCAGGCGCTCGCGCAATGTCTTTCGGGAACACATGGTCTGCATGGTAGTAGTTCAGCCTATGATCAAGCAGAAGCCAGCTATCTCAACCGTGTGGTCAGTACAGGGACAGGATTGCCCATCAGCCTGTCACTGGTCTGGTGGGAGGTGGCCCGGTCGATCGGTATTCCACTTCAAGGTGTCTCTGCACCGCTCCAGTTTCTCTTGAGGCTGGAGAGCGAGGAAGGCCCACTTTTTGTCGATGCCTTTCGTGGAGGACTGATTTTAGATTGGGAAGAATGCCTCGAATGGCTGACCGATTTAAGTCAACTTCCAGAGGACGAAGTGCGGCCGATGATGGATCCTGCACGTCCGCGAGAAATCATGACGCGCATGCTCAATAATCTGAAAGTTCTCCACGTCAAGCAGGGGCATTGGGAACTGGCCCACCAGGTTCAGAGGCGATTGACAGCTCTTCTACCGGGGAGATTTGATCAGCATCGCGATCTGGGCCTCATTGCATTCAAGGCCGGGCATTATGGGTTGGCAGTGCAACTGCTGGAGGATTGCCTGCGCTCTTGTGACGGGAGCGAGCGATCAGTGCTGACCCGCCATTGGCAGGAAGCCGTCCGCTGTCTTTCCGAACGCAACTGAATCTTCGGCAAACGCTGGACAAGATCAAGCGGGCAGATCTCTTGATCAGCATGATCCTTTGAGATTTTATGTGGCCAGGACAGGGAAATGAGCTTGTAGTTTGGCAAGAATTTCTGCAGGTTCAGCCATCCGGCCGCGTCCAATTTGACCGCAGCTTAGCCAGCCTTCCCCGGGTTCAATAACGTGTACGCCATCCTCGCGGAGTTGTTGTACATTGCGAGTGACCGAAGGCTTGGCCCACATCTCGCAGTTCATGGCGGGGGCCACAAACAAGGGGCAGGTAATTGTCAAAGCAAGAGTGCTGACCAGATCGGGGGCAAACCCATGAGCAAGTTGCGCCAGAGAGTTGGCTGTGGCGGGGGCGATCACATAGACATTCGCACGCTGAGCCAGGCCGATGTGCTCACCACGAAAATGCTCCTGTGGAGAGAACATTTCGCGAATGACGGGGCGCCCTGTGAGTGCTTCAAATGTCGTCGGGCCAATGAACTTTTCGGCAGATTCAGTGAGGACTACAGAGACCTGAGCACCGCGTTGAACCAGCTTGCTGCAAAGTTCAGCCGACTTGTAGGCAGCAATGCCTCCTGTCACCCCCAGAAGGACTTCGAATCCAGCCATAGAAAATCCTCCAATCGGGCGGGTTTTCGACAAAACGTCCGGCAAGTCTGCAAGACGCCTGCTCTGTTTAAGTTCTAACCTGATATGGCACGCTGACTTGATGAACCTTTGTTCCAGTATGGCCTATCGGTTCCTTCGCGATTTTTGACATCACATGGATGTATCAAAGGCGGCGAAGTCAGTTCGATGCACCTCACAGACTTGTGCATTTCAGTCGAGAAAAACACCCCGTTTTGCACTGATGGCAAACCGGGGTGAGATGAAAATTATTGTCGGACAAATCGATTACAGATCATCCAGAGAAGGTCCCGCATCCATTTCTCGGGGAACGCTGGGTGCGGTCTGGAGATTTCCGGAAGCATCCAGGAAGATCTTATCCTGCAAGATCTCCTGCACAACGACTTCCATAGGATTCTTGGTCTGGATGTCGACCAGTGGCCTGGCTCCGCGATTGAGAGCCACCATTCGCTTTTGAATCAGGGTGGAGAGTTTAAAGCGACCTCCCACTTTACGGACAATCGCTTCTTCTTTCAGTTCTTCGAGCATGTGCCGGCCTCATTTTGCAATAGTGCGATAATGCGTTGGACTGCTGCATCCAGATGATCATTGATGATCTGGTAGCGATATTGGTCTGCCTGGGCAAGTTCGAGATGAGCTTGCTTCAAGCGCTTTTGAATCGTCTCTTCCGAGTCGGTGCCTCTTCCCCGGAGTCGCTGCTCAATAATTTCTGGTGAAGGTGTTTTTAGAAAAATTGTAATCGCATCTGGGTAAAGCTGCACGACTCGCAGAGCACCTTCCACATCAATTTCCAGAAATGACCAGGAGTTCAGTGCTCGTGCCCGTTCAATTTCCGATACTAAAGTCCCGTACCAGTAACCAGCACCATAGACTTCTGCCGTTTCGACAAACTCCTGCTGGTGGAGCCGAGCCATAAATTCTTCATGTGATAGAAAATAATAGTCTTCGCCGTCGATTTCACCTTTTCGGGGCGGGCGCGTTGTCGCAGAGATCGCTTTGGTGAGCGGAATTGGCGATTGCTCAAGCAGATGGTGGACAATTGTTGTCTTGCCGCTGCCGCTGGGCCCGGAAAGAACGACCACCCGGAAAGGCAGAGAATCCGTGCTCTCTGGACGCTCTGATGCAACTGTCATTGTCTCTGCATCCCGTGGGCTTCAAGGGCGGAAAGTCTATCACTCAGTTCCAACAACTCAGGGCAATTCACTCATCTCACACAGCCGGTTGCCTATTCGACGTTCTGAATGACTTCTCGCATCCGCTCAAGTGCCGCCTTCATTTCCACCACGCAATGTGCAATCGCCGCATGATTGGCTTTCGAGCCAACGGTATTGATTTCGCGGAACATTTCCTGAAGCAGAAATTCGATTTTTCGACCTTGGGAAATCTGATCACACAAGTATTTTTCAAACTGTTCGAAGTGACTTGCGAGGCGGGCGAGTTCTTCATTGATATCGCACTTGTCGGCGAACAGACTCATTTCACGAACCACTTCTGCGGGAGTGACCTGCGTCGCAGAATTCGCGAGCACCTGGTTGATGCGTTCCAGCAGTTTCTCGCGGTATTCCTGAAGAACCTGAGGTGCTGTCTCGCGAACCAGTTGCGATTTTTCAACGATCAGCGATTGCTGTTTGCAGAGGTCGGCCTGCATGGCCGCCCCTTCCCGGCAGCGAAAAGCCTCAAACTCATCCAGAGCTGACGACAGCGCCTGTTTGAGCAATGCCAGGTGCTCTTCGGCTGCTGTGGATGACTGAGATTCATCACTCAAGACACCAGGAAGTGTGAGTAACTCCGACAGTCTGGGAGGCTTGGTCTTCAGCTCTTTTGCCAGAGGTTGAAGTTGCGACCAGTATCCCTTGAGAACATCCTGCTGAATCCGGATGGCAGATGGCAGGCCTCGGCTTTCCAGACGAATGGAAACGTTGACAGTTCCCCGGCTGATTCTGTCGCGCAGTGTCTTCTCGATCTCGGGTTCAAAGACAGCGAAACAATCGGGAGAGCGTAGAGAGAGCTTGAAGTAACGGTTATTGACAGATCGAATCTCGACCATCAACCGCTCTTCTCCGGATTCGGCACTGCCAATTCCGATTCCTGTCATACTCAGAAGCAACGCCATCAACTCCCGACAATAGCTGCTGTCTACCGTCTACAATTGCCAGAAAAACTACTCTTACATCATCCTGATTTTGAGGGAGCGGTTTGAGACCTCGCAATCCTGCCCGCAGTCGCAATGATTCATCCCTGAGCGACAGTTTCAAGCAAAAACTGGTTCACCGAGTAAATCAAGTCTTGTACCAGTGGCTATGGCTTAGGTTCTTCGGCCTTGGGAGTCTCCGTCCCGGTGGCGGGCTCTGCAGGAGTGGTCACTGCTGGGGCAGCTTCTTTACTTGCCTCGACAGGCTTGGTTTCATCTGTCTTTGCTGCAGATGTTTGATCGCCAGTTGAGGTCTCCTTCACGGGGACTTCTGGCGTAGAGGCAGGAGGCGTGACCGTTGATTTCTCTTCCGTCGGCTTGACGTCAGCCGCTGGTGCATTTCCAGCTGGAGTTGTGCCTTCTGCTGGAGTCCTGACTGGTGTCGTACTCTGAGGCTCCTCGGGATCAGCAGGCTTTACGAGGGGATTCGTAATCGCAGAATCGCTGGGCTTTCTCTCAACTCGAGAACCGTCTTTATAGAGTGGACGCGACATGAGCAGGACACAAATGGCTGCCAGTGCAAACCAGACGGCAGCCATCCCGATGGTAATGCGTGTGAACAGATCTCCGGCTTTCACACCCAGAGCACTTTGTCCGCCGGCACCACCAAAGGCTCCGGCCAGACCACCGCCCCGGCCACGTTGCAGCAGGATAATTGCCATCAGCAGCAGGCTCACAAAGCCCAGCAACGTCATCATGAAGTAAATGAGATAATCCATAACTTTGCCTTCAGAACCTCCAGGTGTCCTTTGAGAAGTGATCCCCAAGGGAAATCAGCGAAGAGGATAATAGTTTCAACTCAAGATTGACAGGGAAAGCCTCGGAGACGGCAAATCCACTGTTATCGACTTCAGACAGACATCTACCTCAAAATGGAATCGATCATCAAAGACTGATCAGCGCGAGGCCACTAGGGCCGCAGCCTGCAGGATGGGAGCAAACTGAGCAGTTGTCAGACTGGCTCCTCCGACCAGAGCCCCATCGACGTTCGGCAAAGACATCAAGGCCTCGGCATTGTCAGCCTTGACACTACCGCCGTAAAGAATTCGCACGCTGTCAGCCACTTTGGCACCGTACTGCTTCGTTAACCAGCCGCGAATGAAGGCGTGGGCGCCCTCAGCCTGTTCCGGAGTGGCTGTCACTCCAGTGCCAATGGCCCAGACAGGTTCATACGCAATAACGATCTGACCAAGAACGGCTGCATCCAGATTTGCCAGTCCGCCTGAAAGCTGGGTTTCCAGAACGGTTTCAGTCCGCCCTGCCTGACGATCTTCGAGCAGTTCGCCCACACAGAAAATGACGCCTAAATCTTCGGAAGTCGCAGCTGCGATCTTTTTGTTGATCAGTTCGTCCTTCTCGCCGAGCAGCTGACGCCTTTCACTGTGGCCGAGAATCACCCAGGAGCAGCCAATATCTTTGAGCATTTCAACAGCGGTTTCTCCCGTAAAGGCACCGGGAGCTGCAAACCATGTATTTTGGGCACCAAGCTGCACTTTCGAACCTGCCAGCTCGGCTTTAACGTTGCTCAAATAGACAAACGGTGGGCAAACGGCAATGTCGATCGCATCACCCAGACGCTGAGCTTCGGCAGCCACACCTTTGGCAAGTTCTTTGCCACTGGCAAGGTTGGTATTCATTTTCCAGTTGCCAGCCACAAACAGGCGACGCATAGGTGTTTCCTCACACAACGATAGATGCAGATGAAATCGATAGCTTAAACGTGTTCGTTTGCCTGAAGATCAAAGTCCGCTGCTCAAACTGAGATCAGCATTTTTTCAGATTCAAAATGGCTCTGTTCGTTCAGATATTTCAGTCAATCGGTTCGCTGCAGGGGTAAGAGCCCAGCACTTCGAGGCGAACCGCATGAGTTGTCAGTTCATCAAGTGCTTTCTTGACACGAGTGTCCTTCATGTGCCCCTCGGCATCGATGAAGAAGATGTAACCGCTCTCGGGCCCACGCAATGGAAAGGATTCAATCCAGGTCAGGTTGATTTTGAGCCGTTTGAAGATTTCCAGAGCATTGGCTAGAGCCCCTGGCTTGTCGGCTGTCTGCAGCAGGATCGAGGTTCGATCCTGTCCTGTGGGGGCCATAGTACGGTCGCCAAGCACAGCAAACCGCGTGATGTTCTGCGAGTTGTCTTCAATATTCGCTGCCAGAATTTCCAATCCGTACTCCGTGGCTGCCTGGCGACTGGCAACTGCGGCGGCACCTGGTTTATCACGTCCCAGTTGAGCGGCTGTCGAAGTGCTGGTGACTTCAATCAGCCGGGCTTGAGGCATATTACGACTCAGCCATTCGCGGCATTGCGAAAGGGCTTGCGGTTTACTGTAGATCTCTGTGATTTCTCCACGGGCAGATCGCCCCAGCAGATTGTGATGAATGGCGAGTTGAACTTCCCCGCAGATACGCAGTGGCAGGCGAGTGAACATATCGAGAGTGTCGATGATCCTGCCATCTGTACTATTCTCGATGGGCACCAGTCCGAAGTCGGCATGGCCTCGATTAACCTCTTCAAACACTGCGGCAATCGTATTCACGGGGATCAGATCGGCGGCCTCACCAAAACGCTCAATAGCCGCCATGTGAGTAAAGCTGAACGCCGGGCCCAGATAGGCCACTCGCTGGGTGCGAACCTGGTTGCGAATCGAGCTGAGAACTTGTCGCAGAACGCCTCGTAAAGCATGGGCAGGCAGAGGGCCGGAAGACTTTTCTTCAAGCTTCAATGCGAGGAGATCATCAGCCTTAGGATCAAAGAGCACAGCCTTTTTGTCGGGGGCTGCTTCGAGGAGCTTTAAAGTGGCAGAGGCTCTCTGGTTGAGAAGTTTCACAATTTCACCGTCGAGCTTCTCGATTTCCGTTTCAAGACTCGCTGTCGCCTTGACGGGATTGCCAGCAGTTTTTGCCGATCCGCTGGTGGAGGCTTTCGATGTTTTCTTGGTCGGCTGAGGCTTTGTGGCCATTTCCCGAGTATTCCCGAATGAGAGTGCCTAACCTGAATCCACATTAACACTTAACACTCTGACAGGTCGCGTATCAGTTAAGTGTCACATAACTCGTGAAAATTCAGGACGTTACGCTCTTTTACAGGTCTGTTTCCTGCTTTGTCAAGTTGGCAGAGATTCCGAGACGAACTTACCAACCACAATTCAATAACAGGTGTCAAAATGGCAGTTTTGGCGGGGGCTGTCATTTTGGCGTTATGTGCCAAAGTGGCGGCTACTTAAAGGTCAACGATTCTGTTGTAGGAGTTTCGTTTTTCATAACTGATTGTGGAATAGAAGATTGCATTTAGATCATGCATTCGTTTTGTGTTTGGCGCGATCTTTGCTTACTGATTGTGACCTGACGAAAGCTGCGGGCATGACTGACAGACTTCTGTCGAGACTTGTTTGCTGAGGCCTCTGCATCATGAACAGAATCGAGCGGCCATGGGGTTGCTGGGGTTCAAGGTGAGTCGGAAGTCTTTGTACAGAGTTTTGATGGGAAGTCAGACGCCAGTAGTCAACGTGGATACAACATCTTCAGATCAAGTCATCGAGGAGAATGAGATATGGCCGTTCAGGAAAAAGTGATTGGAATCGACTTGGGGACGACCAACTCTGTCGTCTCCGTGATGGAAGGTGGTGAAGTCAAGGTCATCGCCAATCAGGAAGGGAACCGGCTGACACCCAGTATCGTGGCCTTCACTGATAAAGGGGACAGGCTCGTGGGTGATCCTGCGAAACGTCAGGCCGTCACAAACCCTAAGAATACGATTTACTCCGTGAAGCGTTTCATGGGGCGACGCCACAGTGAAGTCGAGTCGGAAGAGAAACTCGTCCCTTACAAGGTGGTCGGTGGCCCCAGTGAATATGTGCGCGTCGAAGCGGGTGGGAAGGAATATACACCTCCCGAAGTTTCAGCGCTTGTGCTGCGGAAATTGAAGGAAGCTGCGGAAGCTTACCTCGGACACACCGTGACACGCGCTGTGATCACTGTCCCTGCGTACTTCAATGATGCACAGCGCCAAGCCACCAAAGACGCCGGTGAAATTGCCGGGTTGAAGGTCGAACGCATTATCAACGAGCCCACCGCTGCTGCGCTGGCTTACGGCTTACAGACCAAGAAAGACGAAAAGATCGCGGTCTTTGACCTGGGTGGCGGTACCTTTGATATCTCCGTCCTCGAAGTTTCCGGCGATCTCGTCGAAGTTTTGAGTACCAATGGCGATACGCACCTGGGTGGTGACGATTTCGATCAGGCGTTGCTCGATTTTATCGCTGATAAGTTCAAAGCTGAAAATGGGATTGAACTGCGCAAAGATCCGATGGCGCTGCAGCGTCTCCGCGAAGCCGCTGAAAAGGCCAAGAAGGAACTCTCTTCCTCACAAACGACCGATATCAATCTCCCCTTTATTACAGCTGATGCTTCGGGTGCGAAGCATTTGCAGTTGAATGTCACTCGGGCTGAATTTGAAAAGCTGATTGATCACCTGATCGATCGCTGCAAGAAGCCTGTGGAGCAGGCCCTCAAGGATGCCAAACTCAAACCTTCCGACATCGATGAAGTGGTGCTGGTCGGTGGTTCGACTCGCGTTCCTAAAGTTCAGGAATTCGTGAAGAGCTATTTCGGCAAAGAGCCCAATCGCTCGGTGAATCCTGACGAAGTTGTGTCCATTGGTGCCTCAATTCAAGGGGGCATCATTGCTGGCGACGTCAAGGATATGCTTCTGCTCGACGTGACCCCGCTGTCGCTGGGGATCGAAACGGAGGGTGGGATCATGACCAGCCTTGTCGAACGAAACACGACGATCCCGACAAGCAAGAAGCAGGTGTTCTCAACGGCAGCCGATGGTCAGACAGCAGTCACTGTGAGTGTCTTTCAGGGCGAACGTCCGATGGCGCGGGATAATCGTCTCCTGAGCCAGTTCAATCTGGATGGGATCCCCCCTGCACCACGCGGTGTTCCTCAAGTTGAAGTTTCTTTCGATATCGATGTCAACGGGATTGTCAGCGTCAAAGCCAAGGACCTCGGTTCAGGCAAGGAGCAGTCAGTCAAGATCCAGAATGCCAGCGGTCTGGATACTGCCGAGATTGAACGGATGAAGCGAGACGCTGAGTCTCATGCGGGCGACGACAAGAAACGACGTGAACTGGCCGAAGCAAGAAATAAGGCTTCGACCTCGGCATACGAAGTTGAGAAGTTGCTCAAAGAGCATGGCGAAAAGCTCGATGCGGGCTCGAAGTCGGCCATTGAAGCAGCGATCGCTCGCGTCAAGCAGGTTGAAACCGGCGAAGACGTCGCAGCCATTAACACCGCAGTCGAAGCTCTGCAGCAGGCCAGCTATGCCATGGCGCAGCATATCAATGCTCCCGGTGGTGCCGCAGGTGCTGCTGCCGATGATGGTGCTGCTTCCAAGGGAGGCGACGACGTCATCGATGCTGAATTTGAGAAGAAGAGTTAATGCGGCTGAAAGTTGATTGTTGATGGTTGTGATTTGAACCTGTCTGGTGATTTCGGTTGATTCGACAATCCGCCGAAAAAACCGAGATTGGACACGACACCTCAATAAGCGATTTCATCCCGTTTTCGTCGAAATATCCACGACCCTGTGACGCCGAGCGCAAGCCCGGTCGCAGGGTCGTGTCGTAGATACTTTTGGATTTATTCTCAGCCTGTTCCAAGATCGCCATTCAGTTCTCGAAGCTGAATTTCATAGCCTTAGCGAAATACAATCATCACAATTTCTGTCAAGATATTGGCAGCAACATACGGAGAGACATCCATGGCATTCCGAGCCGACAAACTGACTGTTAAAGCCCAGGAGGCACTGCAGGAAGCTCAGCAGCTTGCAGAAAACAACGGGCAACCTCAGGTGCAGCCTTTGCATCTGATCAAAGCCTTGTTGGACGAGTCGAGCGGCGTTGTACGCCCGATTCTCGAAAAAATCGGCGTCCGGCTGACTCAACTCACCAGCCTGGTTGATAGCGAAATTTCGCGTTTACCGAAGGTTTCCGGGAGTTCATCTCAGGTGGGCGCGTCGAGTGCGCTCATGGATGTCCTGAACAAAAGCCAGCAGTTGGCTGACCAGATGAAGGATCAGTTCGTTTCAACCGAACATCTGCTGTTGGCGCTGATCAAGAGTGACGACGTCGCTGGTCGATTGCTGAAAATGAATGGAGTTGAGGAATCCGATGTTCTCAAGGCCCTGCAGTCAATTCGCGGGCATCAGCAAGTGACTGATCAGAATCCGGAAGATAAATATCAGGCCCTCGAAAAGTATGGCAAAGACCTTGTCGCACTGGCTCGATTGGGGAAGATCGACCCCGTGATTGGCCGCGACAGCGAGATTCGTCGTGTGATTCAAGTCCTTTCACGCCGCCGCAAGAACAACCCCGTGCTGATTGGTGATGCCGGTGTCGGCAAGACGGCGATTGTCGAAGGCCTGGCTCATCGCATTGTGCTGGAAGATGTACCTCAAAACCTCAAAAACAAGCGTGTCATCGCTCTCGATATGGGAGCTTTGATTGCCGGTGCCAAATATCGCGGCGAGTTCGAGGATCGACTGAAGGCTGTGCTGAAGGAAGTGACCGAATCCGAAGGGAAAGTCATTCTCTTTATCGATGAGCTTCATACGGTTGTGGGTGCCGGTGCATCGGAAGGGGCTGTGGACGCTTCAAACCTGTTGAAGCCAGCCCTTGCCCGGGGTGAACTCCATTGCGTCGGAGCGACCACGCTCGACGAATACCGCAAATATATCGAGAAAGATCCTGCTCTCGAACGACGCTTCCAGCCAGTGCTGGTCAATGAACCCAGTGTGGAGGATACGATCTCGATTTTGCGCGGGCTTAAGGAACGATATGAGTCACATCACGGGGTCCGAATTACCGACGATGCGATTATCAGCGCTGCCAAACTGTCGGATCGTTACATCGCGGATCGCTTTCTGCCTGATAAGGCCATCGACCTGATCGATGAGGCTGCCAGCCGGTTGCGCATGGAAATGGATTCGATGCCAGCCGAAATCGACGAAGCCACACGAGCATTAACACGCCTGCAGATCGAGGCCACAGCTCTGACAAGAGAAACTTCTCCAGACAGTCAGCAGCGTCTGGCTTCGATCCGAAAGGAGATTGCCGAGAAAGAAGAATCGGTGACGGCTCTCAAAGCGCGCTGGCAGACCGAGAAAGAAGCACTTTCCGGCATTCGCCCCATGAAGGAAAAAATCGAGAAATTGCGAACGGCTTATGAACAGGCTTTTGCTCAGGCCCAGCGGACCAACAATAACGAAGACTTCGTGCGTGCTTTCCAGACGGAGCAGGAATTGAAAGCCGCACAGGCCGCGTTGCAGGCAGCCGAATCGCGAGTAGCCACTTTGGATAACACCCAGCGGCTGCTGCGCGAAGAAGTGACTGATGAGGATATCGCCAGAGTGGTCAGCCATTGGACGGGGATTCCCGTAGCCCGCATGATGCAGACTGAAAAGGCGAAGCTGCTCTCCATGGAAGATCAGATTCATAAGCGGATGATCAACCAGGAAGAGGCTGTCACAGCGGTTTCGAATGCCGTCCGCCGCGCTCGTTCGGGTATGCAGGACCCCAATCGACCGATTGGCTCCTTCATGTTTCTGGGGCCGACCGGTGTGGGCAAGACGGAACTTTGCAAGGCCTTGGCCGAGTTTCTGTTTGATGATGAAAAGGCGATGGTGCGTATCGATATGAGCGAGTTCATGGAAAAGCACTCCGTGGCTCGTCTTATTGGCGCACCACCCGGTTATGTGGGCTACGAAGAAGGCGGCAAGCTGACAGAGGCTGTTCGCCGCAGGCCCTACAGCGTGCTGTTGCTTGATGAAGTCGAGAAAGCCCATCGCGATGTCTTCAACGTCTTGCTGCAGGTTCTCGATGATGGCCGTTTGACGGATGGTCAGGGTCGAACTGTGGACTTCACGAACACGATTATCGTCATGACGTCGAATATTGGCAGTCAACTCATTATGGATCTTTCGGGAACTGATGATGAAGGGGAAATCCACAGCCGAGTGATGGGAGCACTGCGAAAAGAGTTCTTGCCCGAGTTTCTCAACCGCGTGGATGAAGTGATAGTTTTCCATCCCCTCGGAAGAAAGGAAATTCGGCAGATTGTCGATCTGCAGCTTGCCAAACTCATCAAGCGGCTGGCCGAACACGATATTCGCCTCGAAGTCAGCGACAGCGTGAAGGATGTTCTCGCGACCGAAGGTTACGATCCCACCTATGGGGCCCGGCCTCTCAAACGAGTCATTCAGCAAAGGCTGCAGAACGAACTAGCCAACTCGTTACTTTCCGGCGAATTCAGTGAATCGAATGTCGTAAGAGTCGATGCTCATCACGGCGAGTTTACTTTCACGGCCTCCAGAGAATAAGTTATTTTGCCAGCATGTTTTCAACTTCTGCGAAAGCCCGCTCATCGAATCGATGGGCGGGCTTTTTCGTTTTCAACCCAACATGTAGGCAGACTTCCTCGGGTTCGTTTGGAGATCACTTGAGTCTTCGAGGATCCCATTCACCGCAGATCATCGAAAGCAACAGGGGATTGACAACAAACGCCTGCAAGCAAAAGCCACCCACGAGTCCGATAACTCCCAGAATGATCGCGACGAGGATCCCGAGGCCAAGCCCATTAATGACGCCGATGGCAATCCCTGCAAGTATTCCCAAACCGGCTCCGAGCAAGCAGAGTGCGAGCATGCCGTCCCGGCGACCCAGGAAGCGAGCCATTGCCGAGGCCTTTTGCGAGTGCCTGGCGTAGTACTTGGAAAGTGTTTCGTTCGTATCTTCCCAGCGAAATTCACGGACCGGGAAGTAGTCTTCACAGGTCGCACAATAGGTCTGTTTCATATCTGCTAATGGATCTGCCAGTGCCTGAAACTCACCGCCATTCACTTCAGTAGCTGTTTCACAAGTTTTATGAATGTAGCCGCGACTCTGCGGTGTGGGTGTTGATTGAGCAATCACTGCAAGATTCCAACTGATGAACTGAGTTTCTTGAATACTGAATTCATCGATGTTTGTCAGTTCTCTGCAATGAATCAATAGGCGCGAGAATCAAACGCTCCACTCGCGTTCTGCCAGGCAATCAAACCGAACATGATCGTGCCGAAAGGCATGTTTTCAGTGAAGCACCAGACGGCAACAGCCGCTGCGAGAACGACGCTGATCCCGCGGGTGATATCACTGCGCCGCCGGATACGGAACATATCGAGCAGGCCCTGCAGGATGCGGCCTCCATCGAGTGGCAGAATCGGGAGCAGATTCAAGATCGGCCAGAAGATATTGATGATGATCAGATAATTAAACGCCGTCGCTGCGTAAGGCGGAATCTCGACTTGAAAGGCCCGCAAGGCCAATAAAACGATCAGCACGATTCCCAAGAGCAGGAATTGAGCCATCGGGCCCATGAACGACATGATCACAGACCGCCCCGGCGTGTTATTGACGTACCGATCTGAGAAAGCCAGCCCTCCCCCAAAATAGAGCAGGATTGAACTTCGCCAGCCAAACCACTCGGCTGTCAGAGCGTGTCCCAGTTCATGAATGAGTACTGAGAAAAAGACACACCACACCCAGATCAGCACCAGTGGCAGGTCACCTGATCCCCAACCCAGGGCAGCGGCCATCAGCCAGAACATCGGGTTCACTCGAACGGGAATGCCAAAAAGTACAAAGGTGACATCCAGCGGAGTTGGACCTGCAGAAAACATATCGATCGGTTTCTCTTCTCGGTGAGTAATCTTTTGACGAACGATTCGACATAGCATAGTTGAAACGTCTGCTCGTGTATTCCCTGAGAGAACGAGGATTCAAATCCCTGCAGAAATTGTGACACAACGGTTGCTCAAAAAGCCGCTTGGTGAGTCGTGGAAATCCGTGTAAACTCCAGTCGTCGGCCGCCGGGTCGCACAAGAAGAGGCCATATCGCTGAAAAGCCTGGCCGGTGCGGGGTTACCCCGTGCTCGAATGATTGCTCCCATACTGAACTGGAATCCTGTCTACGGTGGTTCCACCGTAGACAGGATTCGAAACAGGCATTGGTTGTGCGACCCGGCGGTCGATTTTTTGGAATTCAATGCGGACGATGCATTGCCAGGTCAAGGATGTCTTCATGGGTTTGTGGAGTTGGTTCTTGAGTTGGTGGCGACCGACAGGTTCCAACCACACGTTGCCGGGCAGCCCTTCTTCGAATCAAGCGGGTGGCCAGAAGCGGCAATGGCTCGGTTCCACAACAACTCCGAAACTTCCACGACTCAGATATCGATCACCCGAAATGGTGCGACAATGGCGCATCGAGGGGCGTGGAACTCAAGTCGATCAGCTTCCGTACGTTTATGCCAGATATGCCCGTACGCGCCGACGTGAGCAGTTTCTGAATCTGCTAACGGATACGCGCGTCGATTTGCTGCAGCAACATCGGTTGCCAGTCCTCACCACTCTTGATGAATTAAGCCAGTTTCTGGGGCTGCCGATCAAGCGGCTGGCCGGATTGATTCACCTCGCCGATCATGGCCGACCTCCCACCGAAAAAAAATCGCATTACTGGCTGAAATGGATCCGCAAAAAGCGCTCGGGGCACCGGCTCATTGAAGCACCCAAACCAGCACTCAAAAGAGTCCAGGAGATCATTCTCAGGCGAATTCTTGATCTGGTTCCCGCACATCCAGCGGCACATGGTTTTGTCCCCGGTTGTGACATCGTCTCAAATGCCCAGTTGCATGCCGGGAAAGCTGTGGTGGTGAAGTTTGATCTGAAAGATTTCTATCCGTCGGTCACATTTTCAAAAGTCGTCGCGATCTTTCGTTCCCTGGGGTACTCTCGCGAAATGGCTTTGTGGCTGGCGCGATTGACAACCTCGGCATTGCCCATGGGTATGGCATTTCCCGATAAGAATCCCTATTCGATTATGCTGTTCACACGGCGTCATTTACCCCAAGGCGCGCCCACTTCTCCGGCTCTGGCGAATCTGGCGACATATTCACTGGATGTACGTCTGACGGGTTTGGCCCGTCGATTTGGTGCGATTTACACCCGTTACGCGGACGATCTCACATTCTCGGGTGATCATCGGTTTTTGAAACAGCTCAAAAGATTTGTGCCGCTGACTGATAAGGTGATAGTGCAGTGCCGTTTTCATTCTCAGCCCGCGAAGCGAAGGATTCTCCGGCAGTCGAATCGGCAGACAGTCACTGGTGTGGTCGTGAATCAGCGTCCCAATTGCTCTCGAAGAGACTACGATCAACTCAAGGCGATTTTGCACAATTGCGTTCGGCATGGTCATCAGACACAGAATCGAGATCAACAGGTTGATTTTCGAGCTCATCTTCAGGGCAGGTTGGCACATATCCGGCATTTGAATCCTGACCGGGGAGTGCGTTTGCAGAAGATTTTTGAGAAGATCCACTGGAATTCATGATCTTTGGCCACGGTTTGTGCGTCGGTAAGTTGGCATCACACTGAAGGAGTTTTTACGCATGCTGGAGTTGCTGCGATTACTGATACCGCCGCAACTACTGGCTCCGATACTGAAACCAGTGACGCGCCTGATCATCGGGTTGATGGCAGTCCCGTTGTTTCGCTGGTTTTTGAAGCGTGTTGTCCGAGTGAACGGGCTTGATCAAGAGCTTGAGCGAGATCTTGAACTCTGGTTCCGTGGAGCAATTCTGCTGCTGGTCGCCTCGGCCAACATGGAGCAGGCCTTCTTTGGCTGGGTGCCACTTGATCTTCGCGAGGAAAAGGGCTGGATGATTCTGGCCGGTCGATTAATGCTCGCGATAGGTGTGATTGAAGGCATGCCTGATCAGGGGCTGTTTGCGATTATTCATCCCGGGCCACCTCCTTTCAAAATGCCACCCCATGGACGTATCAAGGCGTGTTGGAGCTACTTACCGGATTTGATTCGAGGTTTGTTGTGCAAGCACCTCAACCGGTCATCTCCTGTCTTTGCCATTATGGCTGTCTTTCAGGATGGCTGGGTCGGTTGGGTCTGTTATGGTCTGGCGATTATTCAGTACCTGATTATTGGACTGGTGACATCGCGCGATCGAGCGATCGATGTCCTCAATCAATTTGATGAAGCCATTCAAATTCAAAGGGCTCAACTGGCGGATGCCCTGCACCACTCAGCAGAAACTGAGCAACAGCAGAGCGACTATTCGGAATCGCCAAAAAGCACTGAGGGCGCGGCCGTCGAACAGCCAGTGCTTACGCAGACATCACCAGCACCGAATTCTGGCCAATAACCTCTTTACCAAGCCACGACTGGCAGCGCTTTTGCTTCAGAATGGCTCCCGTGCGGCAGTTTCCACCGAAGTTCCGGTATGAAATTGCATATGACCGTTAAAGTTTCTCAAGACGACAGCTCCGAATGGTCGATTTTTATGTTCAGGGGCAAGGTGTATCGACAGCAATTGCTGGAATCTCGGCAGGCCTCAGAAATCACACCGTTGAAATCAAACTGTTGAGTTCTTCAAGGCCCCATGGATCAGTCGGAGTTTAATGACATGCGTCAGTCATGGTTCAATGTCGCCGGCCTGTCGTTATCGCTCCCTGTGCTGGCACTCTCCCTGGGAACCAGTCTGGCTCAAGAGGTCGTCCATTTTCAGCATGACCCGGAACTCGTCCGACCAAAAGTGACGACAGAAAATCTGGTGCAGGAATTGGGCCCGCTCCCGCTCCTGTTTGAAGATCAGACGCCTGCGGGATCGATGAATCCTCCCCCACCAACACAGGTCAGCAGCAACTCGGAATCTGCCAGTTCAAACGGTACTGACGTCGATCGAACTCGGCAGGTTTCATATTCCCAAGCGGGGCAAGAGCCAGCGACAATTCCGCCAGCCAATGCTTCGAATAACGATTTGCCGACGGATCAATCTCCAGTAAAAGCGATAGCATCGCGAAGTGCAGCGGCGGCTTATGAGCAACAGGTCACTCTCGCACGTCGGAAAATTCAGGAGCGTGCAGCGCGTGAAGCTTTGGAGCGTGCCCAGCGATTGGATGCCAGGAGACATCCTGCAGCTCATGCCCCTGCTCGTCCTCCCTTCTTGAACGGAAAAGGCCAGCCCATTTCCACTCATGGTCAGCTTGATCAAGCTCCTCAATTCACGAAATGGTAGTGACAGTTCCCTGTGTGTTCAAAAGATAAGCCCGCGTACTGAAATTCTTCAGTACACGGGCTTATCTGTTATCTGAAACCAGTTTTTTACTGGTGCACCATCGGGAGCAAGGTAAGCCCTGTTAGAGGATTGAACGAACCTTGGCGAGGAACTCTTCGTTGGTTTTGTATTTGGTGAGAATACGAACCATCTGCTCCATCGCTTCCACGGGGCTCAAAGAAATCAGACTGCGGCGGAGCAATGTCACCCCCTCCATCACTTCGGGAGAGAGGATCTTTTCTTCGCGACGTGTCCCCGATTTTGAAACATCGATGGCAGGCCAGATGCGACGATCTGCGAGGTCTCGGCTGAGCACCATTTCCATGTTGCCAGTCCCCTTGAACTCCTGGAAGATCACGTCGTCCATTTTGCTGCCGGTTTCGACAAGTGCCGTCCCGACAACAGTGAGTGAGCCCCCTTCTTCGAAACGACGGGCCTGGCCGAACATCTTCTTGGGAATATCCATGGCCTTGATGTCCAGACCGCCGGACATTGTGCGACCGGTGTTCCCTGTCCATTTATTGAAAGCGCGGGCCGTTCGGGTAATCGAATCAAGCAGAATGAAGACATCCCGTCCTGCCTCGGTGAGCCTTTTGGCCCTTTCAAAGATCAACTGGCTGACGCGAACATGGTTTTCGACTTCACGATCCATCGAGGAGGCAATGACATCCCCGCGCACGCGACGACGCATTTCTGTCACTTCTTCAGGACGTTCGTCGATCAACAGCACAATCAGATAGATCTCCGGATGATTCTTGCTGACGGCATCGGCAATCTCCTGCAGCAGCATGGTTTTACCACTGCGGGGCGGAGCCACAATGAGTGCTCGCTGACCTTTACCGATCGGTGTCAGCAGATCCATGATCCGCATAGTGATCGGGGTGGGCCCTGTTTCAAGGCGGATCTGCTCAAAGGGATTGATTGGTGTGAGATCGTCAAACCCCTTGATTTGTGCGTAATCTTCGGGTGTACGGCCATCGATATACTCGGTTGTTCGCAGACGCGGGCCCTGCCCCCGGCTGCCCTGAACCATATCACCCTGGATCAGTACACCTTCACGCAGACCAAACTTCTGAATGATGGTGGCTGACACAAACGGATCGGTTTCCTGCGAGACATAACCGGCTTTCGGGTCGCGCAGGAATCCATAGCCTTTGGGGTGCAATTCGAGCACGCCACTGGTGGGCTCAATCACTTCCGGCCCGCGCGGAGCAGAGTTGTAATTGCGATCCTGAGGATTTTGTGGACCTCGTCGCGATTGATCATAGGGACGATTCCCTCCCTGATTTCGCTGGTGACCACCTTGTGAGCGATTGTTGTTGTTCCGGCCGCGGGGATTATTATTTCCCTGAGGAACGAACTGTCCGCGGGGTGCCTGTGGGCCCTGCAGGCCACCATCTGGGCCACCGCGACCACGACGGCGCCTGCGGCGACGACGGCGACCTCCATCATTTGGGTCGCCTCCCTCATCACCTTCGTTGAATCCACCATGGCGACGCGCGGGCGTGCCATCGTTCGGGTTTTCGCCCGAAAAGCCTGATTCATTAAAGTTTTCAACCGAATTGCTCTCATCGCGAGAGCCTGACCTTGGCCCCTCATCTTCACCACCGGCGCGATTGTAAGCCTCTGAAGAAGACTCACCAGAACGCGGTGCTGGTTCAAAGTCACTGGCTTCCGATCTGTCACTGGCTTCTGATCGATCTCGACGTGCGAATGAAGTTGGTTCGTCGGCAGGTCCGTCTCCGCGACTCTGGTATCGACTTGATCTTTCGCCACCAGTTCTCGCTGCCGACCGGCGTGGCCGCTGAGTGCGGGAAGAGGCTTCATCTCTCGGCGGAAATTCACCTTCATTCGAGGGCGAAGATCTCGATGCACCAGCCGATTTTGATGGCGAGTCGACGTCATCCAGGCCAGAGCCGAAGTCGCTGTCTTCTTGGGCTCTGGGAGTATTTTGAACTCTGGGGGTATCTTGCGTTCTAGGGGCATCATCCGTTCTGGATTCTGCTGATGTTTCGCGAGGGCTTCGAGAGGGAGCACGTCGGCGCCGTGTTGCAGCCGGTTGCTCTTCGCTCGCTGGGAATGCATCAGCACCAGCATTGTCGGGCGACTTCCGGGATCGAGTCGATGGTGTGAAGTCAGATTCATCGACGGGATCGTAGAACATGGCACTCCCGGCTACGGGCGCTGGTTCGATATCGACCGGTACCGGTTTGCGGCGTGAAGGTCGTTCGGCACGGGGAGCCGATTCGCTGGTCGAAGAATCGCCAGCGCTGCGGGAGCCTGTCGATGTGGCCCGAGGAGTCCGCGTCCGTTTTGGCTTGGGAGGTTCCTCGCCATCAAATTCGCGATGGAGCCCTGCGACTTCCTCAAAAACCTCTTCAATCACAGGCTTGGGTGTCTCAGTCGAGTTCTCGACATCGTCTGAGCGGCGGCGCGTTGGGCGTCGTGCCCCTGGGCGTTTTTCAGTCATGCGTAATCTCTAAGTTTCAATCTCAAAAAGTCGACATGCACGAGAGGTAATCTCAGTCGTACACATCACAGCAACAATTGAGCTGCAGCCCGAATTCTGGAGGAGATCCACCATTGATCGATTCGTGCGACAGACTGAGGTCAGGAAGTCGAGGCATGGATCCTGCCTTCCTGGTGAATGACAATTTCGAAAACATTTGCTCACAGGCAAATCTTTAATACCGATACCAATGTCTCTAAGCAGAACAGGAATGTGTGACAGTCTTCATGGTGATCGACAATCGGCAGTTCGCTTCAAGTTCAGATCTAATGAATATTGGTCTCATCATGAATTGGCATGTTCCGAAAGAGTTCAGAAACCATGTGATCCGGACTTATCTAACCCCTGTCACGATCCAGAAGAGAACCACCCAGAAGAGAACCACTGAGGCGATTTCTCACAGCCAAACAACTGCCAGAGGAAGAGTTGATCAGCAAATCGAGCGATGTTCCTGTAATGCCGATTGCCTGTAATACTGATAGCCAGTCATGCTGAATTTCAGTGATCCCGGAATTCCACTGAAAAGTACATTCAGGCAGATGATATGCTGCGCCAGCTACAGATCTGCTGCCTGATATGGAAGATGTCCTGTCCCTGAACCTGCATGGATCTGGCAACAAACGTCAGCCAGGGATAAAACCACCATCCAGACAGCAAGGAAACAACCAACATATCCCTAGAACAAAGAACACGAGTCAGTTCTCAGCAATTCCATCGCACCATCTGAAATCGCCATGCAACCTGAAGGATTTTGAAAACTCAAAGCTGCAAGATCTGCTCACGAATCGATGACATTTTCTGGCAGAACCCGCCAAAGAAAGGCTCTGTCGGAAAACTTACGATTCTCAACCTGACACATCGCTGTGTGGAGGTGAGAGTCAGCAGACAATTGGGGACATCAAAAATGACGATCACCCGGAGACAGTGGTCATAGACCTGCTAAGCCGACTTGGAAAATCGACTTCTGTTAGCTGATGGTATCGGCGATTACGAATCTGTCAATCGTAAAGTCTTGCCCCTGATTGAACTTTTTCAATTCTATTGCAGATTCCACACTGGAAAACCCTCAGGTTGAGGTCGTATTTTCTCTGGTAGACGAATTTGAAGCTGGGGGAGTTGCGCGAACTCTTTCTCCTGTATCGTCTTCATCGATTCTAGAAGGGGTTGGGTTTGTCTATTCTCGCCATCGTTTTTAAACGCCGGGTTTTCTGCGCACCAGCAATTCTACAGCGGGCATTGCTCACTGGCTTAATCCTCACCGTCACCGGAGGAACTGCTCAGCTGACGGCTCAGGAAGCGGTGCCGCATCCCTTTCGGCAGCTAGCCATTGAAGGAGGCATCTGGCATCTCAATACGCCGGACGAAAAAGTCATGGCCGACGCTTCGGCTAAGACTGAAAAGAGCCGGCTGATTCTCTCCCGGGATGGTGTGATTACGGATATCAGTCAGAACAGCGTGATTCCTCCCGGTACATCGATCCTTAATGCCGCTGGTTTGCACATCTATCCGGGATGGATTAACGCGGGCCTTCCCAGTGGCCTGGAGCAGAATATACCTCTCATGCCCATGCAGGAAATGGGGCTGGAACAGACTTCCCTCGCCCATCTCCCCAGTGATCTTCGCACCGGATTTACTCCTGATTTCGATGTTATGTCCCGGCTACCCCGAGAATTTGCCGGTACTTCGAAGCTACGCGGAGCGGGTTTTACGACAGTCGCGATCTGGCCTTCGGGGAGAATCTGTAGTGGCCAGGGTGTGCTCCTCCAGTTGGGCGATAAGCCACCCCGTGAAGAATGGTTAGGTACTGGCGCAGGACAGGTCTTTGAATTCTCGCCGCAGTCGTTTGGTGTCTATCCATCCACAGTCATGGGTCAAGTGGCTCTTTTCCGTCAGGTCTGGCTCGACGCCATGCGACACGAGCAGCATTTGAAATTAGCTGCCAGCGGAACCCCGGGGCTCAGTCGTCCACCCAAAGATGCCGGTTTGGAGTCGCTGATCGAGTTCAAGAAATCGGGGCGGCCGGCGGTCATCATTGCGGATACGGCCAACGACATCGAGCGCGCGATTCGACTGGGTGAAGAGCACGGCCTTAAAGTCATCATCTGGGGTGGTAAAGAAGCCCGTCAGCAGATCGAACTGCTCAAATCGACACAGACGCCGGTTATCCTCGCACTCAATGCCGATGATGCACCAAAAGTCGAAGAGTCGCCTGCAGGTCTCGCGGGACGAGGCAAAAAACCTCCCAAAGACGTTCAGGAAAATTCACTTCTTGAATACCAGGAGGAACTTGATCTGGCAGGAACACTTCTTCGCAGTGGAATCAGAGTGGGTCTCTCCAGCCGGAGATTCAGCGACCAACCACAGAAGTTTCTCGGTGTGATTCGGAAAATGATCGAGCGCGGGCTCAAAGAGGAAGAAGCAATTGCCCTGTTAACTTCGGAACCGGCGCAGATTCTTGGTCAAGAACAGCAACTGGGTTCGATTGCTCCGGGGAAGCTGGCCAACTTTACGATTCTCAATGGGCCAATCTCAAACGCTAAAAGCGTGGTTCGATATGTTGTCATTGGAGGCCGGGTCTTCGAGTTTTCTCACGAGGCCAAGCCACTGAGTGAGTCCGGAAAAGCCGACGACGGCAAGGCTACTGGCAGTGATTCGAACAACGCAGGGCTGGTGAGTGGTGAGTGGCGTGTGAAGAGTACTGCCACAGAAAACTCACTGATGGCCACGTTATCGATTGTGCAGACGGGTGATCGATTGACGGGTCGATTCTCCAGTGAACAGGGAGATGGTCGGATTAAACAAGGGACGGTCAAAGGCCAGGAGGTCGAGTTCGTGGTCTCGATTGGGGCTGGTGACCGGGATGTGACCTTGGAATTCAAAGGGACTGTTCGTGGCAACACGATGACAGGCAAATTGAAATCGCTCTTTGGAACAGCGATTGACTTCACTGCCGAGCGAAAGCCTCAATCGACAAAGATCGATGGGAGTGCCGCTTTGCAGGCGATTGAAGTCACCACGATCGAAGAATCGGGTGATTCGAAGAATGAGAAACCACAAAAACCGGCAGATGCTTTGAAACCGATGCATCTGGAGACCGCCCAAAGCGAAAAAGATGCTCAAGAGAAAGTGGCGGTTGCCAAAAAGCCTCCCGTGGAACTGAAGGCCGATCGTCAAAGACGTCCCCCGTCAACGGGTGGAAACGTGCTGATCAAAGGCGGTACTGTGCTGACTGGGACGGGGCAATCGCTCGCAGGTCATGCGGTGTTGATTCAGGCGGGTCGCATCACGGCGATTGGAACAGACATTCCTGCTCCCGATGGTACGACGGTCATTGATGCCACGGGCCAATTCGTCGTTCCCGGCCAGATTGATACGCACAGCCATATGATGATGGGCCGCGGGCTGGGAGGAGTGAATGAAGCCACCAACTCGATCACCTGCGAAGTCCGTGTGCGGGATATTGTGGATGGTACAGATCCTGATTCGTATCGCTGGCTGGCGACAGGGTTGACCACGGCCCGCCTGCTCCATGGTTCGGCGAATACAATCGGCGGGCAGGACGCGGTCGTTCAAATGAAGATCGGGGCATCCACCCACGATCATCTCTTCCCTTTCTCTCGCCAAGGTGTGAAGTTTGCCTTGGGGGAAAATGTGAAACGCAAAAATGGGCGTTTCCCGAATACGCGGCTGGGAGTCGAAGCTACGATCACCAGGGCTTTTGTCGAATCGCTCGATTATCGCTCCCGCTGGATGGCTTATGATCGGCTCTCTGCAGAAGAAAAGGCCAAAACTCTTCCACCAAGGCGCGATCTGCGACTGGAAGCCTTATCAAAGATTCTGGCTGGCGAGATCCTGATCCACTCGCATTGTTACCGGTCTGATGAAATCCTCATGCTGCTCCGGGTTGCCAGTTCCCACGGAATTCGCATTCAATCCCTGCAGCATGTCCTTGAGGGATTCAAGATTGCTCCGGAAATTGCAGCCCATGGGGCCAGCACCAGTACCTTTGCTGATCACTGGGCCTACAAAGTGGAAGCTTATGATGCCACCCCTTACAACGCGGCTATGTTGCTGCAGGCGGGGGCCAGTGTGGTGATCAAGAGTGATTTCCCTGTCACTCCCAATGCTCTGAACCATGAGGCCGCAAAATCTATTAGACATGGAAATGTGCCTCCGGAAGTGGCACTTCAGTTTGTGACGAGAAATCCCGCTCGAGAGCTGGGAATCGATGAGCATGTGGGGACCATCGAAGTCGGCAAACTGGGCGACGTTGCGATCTTCAACACGCATCCCATGAGTGGATTCTCCCGTTGCGAGAAGACGTTCATTGGTGGCGAGTGGTACTTCGATCGATCCAGGCAACCGGCAGTCATGTCGGAGGTAGCTGCCAAAGCCTCTGAAAAAATTCCGGCACCAGAATGGCCTCCTGCGGAAAAGCGTTTGCCAGTGATGGAATGGCCTGAAAATCTGGGCAACGAATATCTCCTGGTCAATTGTGAGATTCATCCCGTCGATCAAGCGAAAATCAAGCAGGGAATGATTCACATCAAAGAGGGAAAGATTCTCGCACTGGGTGAGAAGCTTGAGGCCGAACCGTCTATTACGAGAATTGATCTCCAGGGAAGACGAGTTTTCCCGGGGATGATCGATGCCAGCACAACTGTCGGAATTACAGAGATCAGCCAGCTTTCCGTCACTTCGGATTACTCCGAGATTGGTCAGTTCCAACCTGATCTCGCCGCAGCAGCGGCTGTGAATCCTGACTCTGAGCATATTTTCACCGCAAGATCAGGCGGAATTACTCTGGCGGGTTTGAGTCCCCAAGGTGGTCGCATCAGCGGGCAGAACTCGATCATTGCTCTCCAGGGCTGGACATCGGCTGAGATGACACTTCTTCGGGATGCGGGTTTGCAGATCCAGTGGCCAGGTGGCGATTCAAATGAGGGAGCAATTCGTGAATTGAAAGCGATGTTTACTGCTGCCCGAACGTATGCAGCAGCGATGTCGAAATCACCAGAATCTTTACTGACGCAAAGGGATCTGCGCCTGGAGGCGATGATCCCCTATGCCTCTGGCGAGAAGAAGGTGTTTATCGAAGCCAATACAGAGAAACAGATTGCGGAAGCACTCCTGTTTATCGAAGCAGAGAAGCTCCAGGCCGTGATTACCGGTGGGGCAGATGCCTGGAAACTGGCTGACGAACTCGCAGCCCGGAAGATTCCTGTGATTGTGGGTGGCGTCATCCGGCGGCCCATTCACTCCTGGGATCCATTTGATGCCTGTTACGCCAATGCCGGGCGTTTGCACGAAGCCGGAGTCAAGATTGCGTTTCGTTCCGATGGGGCACCAGATAGTCGCAATACACCGTTCCATGCGGCTACATCCGTGGCTTACGGATTGCCGGAAAATGAGGCCATTAAAGCGATCACGATTTCTGCCGCCGAGATTCTGGGAGTCGGTGAGCTGACCGGATCGATCACGCCCGGTAAGCGAGCCGATCTGGTGATTGCTGATGGCTCAATTCTTCTGCAGGGGACGCAGATTCATGGCGTTCTGATCGGGGGATCTGCAGTGCCGATTGATTCCCGACAACATCGTCTGGCAAAGAAGTACCAGGCTCGTTTGCCCAAACCTGCCCAGGGTGGTTTTGAAGTGCGAATTCCCTGAAAAGGTCGGTTCAGAATCTGTGCAGAAGGCGATCGCCTGAGCAGAACTTGTCTGCACAGATCTGGTGCTGAAAAATCACACAGGTGAGATCACGTGAGGGGGTGTGATCTCACCTGGGTATTAACGATCGATGCCTTGTGTTTTAACGGACTTCGGTCTTCGCAGGGTTTTCAGCCTGACGAGTTGATTCTGAGGACTCATCGGGCAGGGCCTGAACGAGACGTTGCACATCGGTCCGTCGAAGAACTTGCTCGGTTCGCATGTAACGACGTGGGTTCTCTTTGAATCGATCACGCGATTCGCGAGAAACGAAGAGGAAGAGACTGTCATCATAAAACGCTGCGAACTGAGTTGAACCACTGACGGCTTTGGTAGTGTCCCACAACACGACGGGATCACATCCCAGAAGTTTCGGTGCAAACTGTTCGGGTGTCAGTTTGAAATCGGCCAGCTCTTGTTCTGTAGCCATGAAGTAGGTGATTCCCTGATGATCCCACGCGAAACGGCTGTCACCTCGCATCCATTGTCTGGCTCTTTGCAATGCCACCGGACTGAATCCATCCAGTCCAACATCATCAGCATTGGCCATCGATTGTGAAGGGGCCGATTTCCGCTCAAAATTCTGATTCCCGGGAAGTGTCGCGGGTACTTTGTTCTGCATTCGTTGGGCAGGTGCAGCCTGGGCCAGGCTCATCGAGTATTTTTGAGCCACTCCGCCAATCATCGAAGTGTAAGCTCCGACATCGAGATAGTTCTCGGAATGCAGGAGAACCTTGCCATTTCGAGGATCGATCATGACATCGGCAGGTAACCCCCGGACGCCATACTGTTGAACGAGTTGTGGATTCTGATCGGAGTCAACTTTCACAGCAGCCACAGAAGTGCGCAAAAGCTGTTGAACTTGAGGATGAGGAAAGACACCCCGCTCCATCTGTTGGCATGGCCCGCACCAGGTGGCTGAGAAATGCAGCAGCACAGGTTTGTTTGTGCGGCTGGCTTCCTGGAGTGCTGTGTTATAGCTGCCCAGCCACACACTTCCCTGCCCTCCCTGTGGATGTCCTCCCTGTGGATACTGTGCCCAGGCCGATTGTGTTGTGATGAAGATCAGCAGAACCAGTCCCATCGATCGCAGGCCCTTCTGGAAGGCCACGATTGGGTTGGAACAGAAGTGGGATTGTGAATCCTGGCTCGAACAGTGCAGACATGAAGAGAGCATGAGTGGGCGGCTCCGAAGACAAATCCGATTTGCAGCATTCGCACTGCAACCACTCAACCTTGCCTCATGAAAAAGTTGCCGACGTCAGGAAGTTTCTTCGGTGAAGAGAAAGTCGAGAGAACTCGACGGAGACTGAGTTTTGCTCTCTTTAAGGGCGCTTTGGCGCATAAGTAGAATTGGAGATCTAGGTAGAGTTTGACGACCGCCCAATGGTGTTTCTTTTACGATGAAACGATCTTGAGAAGGATCGATCAGAAGCATTTTTCACCAGAAGACAGCCGCTCTGCCTGCCACGGAATTGCCTGTTTCCGGTGGTTGGGACTCAACTTTTGATTCGGCAAGATGATTTGACGATGGGAGTTTGGCCAGGCTTAGGAAGTTGGACAATAATCGGTGGCCACCTTGTGTCAGTATCGATTCCGGATGAAATTGCATGCCAAAAGTGGCATGGGTTCGGTGGCCAACGGCCATGAGCACGGGGGTATCGTGAGGTGCGTCGAGAGTCCATGCCAAAGGCTCCAGTTCGTCTGGTAAATCATGATGATCAATCACCAGTGAGTGATAGCGGCCAGCTTGAAAAGTTTCTGGCAGACCATGGAACAGAGCGTGGCCATGATGAGTGACGCTTGATGCTTCTCCATGGAGGGGACGATGTGCCCGCACGACTTTGCCGCCAAAAGCGGCACCAATCGCCTGGTGCCCCAGACAGATGCCGAGTATGGGAATCTTCCCTGATAGCCGTTTGATAACTTCCAGAGAAATCCCCGCTTCTGTAGGTGAGCATGGGCCAGGAGAGATGACAATGGCAGACGGGGCCAGTTCGATGATCTGCTGGATCGAAAGGACATCATTTCTGACGACACGAACGTTCTGGCCAAGCTCGACCAGATAGCGGGCGACGTTTTGAACGAAGCTGTCATAATTGTCGATGATCAGCAGCATGTGGCACTTATCAGGCGTGGTCGATCGGCGATCTATGGTGGTCAACGTGGCATCACGAAAATAGCATCTCTTGCCCTACAGAAGGAACAATTCGGCGCAAATAGGTCTTTACTCGCTCGAATGGGGGCGAGTCAGAGCCGCAAGCATTCCGGAGGCTTTGGTTAATGTCTCCTCGAACTCTTGAACCGGGTCGGAATTGACGACAATGCCACCCCCGACTCCCAATTGCAGCCAGCCCTCGCTCGCGATGAATGTGCGAATGAGAATACTGCTGTCGCACCAGAGATCGGGGGTCATGTAGAACAATGTTCCTGTGTAAGGGCCTCGTGTGGTGGGTTCCAGTTCAGCAATGATTTCCGTCGCTCGAACTTTCGGTGCCCCCGTGATCGAACCGCCGGGAAAACAGGCCCGCAAGGCGTCCCAGGAGTCAAAAGGCTCGGAGAGTTCTCCCGTGACAACACTCACGAGATGTTGAACTGTCCGATAGGTTTCCACTTCGCATAATGCAGGAACGTTCACACTTCCAGCACGACAAACCCGTGAGAGATCGTTCCTCAGCAGATCCACAATCATCACATTCTCGGCTACATCTTTGCGGCTTTCTCGCAATTCGTCGCGTAGAAATAAATCCGCTTCAGCACCTTGCCTCCGGCGTGTCCCCTTGATGGGGCGTGTCTCAACGCTTTGCTTTTCGATCTTGAGAAATCGTTCAGGAGAAGCACTCAATAACGACCATTTGGGCCTTTGCCAGAATGCCATGAATGGCGAGGGATTGTGCTGACGGAGCCTCTCCCAGATCTGCAGGCTGGGTATGGTTTGTGGAGTCAATAGACGCTGGGTCAGGTTGGCCTGAAAGATGTCGCCGGCCCGGATGTACTCGATCACACGATCTACAGCCTGAAGATAATCCTCCCTGCGAAAGTTACTCCAGATGTTGTCGTGTCCAGCTAATGCAAACGACGGTGCAGAGAGGCTTTCCAAAGAGCGATAGCTTATGTCTCCCTTTGGAGGAATCTGGGGAGTTAGATCAGTGACCTTCTGCTCAAGCAAATTCATAAATTGTCGGGCCCGCGCTGTCGCTCTTGTTGCACGAGCAGCCGGTTTGATTTCGGGCCAGCCTTGAGAGATCAACCAACCTCGATTCTCAATATGATCCCAGGCAAAAACGACATCGTAAAAACTCATCGAGAAATCCGGGATGAGAAAGTCGCGATGTCTGGCTGACGGCATGCGGTCAAATGCCCGGCCAGCTTCATAAGAAAGCACTCCGGCAAAGCCACCCTGAAAAGGTGGGAGTTCCGGCTGACGCTCGAAGGGCAGATTCTTCATTACCTTGGCGATGGGGCTCAAAGGATCTGTCGAGGGTTGAACGTTGTACTCATCGCTTAAGAACCAGGGATCGGCCATGACATACGAGTACCTGCCCAGATGGGCGTGTTGAACAGCACTTTCGAGTACGCACAGTGCATCGAGTGAAGCCAGTCGATGGGTCACGAATTGGGGGTGCATTTCCGCAGACAAGGGAATGACAACAGGGGGGATCATGCAGGACGTTCCTCCTGTCTTTGATTTTCTAAGGTCATGTCCTGAGATCGATCCTGCTGCTGACGCCGTTCTTGCTTACGACGTTCTGTGGCACTGATTTCGGGTTCGGTGAGAAATCCCCAGCGGAGAGATTGATCCTGCTGGTAATGTTTACCAAGTGTTAATGCGGTCTTGGCTTTGCAGAGTTCATAGCCAAGGTAAAAGGCATGTTCGGCAGTCAAAGTTCCCACACAGGCGATCATCCGATCATAGACTTCGTATGGGTCATTCCCATGCCAGTACCCATCACGATTAAATAGGTGGATCTCACCCCGCTCGGCAAAAATGCGAAAGTTCGGGTCTGTGACCAGCTGCCTTAAATGAGCCAGGCCTGCTTCGCCCTGCTCTTTCAGTTTAGGGTCCCGCAGAAGAACAAGGCTTCCGCCCAGATGCTTGGGCACCCGTTGTTGTTCAATTGCGAAATGAGTCAGCCGCCGGGCAATCTCAAACTCCCGAATGGAAGATCGACTCCAGTTGATCACTTCGGTTGTCAGGATGCTTTCAATCCGCCACTCGGTACATAAGGCTGCCAGAAGAAAGTTGACACCCGAACTGTCCACTTCGGTCATCTCTGTCAGGTTCCCCACCCCCATCATCATTTTATCAGCGGGGAACTGCTGGCGTGTTTGCCGATAGCGACTGATGGATTCTCCAAATCCAAATCCGATGGGTTCCAGAATGGGGTCGAGCCGAAAAGGAGTCCCTGAACTGACAAATGCCTCGCGCGTGGTGATCAGCGTCTCCAGATTCTGAGGATGATCAGGAACCAGGACAAATTCAGCCCCGGTGGATTGTGCCCAATCGCGATTCGATGAATTGGCACTTAAGACCAGTTTGACTCCTGAGGCGACAGCCCGCAGAACTTCGTCTTGTGAGAAACTGTCGATCGACAGTCGTAACCCGTGGTTTTGCAGTGATCGAATCGTTGCTTCAAGGTTGGGCCAGGCCACACCGGGAAGACAACCGAGATCAATCACGTCAGCACCTGCTTCGCGATAAGACTCCGCTTGCCTCAGAATCTGATCCAGGGAGAGTCGGGGGGCATGATTAATCTCCGCCAGTATCTCAATTGCATGTTGCGTGAGATCTGGCGGTGACTTCTGATCGTGTCCAAAGAACTCGGGCAGGTCGAAAAGATCTTTTGGGCCGCGGATGGCCGGGAAACCCAGAAACTCATTCAATGGGTTTAACTCCCCCTCGACGGATCCCGGAAGGATCGCCTGATCGAATGCACCAGATTCAAGATGCGATTCTTTGAGTTTTCGCAGAATCCATGGTGTCGTCATCAGTGCGGCGACCGTGATCCCCAACACGCAAATCTCGAATTCAAAATTGGCTTTTTTAGAAAGGGGAATGAGCGTCTGACGAAGCGAATGCTCTGCCAGTTTGCCAGTGATGAACAGCAATCGTGGACGAGGTTTTTCCAAGACGAAGTCACGTCATTCCAAAAGATGTTCAAACGAATTCAACTCGGCAGATTCTGAATTTGAGATTAACAATTGTATCAGCGGATGGCCCCGCCGTTGACGTTTATCACTTGTCCCGTGATAAAAGAGGCTTCCTCGCTGACCAGAAATCGGACAGCACGGGCAATATCCTCTGGCAATCCCCATCGTTTCAGGGGAGTTTCACGAATGACCCGCTCCTGCCAAACGGGGCTGGCAGTCACTCCCCAGGCGGTTTTTATCCATCCCGGAGCGACACAATTCAAACGGACTTCAGGGGCAAAACTGACTGCCATCGAGCGGGTAAAACCCATGACAGCATTCTTGGCTGCTGCGAAAAGTTCACCGCTTTCTCCCTCCATACCGCGATCTGCCTGATCCCAGCCGATGTTGATAATGCAGCCCCTGCCCCGTGATTTCATACGCGTGGCGATCTCGCGGGAAAGCTGGTAAGTAGCGCGCACATCAACGGAGTGCAAAAGATCAAGTTTATTGACTGGCGGGAGGCGAGCTTCTTCGGTCGTGAGGAGATCCACGCCGGCATTATTGATCCAGATATCAATAGATCCCATTTCTGACCATGCCTGTTCGGCCAAGGTTTCGGCCGCATCGTTGTTCCGCAGGTCTGCCTGAAAAATATGCGTTGTTCCTCCTTGCGAGTGGATTGTCTTTCGGATTTGCTCAAGTGAATTGATCGACTTTCGGGTGTGCAAGCCGACGGTGGCCCCTGCTTGAGAAAGTTCCAAAGCAATTGCCTTTCCAATACCGGATGAACTCCCGGTGATGACTGCATTCAGCCCGTGTAAGCTGCAGAATGCTTTCTTTTCAGGCATATTTGTCATCGCTGACGTGCTCCACCGGGGAAGAAAAACCTCGTGAAAAGACCATGAGAAGGGCATCATAACAGGCAGCGAACATATCCACACAACAGAGTGTCCACATGTGTGGCACACAATCTGCTGTTAAAGTTCGATGTCGGAACAGAAAAGATGATCTGTCACAAATTCAGTGATCGTTTATGAAGGTGTTTTAACATCAATCACGACAGAGATTTACATTTCTACCACTTTTGGGAGAAATGCTTGTTGTGGCGAGAGTGTTGTTGACGGACTGTCCTCCAGGTTGCAAAATACGTTGGAGAAACAATCAGTCATGCGACATATTTAGGAATACTGATGTTCGTTTGGCAGATTTCATGTAATGGGATAATCTGAAATCGCTAAATCCTTGCAAGTGTTTTGAGCAACTGTAAGGCAATGGTCTCAGGAAATGCTGAATAAGTTTGAACAGACTTGCTGAATTGCTGCAGGTGAGCTCAACAGATCAATATAAATTGTTGTGTGGGTTCATCGAAATCGGTGTGAAAACTGAGATTGTGGTTCTGGTTTTTTGATCGATGTGTTTGATTCCAGGCACCAAGTTAACTCTGGGTGCTGATGGATTTGGAATAGTAAAATTTTGACCTGACTGATTTCACCCGCCGAATGGATCGGCGTCACTCAGTCATGGTCCTTTTAAGTAGAGAGCGAATATAATGATTTCGAACGTTGCCGAACCTTTGGTCGAAAAAGGTTCATCCTTCCCCGATCTGTCGACTCAGCTTGAGAAAGACCTCGTTCAGGTCTTTAAGCTGTTGGCCGATGAAACTCGCCTGCGTATCCTGATGTATCTGATGAAAGATCAGGAATTGCATGTGACTGCCCTCTGCGAGCGCCTGGGTCAGAGCCAGCCAGCAGTCAGCCATCATCTGGCTTTACTTCGAGTAGCCGGTCTGATTGAAGCCCGTCGCGATGGTAAGCACAATTTCTACAGTGTGCGCCAGAAGCATTTCCACCGCATTATGGCTGAACTCTTCTCCAGCATTGGAGATGGCGAGCGTGACCGAATCCGCTTCAAGAACTTCGTGCTGTCACAGGAAGAGAACGCCTAAGGTGCTTCCAGTCCGGGGATGATCCTGGATGTGATGGGTCAGATACATTGAGACTTGAGGTTTTGCTTACTTCAAAGGCTCGACAAAATGAGAGGAACCGTAGTGAAAACACTGCGGTTCCTTTTTTTACATTCATGATCGCGATACGCTTTGATAACGCTTGGAATCTGTGTGATGTCTTGAACTTGATCAAAGCCATTTTTTAAGGCTTTCCAGGAAAGGTGAGGCGCTGTCTGATGTCCCAAGAGGCTAAGTCTTCAGCTTGTCTGGCATTGGCAGACGGATCTGTTTTTTTTGGCTCTGCGTTCGGTGCCTCGGGTGAGGTCACTGGCGAAGTGGTTTTTAACACAAGCATGACAGGTTATGGCGAGATTCTGACGGACCCCTCCTATTGCGGTCAGATCGTGACGATGACCTACCCGCTAATCGGGAACTACGGCATCAACTTCGAAGATGTGGAAAGCAATGGTCCTCGTCTGAGAGCTTTTGTGGTTCGGGAATTGTGCCGAGCCCCGAGTAACTTTCGTTCAGAGCTTTCTCTGGATGATTATCTCCGCAAAGCCGGAGTTATTGGCCTCGAAGGGATCGATACCCGCTCGCTGGTTCGCCGCTTACGCAGCCAGGGATCAGTCACGGGTGTGCTTTCGACTGTCGATCTCGATCCACAGTCGCTTATTGCCAAAGCCCAGGCTGCCCCCAGCATTGTTGGTCAGGATCTTGTTCAGGAGGTCATGCCCGCTGCGAGTTTTGCCTGGACTGAAAGGCTGGGTAATTTCGCGACGTTGGCTCCGCAGGATTCCCAACCCACCCGCTATCACGTCGTCGCAATTGATTACGGCATGAAGTGGAATATCCTGCGACATCTGACCCAGGTTGGTTGTCGTGTGACGGTTGTCCCGGGGACTTCCACGGCAGCAGAAATTCTGGCATTGCAGCCGGATGGTGTCTTCTTGTCGAATGGCCCTGGTGATCCTGAGCCGCTGACTTATGCGATTCGGACAATTCGCGAATTGCTGGGTAAACTCCCCATCTTTGGCATTTGCCTGGGACATCAACTCCTCGGGCTGGCTGCTGGAGCGAGAACCTATAAACTGAAATTCGGTCATCGCGGTGCGAACCAGCCAGTGATGAATCTGCGGAACTCGAAAGTCGAGATTACCTCGCAGAATCACGGTTTTGCGATCGATGCTTTGACTTTGCCAGCGAATATCGAGGTCACTCACCGGAATCTGAATGATCAGACAATCGAGGGGATGCGACTGACCGATCAACCCGCTTTCAGTGTGCAGTATCATCCTGAAGCTGCTGCGGGGCCACATGACAGTGCGTATCTTTTCGAAGAGTTTTGCAGCCTGATGGATCTGTCGGTCGAGAAAATGAAGGCTTGACTCTGCATAGTGCCAGCTCAGGAAGCAGCGGGAACAATGACTGCTCGCAGAGAACACCTGACGATCGATACGCTGGTTTGGCCTATCGATTCACACATAGTTGCTGGAAAAATTGACTTGTCTTTAACTCACATTCTTTAGTCTTTGGGATTCGAAAGAAATGCCTACGGAACGTACTCTTGTCCTGCTGAAGCCAGATGCTGTTGCCCGACGCCTTGCAGGGCCGATTCTCACTCGTTTTGAGCAGAAGGGCCTACGCATTGCAGCTCTGAAGCTGATTCAGGTTACCCCGGAACTGGCCAAGAGGCACTATGCCGAACATGTCCAGAAGCCATTTTATCCCATGCTCGAAAGCTTCATTACTGCTGGCCCGACAGTGGCTTTGGTTCTTGAAGGCAAGTCAGCGATTAGTGTTGTTCGAGGCATGATGGGCCCGACCAATGGTCGCGATGCCGCCCCGGGAACCATTCGTGGCGATTATGGGACGAGTCGGCAGATGAACCTTGTTCATGGAAGTGATGGCCCCGAAGCGGCCGCGAAGGAAATCGCGATCTACTTTCAGCCGCATGAAGTGGTGGATGCCACTGAGCCACTTGCGCCATGGTTGTCGGCTGGTGACGAGTAAATCATATCCCTCATGGCGGAGCAGTCCCCTTTCGACTGCTGATGATAAATTTCCAACGCGTGTGACTCAGGATGACGTTGAGTCACACGCGTTGTTCATTGGCGGTTATTACTCGCCGAGAAGTTACTCTGGCTTGATGGAAACCCAGACTGCGACTTCGACAGCCGCATTCAAAGGAAGTTCGCTCACTCCGACAGCGACTCGGGTGTGTCTGCCGGCTTCTCCAAAGATTTCGAGCATCAGGTCGGAAGCACCATTCACCACTGCAGGTTGAGAACTGAAACCTGGCGCCGATTGCACAAATCCGTCAATTTTCAGTATCCGCTCAATGCGATCAATCGAGCTAAGTGCTTTTTGCAGGTGGGAAAGTGCATTCAGTGCACATTGCCGGGCGGCTTTGGCGGCATCTTCGATAGAAACTTCTGAGCCTACTTTGCCAGTATGCAGCACCTGGCCATTTGCCATGGGTAACTGACCGCTGGTGATCGCCATCTGGTGTGTGATCGTGACCGGGATGTAAGAGGCAATGGCCACTGGTGGTTGTGGCAGTTCGATCCCTAACGTTTTGAGACGCTGGGTGTATTCATTCGACATCGAGTTGATTCCTTGAGTGCTGCTGATGCTGAGTGCCGTGAGCTTGCTGCTGTATTCTTTCCAGAACTGACCAGCACGAGTATCCGGGATTCTCAGCTTGATACGGTAACAGCATCACAACTGCTGCCTGAGATCTCCGCAAGTGACTCACATGCCGAGTCTTTGCGAAATGGATGGTTTTTGAGAATTGTGTTTGCGATGTTCACCGGGCAACGAAATGATACAGAGGTCGTTGTTGGATCAATGGCTGTCGATGAATCGGGCGAGATGTCCGTATGTTGTAGATGCCGCAAAGAACGCGACTGTTGATGTCCTTCCGTGTCCACAGGTGTGAGTGAGTCCGTCGATGATCGCAAAAAACATGACCAGTAAGGCCGGTTGGACCGGTGTGCTGTTGGCCTTCGTATTCGTTCTGCTGGTGGCTGATTCTCGTAAGGCTCTGGCCCAGCCCCCCTTGCCTAAAAATCCGGGTCAGTGGGTCAATTCACAGCCATTGAGCTACGAACAGCTTCGTGGGAAAGCAGTTTATCTGGTGTTCTTCGAAGAAACCTGCCCCAAATGTCGGGCCGCCTGGCCCGATATCCTTTCGGCTGCTAAATCGAATGAAAAGCTGCCTGTTGTCTTCATCGCAGTGAACTCTGGAACACAGCGAGCGGAAGTCGAGCGATATGCTCAGCAGGTAAAAATCAACTGGCCGATCATCGTCGATACGGATCGCAGCTTTGAAAAAGAATTCGCCAGCAGTTCCGTGGGAGAAATCAGCCTGCAGAACATTCGCCAGATTCGCGGAATCAGCGCTGCTGGGAAAATTGAGAGCTTGCCTTACGACGACTACAGCGATGCCATCAAGGGACTCGCCCAGGGTGCCACATGGAAAGTCGAACGTGCGGAAGTCCCACCGGAAATGATTCCTCTGTGGCAACAGGTTGAATTTGGTGCTTACGGCGGTGTTGCCCAGCCACTGAAAAAGGCGGCCCTTTCCAATCGCCCTGAGGTCAAATCGGTGGCAGAAAAAATGCTCGCAGTGGTCGATGCCGAGCGGCAGGAATTAGAAAACGAAGCATTGGCTTCCGCCGAAGCGGGCAACAAGTTCAAGGCTTATGAGCTACTGCTCAAATTGAACGATACTTTTAAGGGCTACCCGCTTTCAGATGGTGCTGCCAAGTTAAAGAAAGATCTGCCGAAAGATCCCCAGGTGAAATCTGGGCTGGCTGCGCTTAAGCAGATTCAGAATATTGAGCGACAGCTGGCCAATGCCAAGCCCCAGCTTAAGGAAAAGCTGGGTGAACAATTATCAAAGATGGTCACTGATTATCCTGAAACACAGTTGGCCACTCATGCGGCGGCACTGCTTAAAGGAGCCGGTTTAGATGTTCCAGAGGCAGGTGGCGCGGCAGGTTCGCAAAATCCCCCTGCCATCAAATCGGGAACCTTTTAATTCGACTATGGGGGGCTTTGTTGACTCATTAGTTGGCGGGAACCAGGATTTCTTCGGGGAGTTCAGCCGCAGTTGCGGCCTTATAGTCAGCCTCTGCGGCGAAGTAACCTAGCAGGGCGAGAACTTCCTGAACACGAGCATCAAAGGTGGCCTGCTCGCGCAGGTTCAATCTCAAGAGATCGCTCGCGCCCTCATTTAATCGAATGGTTTCAAATCGTTGCATCTCTTCGTTGAGACGGACAGAAGCACTGGCCTGACCAATGGCACGATAGGCATTTTCCAGGGCAATGACGGCAGTGCGAACTTCGACGGAAATTTTATCAGCCGTGAATTGGCGTTTGGCCATATTCTGAGCCAGCTTCCCTTCGACCATCATGATTTTGCCGTTGGCGTTTCGACGTTGCAGAGGAACGGTAAACTGCAAGCCGGCTTCTCCCTGGAAGGGACCTTTATCATTGATCGAGCTGGTTGGCCCGCCGACATCTTTTTTGGCCAGGACATGGGCACCCAATGTGGGTAACAGTTCGTTCTGTGCCTTTAATAACTCGATAGACAATTGCTGACGGTCGAAATCGAGTGCCAGCAATTCCGGCCGGCGAGAGGTAGCGAAGGCAATATCGGCTTCCAGTACCTCGGGTGTCACCAGCATCGGAGTTGGAAACCTCGCAGGCAGCATGCTGTTGGAAGGGATAAAGGGATTGCCAGCAGCATCTCTCAAATAGAGTGAGAGCTTGACGGCCGAGCTTTGAAGCTTTTGTTCCGCTTCAATCAGCTTGACCTGTCTGGCAACAATTAAACGCTGGTTATCAATAATGTCTGATTCGGGACGATCACCTTCCTGGACTGTCGCGCGGATCTGTTGATCTCGATCCAGTGCCAGTGCCTGCAGCTCACGAGCCACTCGCAGCCCCTGCCCTGCGGCCACCCATTCCCAATAGGCAATTGTACTATCACGAATAAATTGCAGGAGCTGGGTTTTAATCTCTGGTTCGACTTTTGATTGACCAACCTGAGTAATCCAGAGTTCAGCGCGGCGTTTATCAATCGCACGGTTCTGCAAAAGTGGGATCGCCAGGCCAGCCATGAACTCGCCCCCATCGTTGGTTTCGCGATTTCCGTACCATGGTTCAAAGTTACCACGACCCGCGCGATACCCGGCAATCACTTCTCCACCATTCTGGAGCACGGGCTGGGCAATATCGACACCATTCCGATACGTCTGGTAGTAACCCAGGGGCTGGTTATTCAAATCAGCATTCAGCTTGAGGTCGAAAGCTCCCTGGGCAGCGAGATTGGCTCCATTGGCAATATTGCGGCCATAAAGTGCATTCCTTAAAAGAGGAAACGACATGTAGACCGAGTCGATGACACTGTTGAGTACCAGGGGTGGACTGACTCGCTCATCACCTACGATAGGAATCTCATCGGCATTCCCGGGGCTGGGAGGAATCTCCTGGCGGATCTTTCCGGGGAGCAAGGATCCCTCCATAAACTCATCGCCTCCACCGGCGGGAGGTGTGCTGACTTGACCTGGTGGGGACGATGCTCCCTGTAAAGCAGCGGTCTGCTCAGCAGCCGTTGCACCTGCAGGTTCTGCATCCAGCACTTCAGAATTGGCAAGTTGAATCGTGGATGAGGTCTCTTCCGCAGGCACCGGATCTTCTGGAATTTCAGGTGGGAAGGCAGTTTTGTTGGTTGTGTATCGAGAACTGGTCTCTTTGCCGGTGGTGTTTTCTTCGGAGATCTTGTGATTGGCGACGGTCGATTTCTCGACCGACGACGATGCTGGTGAGATGGAGCGAACCACACTTGTACGAGCGGTTGAGCATCCGGCTATCACCAGGCAACCAACAAGCATCCATGCTTGTCCGGATCGCGTCATTTTTTCCCTCGAAGAAGTTTGTCGTCCGTTGAACTCTTATAATCATCCAGTTGAATAGCGGGTGGGAATCCGTTGAGTTGTCTCCAGAGTTCCTGCCCGATCGTGACCCGATCCAGCAACACCCAGGCTCTGGCCCGAATCCCTTGCCTCAAGACATTGGCTGTGGGCCACGGCCTTGTTTCATCCGGATCAGGCAATACCAGCACTCGAAATTTACCAATTCCATCATCCATCGAATCGACGACAGCGACAACACCACCGAAGGTACCGACTGCGACTGAAGGCCAGCCGGAAAATTGAACCGCAGGCCAGCCTTCAAATTGCAGTCTGACTTTGCGATGCTGGCCATCTTTAGAAAGTGAGGCGACCAGCGGTGCATCGTTTCCATCGACCTTGATCTCGACAGCGCGATCTGCTGTTAATGGAACGAGTTCCAAAAGCGGCGTGCCTGCCGAAATAATTTTTCCTCCCTGAAAGTTTGTCAGTCGCAGGACATACCCATCAATCGGGGCTACCACCGACTGTACTTGCAACTTTTGTTTAGCTTGGATATCGGCGATCTCCTTCTCGGTACTGGCGATATCTCCCAACGACTTCTGATAAACGGCCCGTGCTGAGTCAATCTTGGTGATCGCCTCACGAATCTTGTAAAGTCGCTCGGCCTCTTTAGCCGACAGCTCGCTCTTCGCTGCTTCAACATAAGCATTGGCCTGTGCCAGTTTCGCCTGTTCCTCTTGAGCTTTTCGCTCAGCAATTTCGACTTCGTATCGAGATTCCACCTTCTGTTCAAAGAGCTGAATGCGTCGAATGCGATCCTTCTCGGCCTGCTCATAGGCGGCGGTCGCTGCTTTCAGGTTCTGCTGCTCAGCAAGCAACTTCTGCCCAGCCATTTTAATGAATTCATCCTGGGCAAGTTCCGTCTGGTTGCGAATGGCTTCAAACGCTTGAACCTGTTGTTCGTAGGCAATGGCAATGGTCTTTTCGGTCTCGAGTTTACGCTGAGTGGCCATGAACTGTTCTTCGAGGCGAAAAATCAAAGCCGAGTCGATGACCTCAATATCCATGAGGACTTCGCCTTTTTTGACGATCGCCCCTTCCACCAGCTCGGCACGAATATTCGTGATGCGACCTCCGATGGGAGCATCGATTTCCTGCAGGCGATGATTGGGATCATAAGTGATCACTCGCCCGGAACCGACAACGGATTGCTGCCAGGGGGCGAACATCATGACAATCAGACTGATGGGCAACGCCCACAATAGTGCTGTCGAGATCCAGCGAATCGTACTGATCGGCTGGGCCAGTTGGAGTGCCGGAAAGTTCTGGGCTTGCCACGTTTCGCCGACGTTCCATAGCCCCAGGGTAGTGTCATGCTGATCATGATGCCCACCAGCGGGCACAATTGTGCCTTGGGGTGTGGTACTGATTTGTGTGGAAGCCATGTTTCACTCCTTCCGAGCGAATCGTGGATGATGTTCGTGATGCAGGTCTGGTCCGTTATTCAGTCAGGACATCTGGAACTTCTTATCTGGAAATGAAGCTCGATCTGGCATTCTAGGTCGCAGGTAAGGATGGTTGACGAGGTGCTTCCAAAGGTCGAGATTCGGCACTGTCCATCTCGATGGTCTGGTCGCACAGCGCGGCAATATCGGGCCGGGAGGTGGCGATGATCGTGGTCCACGTTCTGTCTGGCGCAAAGAGGACGCCCAGTAAACGCTGCCGCAAGTGGTCGGGCAAGCCATCCAGCCATCCGTCAATCAGAAGCAGACGCGGAGAGCCTGCCATGGCTCGTGCGAGCATCAGTTGCATCTGCTCTGTTGAAGAAAGCGGGTCGCCTTTGGCCGATAGTTCGGTATGGATACCACCGTGTAAGGTTTCAATTCGAGCCATGAGTGCGACATCTTCGAGTCGTCGCTTGACGGTCTGATCACTGACGTCGGGTCGATGCAAATGGACGTTGGTGGCAATGGAAGCAGACAGAATCTCAGGCATCTGGACGAAAGCCACCTGTGATCTGACAAGATCTTTACGAAGATCATTCAGTGGTAAACCATCGAGCTCGATGATTCCCTCGAATTCGTAGGCCTCACCTGCCAGGGCCGAGAGAATTTTTGACCGATGCTCCGGCTGATTATCCAGAATGGCCAGCGATGAACCCGGAGTCACAGCACATGTCAAATGGGGAGTCATCCAATGACCGACACCGGGCGAATGGCCCCACGAAACATTTCGCATATCGAGAGCGATCGGTTTGCGTGATTCGGGCAACAAGACCCCTCTTTGCTGGGTCACAGGCAGGTCGAACAGATGGCCCAGTTTATTCACCGCTGCCATGAGATCGAACCACTCTTCAAGGTGCTTGCCCAGTTTCAGAAACGAACCCACAATAGTGGCGACGATCAGTTCGGCAGCAACCAGTTGGCCGAGTGTCAATTGTTCTCGAAGTACGAGATAACCACCCAGACCCAGCAGGGCGGTTGCTGCCACAGCCTGGAGTATCGCTAGAGCAATGTATTGCCTGAGAACAATCGTAAAGTGACTTTGCCTCGCATTGAGATAACGTGTGCATAGCGCATCGCTTCGTTGCCAAGCCAGAGCAGCACCATCAGGAGTACGGAAGATTGCGGGGACGCGAACCAGTTCTTCGAACCAGGCTAGTGCCATGTATTTATTGTTGGATTCTTCGATGGAAGTTCGCACCCCTCCGCGCCCCATTGTCAAAATGATGATCGACAACAGCACAATCAGGACAAGGTCATAACCGAGAAGAAACGGATGATAGAACGCCATCAATGTCATACCGACAATTGTCGCCAGAATGATCGCTAATCCATCCACCAGCAGGCTGCTGATGACTTTCTGAAGTGTCACCACTTCCAGAAACCGATTGACGAGTTCCTGTCCGTCATGATGCATCCATTCCGATTCTTTGACACGAGGAAGCCGCCATGCCAGATCCGCAGTAATGCGCGTGAACAGGCGGCGCTGGATCACTTCTGAGATGTAGATCTTCAGAATCTGGAAGGCGCCGAGCAGACTTAACAGCCCCAAAAGGATAATGCTCAGAACGATAATTGGCTGGAAGACACCACCAAAAGTCACCGCGCGGACGAGTTGTTGAGCCGCCAATGGAGCCGAGACTGATAACAGGCCAGCCGCACATGCCATCAGGAAAATCGTCCAGATTTCATTTTTTTCTGGCGCGATCATGCGCAGCAGACGTTTCCAGGGAGGCTGGTGGTGCTCGTGGCCGGCACCCAACCCATCGATATTGGGCTCAAAAACGACACAGCGCACAGCAACCTGTGGAAAACTCTGGACGAAATTGAGCCAGGGCAGATCTTTGCCGTAAAGATCATTAGCAAACTCCATGGCCAGCGTTTTTTTTCGTCCCGAGACGACGAACAGCCTCTCAGCCAGTTCTGGTGCGGCTTTCGAAGATGGAGCTGAGGCGTTTGGAATTGGCACAGTTGGAATTGGTTCAGTGCGACAAAGGGCGATACCACCATGTTTCGCAAGTGCATGAACTTCACTGATCGTCAGATCCATGAGCCGGATGGCCAAACCATGAGACCTGGCAACTTCGATGGCCCACTTCCACCACTTACTGTCGAAGTCACCCTGCCAGCACCGGGCGGCTGCTTCGAGTTCACGTTGAACGATCAGAGGTTCCCACGGATTTTCGGTGAGTCTACCGAATTCGACCAGTGCGCCGGCTAAAGCCGCACCCTGACTCGTTCCGGATGAGAAGCACTCGGTTTCATCTCCGTAGTCGTTTCGATCAGTCTCCGCGTGGCGGAGTTCCCCCGGCTCAGCTCTCGATGTCGAAGATGATAATCTGCTCACAACCAATGCTCTCCAGGAGATTCAATTTTGATGCAAATTATGTCGGCTGGGTCGTGGAGGAGTCTGACAGATCCATCGGTTTGTCGACCACAACCGTTTCTGAATAATCTGTTGGATTGAAATTGCGATGTTCACCGAGTGAAGTCTGTTCCGGCAAGCGATCGCCTGACATTCCATTAGATCGTGATGGCTCCGGCTGAGGGACGACCTTCTGATGCAGAACGTGTGCCTCCCAACTCATCGACGAACTGGCATTTGTGGATGCATTGCTACTTGTCCCGGAGTTCTCTATTTGATCGGGTGTGGGTTGATCGAGGAACACATTTCCCATTCTCAGCCACTCGGCGAGCCGGGGATTTGCCAGCCGGTAATAAACATGCCTGCCTGAACGGCGTTCTTTGAGCAATTTGCGCGTTCTTAAGAGTGCCAGGTGTTGTGAAACACCGGAGTGGCTGATTCCTAGCAACTCTTGAAGAGCATTGACATTACGTTCACTGTCGCGCAATTCTTCCACAATCTGGACGCGGCAGGGATGCGACAGGACTCCAAGAAGCTCAGCCATTTCCCTGGTAGCAACAGTCGAGGACGGCATCGATCGACACCTTTCGATGTTTGAATCTGTGTACGGGTTACTGTTACGACTGTAGATACGTTGATCGGCGTTAGAAAGATGACAAAATCGTAAGAAAAAGTTTGGCAATGACAAGTTGAACAAGGTTGTCATGCTGGCTGCGGCAAGAATTGCTGAACAAGCCTGTGGGTGGCTGTCGGGCAGGATGGTCAATCGTTACGATCTGCAACGATTGATTGAATGTCTGCGGATCGAATGTTCAAGCGAGTTCGAGAGGGAGTGGGCTGAGATGTCCGTCAGAGGAATTCGTGGTGCAACCTGTGTGGATTGCGATAATCCTGAACTGCTTCTGGCTGCGACTCGAGAACTCCTGGCAGAACTGCTTCAGCAGAATGAAATCGTCGATTTCGACGAAATCGTTTCAGCGATCTTCACGACAACCCCCGATCTCACCTCGACATTTCCGGCCGAGGCGGCTCGCGCTCTCGGGATGAGGCAAGTGCCACTCCTGTGCGCATCAGAGATCGCAGTTCCCCAGGCGTTGCCACGTTGTATTCGTGTGTTATTGCATGTGAACTCAAGTAAGGCACCCAGTGAAATTGTGCATGTCTACCTGGGAGAAGCCAAGAAGTTGCGTCCCGATATTCAGAGTGCGCAGTAACTCTTACTCGCACTGTGGATGAGCGAACGATCAGCGCGGAACTTTGGAAATCAGTTCCAGAGGATTTGCACTCTGGTCAATCATTTCCAGTGTCTCGTGAGCGAGCGTCGCATCAGCCTCTTCCCGAGGATCGAGAATTTGAGCTCGTCTATGCCGATGTGCAGGCGATTGTTCACAGTACGGGCAAGATTCTGTGTAGATGACCCTGCGGCAATGAGCACATTCATGGACGCCAAAGACCGGAATTGCAGCACTCAGACGCTGATAGATGAAGTAACCAAAGGTAAAGATCACGAAGGCAATCAGCAGTAATGTGGCCAGCCAGTGACGCTCCCACAGAAAGCTCCACAACGTTGTGACCAATGCAAAGCAGCAGAGACTGTAGAGTGCGATGTCGAGCAGACGCCGTCGATTGAACCGAATTCTGGCCAGTTCGCGATTGACGCGATGCCCGAATTTCTGCCGGAGTGCATCGACCTTTTCATCTTCTAACTGAGTCGCCCGCTGGGTGTGGCCTGTCGCCACCAATAACCGCTGAACGCTATCGAGCACTCGGTAGGCATCGTCTTCAGTGAGAAACGACTGATGAGCTAACTGATTACGAAACTCACGCAGTTCGCTGATCAGGCTCCGTTCAAAGATTCCCAACTGATGGCGAAAGCAGTGATTCCACTGTTCCCAGACCACATTCAGCAAGATATGGGGATCTGACAGCGGATCGGAAAATCTGGCAGAGGCCATGTTTCGATCACCGCGAATCTGCGCAAGAATGACTTCTTCGACTCGATGTCCATACGACTTGCTCAATTCCTGTCGAATGAATGGGGTCCACTCTTCGACAAGGATTTCGAGGGCCAGATGGATGCGATCGGCAGGTGTGGGCACGATGAAGACTTTACTGCGACAACGTCGCACTCACGGAGGGATCGATTTCGGACAAATCGGAGGGGCTGTTCAAGCTCGCGATCAATCAGGATTCGATGGAACAGCATTCGTCTCGCTATGATTGTGGTCATCAACAAGATGTCCAAGGGCCACTCTTGGAACAATCTCGGTGTAAAGCCTGATAATTCCGGGAAGTATCGCCGAATGTAAGGCTTATGACTGATGATCTAAAGATTCATGCTGTATGAATTCGTCTGAAAGTAGGGAGGTCGTCAGGCAAGCTTCAGCTCGGGAAAATGAGTCGTCAGTTGAGACCAATGCTCTGCGCATTGTCGGCGGGCATCGGCAATCGAAGAACCCCATCCGAAGAGGGTGCAAACCGGGTATCCACTGGAAATGAGACTTCCAGGCATGGGGATATCGGCAATCACTTGATGAGGTGATGCTTGTGGAAGGAATTTGCCAGAATGCGATTTCAACCAGGGAACACGCAAATCCGGCGCATTAAAGGCTTCCCCTGCATAGACGATCTGCTTGCAACCGAAGTCGGGGCGCTGCGAATGATCCCCACCTGTTGTTTTTTTCCTGGAAGTTGCGGACACATCTCTCAAACAAGGTGGCATCAGTTCGCTCTGCCAGGCCCTGAGATGAAGATCCATCAGCGATGCGGGATGGCCGACTGTTCCTTCCAGAATTTCACAACTCGCCGTGTAGCGCGGGTTGATTTCGATCGGTCGCCACGACTCATCGCAGCGAATGCCATCAATTCCCAGAATTCCCGACAGGCCCGTCGCTTTGACAATCGCGTTCGCCAGTGAACAGGCCAGCTCATCGATCGGTGGGGGAACAGTGATCGGGCCCACGGAGCCGCGATAACCATATTTTCCCCAGGGAGTGCCCATCAGACCTTCAGTCCAACCGATTCTCTCCACATGGGTTGAACTCGCCATGAAGATGCAGCTTTGCGGAACCCCATGGACTTTTTCCTGCAGGTATTCAAGCTCATCAAGCGAATGAGGGAAGCTCTCTTCCATGATGTCGGCTTGAGAGACATCGCGAACATTGAACCCTCCCCCGGAGTGCAGCGGTTTACGAATCAACTCTTGAACTTTGGATAGATCGATTTGAGTCGCTGGTCGTAATTCGGAAGGTACGACTGGGCCGGGAAGGATCACCGCCAGAGGATTCCCACCGATACTGGCAAACGTTTCCTGCAGAAAGCGGGGATCACGAATCCGTTTGAGAAGCCGGGGTGAAACTCCAAGCAGCGGAATCGAGCATTTGTCGGCTTGCTCTGAGAATCTCGATGCATCTGCGGGCCAGTTCTCAAATGGGCCTGTGTATGTCCAACCTTGCACGTGTTCGACATGGGCGAGATCAAAAGACCAATTCTTGGTTTCTGCGGGAAGTGACTGCCAGATCGATGATTCTTGAAGATCCAGATCTCCGTACTGGTCATAGGCGATAACTTGCCACCCGCCACGCTGAGCCGAGTCCGCTGCAGCACGCACACTTCCCCCTGCGATCAGAATTTTGGGGGTCGTCTGCATGAAGATCACATTTCTTGAATTGTGGTTCAGAATGCGAAAGTGGAACTGATCATGAAAATAAGTGTTCTTATGAATATTTTCTGGTGGTCAGTTTTCGGCATTTGGGTGGTTCGCAAATGAAGTTACGGGACTCCTTTCGCCGCCGAAATGGAATTGTCGTAAAAATCGTCGTGTTTCTGGGATAGGCATTCACTTGTTCTGCGTGAACTTAGCTGCTATTTTTCGCAAATGCGGAAACGTTGTCGCTGAATATTTGCGGTGGAGTGCAAACATGGTCTACCGACCACGAACAAAATTGGTGAAGTTGAGGAAGTCGATTCGCTGCCCCAAGTGCGGCAAGCTGGTTGGTTTTGCCATTCGTTGCAAGACTTGCCACAAGAAGCTTCGGTAGTATCTTTCCCATTGGATTGTTTGGTGTTTTTCTCAACTTGACCTGAACTGGATTTCAGATGCCTCGTACAGAACGTGACCGTGAGTTGGCCAAGCGTCGCCAGCGTAAGGCCAAGATCAAGAAGCTCGAAAAGAAGTACGCAGCTGCGACCTCAGCCGCCGACAAGGAACTCATTGTGGCCAAGGTTCGCCGCATGAGTCCCATGCTGAACTTTGTCGCTCGCGTTGAAGGAACCGAAGCCAAGTAGCACCATTGGCATTTGCCACTGTGCTCGCTTGTTTCAGTGGGCTCGCTTGGTTCCGAGGTGTGTAGAAGGTCTGCTATAAGCCGCTGTCACCGGCTCACATGATGACAACTTCAGGGTGATGCCAGAATTGGCTTCGCCCTTTCTTCATTTTGGGGTCTCCTGGCGGCTATCCAATTATTGAGCTGTGCGCTGTGGAAGAATCCAACAGCATTCCACTCATTTTGGCCCTGTGATCAGCTCTCGGCCCTGAGATCAGCCATGCCCGCGTGGCCATTGTTGGAGCACAAAACAAAACGGCCTCCACATATCGAACTCAGTATGTGGAGACCGTTGAGTGGCTCAGTTCTCAAATCCCAAGGCGTCTGGAAAACGAATCCAGACGCCACGGGTCGAGTATTGGCGCGATTAACTCTCAGCAGTGCCAAGATCTGTGCCGGTATGCACATTGTCTTTGGATGAGAGATCCTTGAGAGTCAGTGGGCGATAACCACCAATGCTCTTGAAGTAGATCATCAGGCAGAGATAGATCGCTGCCATGGTCGCCGGGATCGCTGAATCTGCCACGAGAGTCTTTCGATCACCAGAAATGCTGGCTGCCACCACGATTTTGTCGTCTTCAGTTCTCTGATCAGGTTTCTTTTCCTGGATTGCTCCCAGTTTCTGGCCATCAATCCCCTTGGCTGCCGGGAAGAAGAGGAACGTGCTCTCTTTGGAGGCTTTGTATTCTTCAAACAGAGCTGGTTTTTCGGCTTTCAAGGCTTCACCTGCAAATCGATCTTTAGCATAGCCCAGACCTTGCGATCCCATCAGACCGGCGGACAGCATCCCGATACCACCCATGATACTGATGGCAACAGCACCCGTTCGTGGGAAGCGGTCACTGGTCACAGCGAGCATTGTGGGCCAGAAGAATGTTTTGCCAAACCCGTAAACTGTCAGTGCCAGCAGAGCCATGGTGAATGAATCGACTCGACTGGTCAGATTCAAACCGATGAAAGCCAGGATCGAGCAGACGAGGAGAATTCCCACAGGTGAAAGGCCCATCTGCTTCTCAATAAAGTGAGCACAGAATCGCAAAGCAAACATCACAGCGGATGTAAACACGAAGAGAATCTTTCCTTCCTGGGAGGTGAGGATGTTTCCCGTAATGTTCTGAATCCAGCCATCGGTACCAAGTTCCACGGCACCAACCAGAGCGTGAGTGACAAACAGTACAAAGAGCAGGAATGACCCAAGGCTGAATTTCGTAATCACGCCGACCGCAATCAGGAGTGCTCCACCGATGCCGTATCCCACATAACCTGCCATCGGCGAGCCTTCGGCAAACAAGGGCTTGAGAACATCCCCAAAGAAGAGCGAAAGCAGATAGCAGACCACGAGTCCACCGAGAAGACCCACATCCTTGAGCATTTCACCCAATGAGAGTCCTTGCTTGGAAGCTTCGCTTTTCGGCATGGCCTGTCCCAGAAACATCAGCCCATAGACCACTGTGGGTAACAGGAACAAAGCTAATTGATACTTCCAGGGGACGTTGAACATATCGTCCAGCACCCAACCGGCAGCCGCTCCAATGATCATCCCGGCAGGCCAGCTTGCATGCAGAATATTGAGATAATGCGTGCGGTCATTTGGAAAGACTGTAGCCACCAGGGGGTTAGCGACGGCTTCCAGCGTTCCGTTGGCAATCGCAAAGATGAACGTTCCCCAGAACAGGAAGTTAAAGGCGGTTGCCTGGCCAGCTGCAATGGCGGCTGCGTCTCCCGTGGGAGTGACTGCTGCAAATGTGACGAAAGCTGACAGCACATGAAACGCAAAGGCGGCTACGACGAGTTTGCCATAGCCAATCTTATCTGCGATCACGCCACCGATAATGATGCCGAAACAGAACCCGGTAAATCCCGCACCACCAATCACACCAAGCTGAGCATTGGTAAAGCCAAATTCCCTGCCCCAGTTATCGAGAATCCCTCCACGAATTGCGAACCCCACACCGGCGGCAAGAATTGCTGTGAATCCAGCCCAGAGCAGGCGGTGAGCATTCGGCGCAGCACCTGCGGTCATCGTCGCAGAAGTCATTACGGATGTTCCTCTTGAAAGGCTCGGCAACAGGAGACAAGAAAGGACTGAATTGTCCGTCATTCACAAGATCAGAAGCTAATACCGGCTCGTAAGGCAGGCTTTCCAACACGCTGATTCGAGACGAGCAGTCATCACCACCGTTCGATGGAGATTTTCGCCGCATCGTATCGACGTTCGTGCATGTTTTCCATGTTGAGATCGTGGATGTCAATCATTTCATGACACAGTTTCGCCGGAATGTCAGGAAACTGGGAATCAAACAGGTCTGGTAACGAATTGTCATCGGGCGGTTTCTTCCCAATGGATCGGCGTCAAAGAAAACCAATCGCGTCGGCGTGTCATACGGATCCCCCCCGGAAAGTCTCCTGATAAAGGTTGCTTGTACTCTCCCAGAAACTCACAGAGGCGTTCCAGATGTCTGGCTGCCAGACCTTTTCTTGGCCACTGATTTCTAATCCAGATCTGCTTAAACGCTTCTCGCTGGATGATTGGTTGTCGTTTTCCCCACGGTGCAACCTGAAATTTCCCCAGGCTGCCTTCAAGCACACTCTCCTTTAAGAGTTCGTCTGCCAGGTTCTGCAGAAGCGTTTCCACTTCCTGGCTGTGCTTTGCCAGTTGAAGAAGACTTTGCGCTGATGTCCGCTGGATTCCCATTTTGATCAGAGCATCGTCCAGCGCAGGAAGCACCAGTTGCCTCAAGGCGTTTCGTGTCCAGACGGTTTCGTTATTGGTGCCGTCCTCCCGCCAATCTTGTCCGATCTCCACGAGAAATTGGCGAAGGGTTGATTTGTTCAAGCTCAATAGTGGTCGTTCCAGTGTCAGCGATGGCTTAAAGGGCTGCGATCTCCGCATACCTGCCAGTCCACTGAAACTGCTCCCTCTGAGCAGGTGATGCAGTACGGTTTCGGCTTGGTCATCGGCATGATGGGCTAGAACAATACATTTTGCCTGATGTTCCCCAGCGACTCGTCTCAAGAAGTCGTAACGAGATCGGCGGAGTGCTTCTTCAGAAATCGAAGCATGATCGATTTCACCAGCCCCCTGCCCCGCTTCGCTCTGCCGATCACCGATCCGTACATGCAGTTGCTCCTGAACAGCCAGTTGCTTCACCCACTCTGCGTCCTCGTCAGATGCTTTCCCTCTCACCTGATGATTGAAATGAGCAATCAGCCAGTCCGATTTTTCTGGGAAACCGTGATCCCGTCGCCACTCATCGAGCTGCGAAACCCACAGGAATCCGTGCAATAAAGCCAGGCTGTCGATTCCTCCCGAGACAGCCATCACCAGACGAGAAGATTCTCGTTTTGAAGAGACACAAGACTTTACCCACCAGTCACAAATTGCGGCCACGACAAGGCGCGCGGCTGTGCCGGTGGAATCATCAGACATGTGGGCGGATGGATTCATTAAGCATCGCCAGTGCCCGGCTCCAGACGTGGGAAGAGCCTGACGGGGCTTGAGAATGTTGAAACTGTTGATCGCTACGGCGATTTGATTCGTCGTGCCGACCTGTTACTATAAGGCTTACGGTGGTTTTCTGAAATCCTCAGTAACCAATGTAAGTGTTTGATTTGTAAATGCTTGCAACGTGTGTTCGCAAGCAGTCATCAACCAGATAAAGCGATTGCAGATGGATTGTTGAATGCAGTGGGGGCAGTAAACGAATCTCGGAAAATTTTTGACGATTGAAGGGGCCATATCTGGCGTGATTTGAGTGTGTTGTGGGGAATCGTATTTGAAACTCCAGTTACAGTTTCAGGTGATCAGCCTCCACTCATTGAGAAGAACACCGTATGGCAGTTTCTCGACGCACTTCTACCAGTTATTTCGAAGTCCGCTGGCAAATCATGGCTCAGATCTGACTTACGCCGAGAACAACCTGCCGAAAAGATGGATCATTTTGGAAATTGACTGTCATCGTTGTGAATGCTTGAAGAAGGCACACAGTTTGATTTGGTAAGCAGTTCCAGATTTCTGTTCGGTTATGGAAGTCTCATTGTAAGAGTTGGTATTCCCGACTCAGGCAGATCGGATTGATGAACTCGTTGTAAAAACTGTGTTTGTGAAATGATCAGCTGGTTCCTATATCGTCGAAAATCATCAATGACTGTTGAAGCTCCAATGAGTGGTGATTGATTGTCTTTGGTTCCCTTCAGACAGATCTGATTCGTTTCTCCGCCTTTTTCATTCAAGAATTCATTTGTCAGCCGACAAAATTTAAGGGCTGCCAAGTGGAAATAGTCATTGCAGGCATTCTCGGGTTGCTACTCGGAGCAGCAGCGGGATACTTCGCTGAACGAGTTGTTCGTGGTACTGCGTTCAAAACCCGTGCAGAGATCGTCGCTCAGGCCGAGCGTGACGCCGAGAACTTGCGAAAAGCTGCCGAGCTCTCTGCCAAAGAAGAACTTCTTAAGCGTCGAGAAGAACTTGACCGTGAGCTTTCAGCACAGCGAGATGAACTTCGACAGCTGGAGCGGGCTTTGGATAAAAAAGAAGCCACGATTCGCGAGCGCCAGGACGAGTTCGCCAAGCGAGAAAGAATGCTGGAGACCACTCAAACCAAGTTGGCAGAACGCGCCAAAGTGGTGGAAGCTCGTGATCGAGAAGTCGAAAAAATTCTCAAGCAGGAGCAGGAACAACTCTACAAGATCAGCGGCCTGGATCGCGAATCTGCCGTCCGAATGCTCCTGGATCAGCTCGAACGTGAACTCAAGAACGAAACTGGCGCTCTCGTAATGAAACACGAGGCCGAAGTGAAAGCCCAGAGCGAAAAGCAGGCTCGGGAGATCATTGGTATGGCCATTCAGAGGTACGCCTCAGCCCATACTTCCGAATCAACGGTTTCCACAATTGACATCCCGAATGATGAAATGAAGGGGCGAATCATTGGTCGCGAAGGCCGCAATATTCGCGCCTTTGAGAAGGCCACCGGAGTCGATGTGATTGTTGATGACACACCGGGTGTGGTCGTTGTTTCAGCTTTTGACAGTGTTCGCCGGGAAACAGCCAAGCTCGCACTGATTAAACTGATTCAAGATGGTCGCATGCACCCCACGCGCATCGACGAAATCGTGCTCGAAACTCAGAAGGAAATGGAAGAATATATTCTTCGCCAGGGAGCTGAGGCTGCACAGGAAGCCACGATTCCTAACCTCCACGAGAAACTGCTCGCACTCATGGGGCGACTTCACTTCCGTACCAGCTACAGCCAGAACGTACTGCGGCATTCGATTGAAGTTTCTGCACTCACAGGCATGATGGCAGAGCAACTGGGGCTGGACGGCAATCTCGCCCGCCGCTGCGGCTTCCTGCATGATATTGGAAAGGCCGCCGACCATGAAATGGAAGGTGGTCACCCGGCTGTGGGTGCCGAATTGCTCAAGCGGTATGGCGAACGTCCCGAGGTGATCCATGCCGCACGCGGCCATCACGACGATATTCGTCCTGATTACATCTACACAGTTCTGGTGGCGGCTGCCGATGCCTGTTCGGCTTCTCGACCTGGTGCACGCCGCGAGTCGCTTGAGCGATACGTCAAACGTCTGGAAGAACTGGAATCGATTGCCTGTGGATTTCCAGGTGTCGAACAGGCTTATGCAGTTCAGGCGGGCCGGGAAATCCGCGTCATTGTGAATCCGCAGGATGTGAATGATCGCGAAGCGGCCCGTTTGTGCCGCGATCTGGCAACAGCCATTGAACAATCTCTCACCTACCCTGGGGAAGTCAAAGTCACTGTCCTGCGTGAGACACGAGTCATTGAATACGCACGCTAAAACAGGGTTGGAAACACTATCTTTCGAAATGACGGGTTTTCGTAGGACTGTGTCTTCGAATCAGTGCGACGAACTGGCTCGCCGATTGTCCAGTGATTGCTTCTGGTTTCGCCAGGACGATGTGCTCTCGTGGAGCGATTCACTCAAGGGTGATTCACAAGATGGCTTTGTCGAGTGATAGCGAGCGGGAGTTGACGGCCTATCACGAGGCGGGTCATATCTTTGTAGGGATCCTGCATGGCGGAAGATTGAAGCTTGCCAGTCTGGAACCGGAAGAAGACGAAGGTCCACGTCGATTTGGTGATACCACGATTGCCTGGCGAAAATCGATCCGGGAGCGCAGCGATTTTCCCCTGATCTTATGCGAAGTTGCCTTGGCAGGGCCGATGGCAGAAACAATCTACAGCGGAGATGAGACTCACCCCGCGCATGTACCGCAATGGCAGCCCGACTGGCGAAATGCTCTGCAAATGGCCGAAAGGCTCATGCCCGATCTTCGCAAACAGATCGAGTTTCTCGAAGATCGATGTGCGAGACTCCATCGATTCTTGAGGGAAGACCACCACTGGACAGCCATTGGCGATATCGCCGATCTGCTGATGTGCAATGACGTTGTTGAGCACGATGATGTCATCGATCTCATTCAGCACTGGCGCCGTTAAGTTTGCTCAGTTGCACCTTGTGACTTTCCATAGATTATGTCTACGGATTATCGAGTTTGAGGGAGATGCTCTTCAAATCACCGTCTCGAATCACTTTCACCTGAATGACCTGATTGATCTTAAACCGTTCCATAGTTCGAAAGACATCCATTTCTCCAGTGATTGGGAAGTCATCCATCTGGACAATAATGTCGCCAAGAATGAGATCGCCATCCTCATCGCTCCACATTGGGCGAATCCCTGCTCGTGCTGCTGCACTGTTTTCGATGACATGTTTCACCAGTGCACCCGAGGTAACTCCGAGACGCCGAGCAAAGGTATCGTACATGAAAATGATCCCCAACTCGGGGCGTTCGTTCCAGCCATGCTTGATCAGTTCTGGAACATAGGCATTCACTGTATCGACAGGTATGGCAAACCCGATGCCCGCCGAGCCACCTGAGTTGCTGAGAATGGTTGTGTTCACACCGATCAATCGCCCGGCACTATCCAGCAGTGGCCCACCTGAATTTCCCGGGTTGATGGCTGCATCGGTCTGAATCATGCCGCGAATCGTCTCTCCCGTCGCCCCGGGCACATCGCGGCCCAATCCACTGATGACACCGGTCGTCAACGTGTGATCGAAGCCAAAGGGATTACCGATCGCGAAAACCTTTTGACCCACCTGGAGATCATCAGATGTTCCCACAGGAATTGGACGCAGACGGCTGGCAGGTGCCTTGATCCTCAGGACCGCCAGATCTCGATCCGGTTCATAACCCACGAGTGCCGCATCCCATTCTGAGTTATCAGCGAGAATTACCGTAGCAGATTGTGCATTGCGGATGAGGTGATAATTCGTGACGACATGCCCCTGATGATCCCAGACGAATCCACTTCCGGTACCACGCGTAATCTGCACAGGATTGGGACTCGCCTGGGCTCGATTCACTGTCAGACTGCTGATGTAAACCACACTGGGAAGAGATTCACGAAAGATCTCGATGGTGGTCTTTTCATCGTCAGACAAATCACCGCGAGGAGTGATCGGGCGGGAAACGGCATTGACCCAATTGCGACTGAAAGGCCAGATTCCAGCAGAACTTAACGCCCACAGGCCACCAGAAAAGAGCAACAGAGCCACCAGCCAGTTACTGACACCGGTACCGTTCTGAGGAGAAAACCGTTGTCTGAAATCATCATCAAAAGCCACGGCTGGCATCCTCTGGGTTTGGCAGCCCATCTCAATCAATCACAAAGTGTCAAATGCGACTGTGAGCCGATAAGCGACAGTTCTATTCATTATTAGGACAGTCGCCCTTGAATGCTATCGCAAACCGGGAAGGGAGTTGAATCCAACGCGATACAACTTTTGTCGATGGAATGGCCTGTTAGAAATCGATGCTCAACCAGCGATGGGTTGCATCTTCTCCATCAATGTCTCGAAAGCTTTCACGAGTCTCCGTTGAGACTTTCCATCGAGGTACTGAAATTCGCTGATCACCTCATCCGAAAGCAGTGCTGAAAATTTCTCGCAGGTTGAGGTTAACCGTTTGAAAATCTGCTCGGCACTCGGCGGCACACGTTCATCGAGGGAACTCGCTTTATCAGGAACTGTCACTGCACCAGCATTGAAGGGTGCATAATCCCCAGTTTCTCGTGCAAAGCTGGAAGCGGTTGGATCTGTCTGCACTCCTGAACCATTGCCAGGGACAGCGCCATCAAATGGTGCCTCTTCTCCATCGATTGGCATGCGGACAGCCACAGATTCGCCTGCCAGCAGCATGTAAGGTTCATCATCCGCAGGAAGGCTCAGGTCTTCACCCCTTTGGGCCCTTCTCCAGGCTTTCATTTCCGCGACTGTGGCCTGAATTTCATCAGCCCATTGCAGGCATTCCGCCGCATCATCCCATGCCACAGCCGAGTAAAAATGAGACCATTTCAGGTGCGGGTACTGACCACGGACATCCCCAAAAGTTTCCCAGACGCGACGACGCTGATAAACCTGATCAGGACTTAAATGAACCAGATTGGCGAAGTCGGCGTCAGTTCGACCTTTGGCGAATTTGACAGTCCACTGGGCAGCACATTCCCCCACGGTCCAGTTGCATTGACTGACCGCCTCCTGGGCAATCGAAATCAATTCCTGTTCGCTGGAAGCAGTGGCATGTGCTGTCGACATGAAATCACCTTGGTTATTTCTGAGCATGGCAAGAACCGGCCATCGCTGATCGAGGGCCCCAGACATTTCGCCATTACTCAGAAGTTATTCCAGCGGCGACGAAACCTCCAGTGCCCGCATCCTGTTTCCAAAGAAACGACACTCTCGCTTTTCTGGCAGGCGGTCAACTTTGCCGAAAGGCGAAGGGCTGACTTGCTTGACCCGTGGGACTCGAAAACCTACATTTCGGGAGTGGGAAATGTGACGAATCCGCAAATTTTGCGTGTTGGGTAAAGTTGCCAGCTTTTGCTCAACAAATCACTTACGGAGTTCCGATATCAGATCCTGCCATGGTCGATTGAGGATCGAGAGCGTCAAAGCGATCGAGTCCAGTAATTGCCAGACAACGGCGCCGTAGCCAAGTGGCTAAGGCAGTGGATTGCAAATCCACCATCCCCGGTTCGAATCCGGGCGGCGCCTTTTGCGGCCAATCGTGGCCACCGGCGGACAATCAGCGCCTAACTTCTCATTCACAGAGGAGTTAGGCGTTTCGCATTTCCGGGGTGCTTCCAACACTCCACTGCCACCCGCGGACACCACAGGACAGGCTGGGACAGGTGTTTGTGCAAGATTTGGTACAAGCGGCGGTACAAGAAATTTGTCTTCCTGGGCGCGAGCAGTCGCTGGAGATTGAGGAACTGGAAGACTGGTAACTGCTTCCTGAATCTCTGAATTGTCCAGGTGGGCGTAACGATCCATCGTGAGGCGGATTGTCGAATGACGGGCCAATTTCTGCACCACCTTCGGTTTCACTCCACCGGCGACCAGTTGGGTAATGAACGTATGCCGGAGAGAATGGAAGTCGAGTACCGCCCCTTGCGAATCTTTAGCGTCGATGCCGGCTGCTTCGAGGTCACGCGAAAGCATCAATGCGGCTTTGTTCGGCCATCGCCCAGGCCAAAGTTTTATTGCAGGGTTCACAGATCGTTTGACGGCCAGCCAACCCATGAGTTTTTCAACGGCGAACGATGGGAGCGGCAAGACATCCCTTCGTCGTCGCTTTGAATAACCGGCTTCGACTGTGACAGATGGAGAAGAGTTGCCTAGGTCGAAGCTGTGGCAAGTCAGACTGGCGAGCTCAGAAGCTCGTAAACCAGTCGCATAGGCCACCAGGTAAAGCATCGCACGATCTTCCGCAGGAACGCCGAAGTCTTTGCCAGTGCGGGTGGCTGTGATCAGTCGCTCGATCTCACCAGGAGTTGCTGAGCGACGAGGCCGAGTTGTCTCGCCATCGAGCACGCGAACTGGTTCGGCGAACTCGAACGGATTGGAAGGGGCGCGGCCATCGCGTTTTATCCAGTTGCAGAACTGCCGCAAGACTTGGAGATAGTAGTTACCAGTGCGGGCAGACACTCCCCTTTTGCGCAGCTCCAGCAGCCAGTGATTGAATTTCCCGTGGCTCAGGTCATCCCAGGAGTGGAATTTGCATTCGGTGAAGATCTTGGTGAGACGTGCTCGCGAGACTTCCAGATGTTTCGAGGAAACACGCTTCACTTCGAGTGATTGAATGAAGGCTTCGAGGTGCTCGATGATCGGTAGTCGCCGGGAATCTTCAAATGGGTCACAGAGCCCTGCTTCGCCTCTTTGAACCCGTTTGACACGCTCATTGAGCATGGCATTCGCGGCGGCTTTGTCGGTCGACAACGGCACGCGAACACGCTGCCCATGGGCATCCTGATATTGCCCGTACCACTTCTTGGATTTGACGAGTTCACGCTCGCCAGTTTTCGGATTCTTTCGGGTATATGTGGGTTTGAAGAGACTGGCCATGCTCGACTCACTTCATGGGATTGGATGATCTTCGATTGGGGCAGCCCTGCTCCACCCAGGCGAGAACATCTCGAAGAATCCAACGGACTGATTTCCCGATACGAATGGCTGGAAGAACTTTTCCCTCAGAGACAAGTCTCCTGAGAGTCCGCTGTGAAATCGCCAGCATATTAGCCAGTTCTTCTGCGGTGATGAGCTTGAGATTGGAATAATTATCGTGGTCCATCGACATCCTCCCGATCGACTTCCCAGTTTGACTGGTAACGGTGAGAATCCATGGATTGATTCTCCGACTTCGCTTTCATTTCGCCTTTGAGTTTCCAATCGGTATCGGTGAAGTTGTTCCGTTCAGAGAGTTCCTTCAACCAATTCTGAGCATCGCTTAGATTCTTGATTGGGTAGCCGCTTTTGGCTGCTGAAGTTGTTAGGAAGCCGGAGATCATTTGATGAGCTCTGCGATTATTGAGATTTCCTCGGTCGACTCGCTTGAGAGGGGTTTGGGAAGTCCCTGCAAATTGTTGAAATTTGTGGATAACGGCCGCCCACAAAGGGTGAATGGTGGCACGTGATTGATGATTATTGGCCCGATCAGGAACCGAAGTTGTGAATCCAAAGTGAGGATTTGGTTCAAACTGAGTCACTCGGCGAATGATGTCTGGCAGTCGTTTGACGGCTTCGTCCAGTGTCTTGATGCCGAATAGGGCGAGGTATTCCTTTCTGATTTGGTACTCAATCCTCGTAGCACTGGAGGGAATCTCACCGCCCCAGCGATTGGCATACATCTCGAGTTGATACGCTTCGGATTTCTTCGATAACTCTGTGAGTTTGTCATAAACACGAATCTGAATGCCACTGGATGAAGTGGTTCCAAATCCAGAAGTGTTGCCCGCGGATCGATAAAGAGCGTAGTCGCGAGTTGATCCAACATAGTATCCACTTAAAAGGAGTTTGCAGAAGGTCAGGCAGAGATCTGGATACAGTGTATCGAGGCACAGATCGATTCTTCGGATCCATCGATCGGTGAATGTTCCACCGAAATATGTCAGAACATCTTGGATTCGTTTTTCGGATTCAGGAACACCCAGAAGCAGGCATGCCTCGCCAGGTATTGTGTAAGCAAAATTGGAAAAAAGTCGTGACTGTCCGCCTTGGGCACCCAGGGCGACAGAAATTCCTTCACAGCTCAGCTGGTAACGATAGTAGGCTCCTTTGCCACCGCCCCGCCCTTTGGCCATCACTTGCCAGACGTTATTGCCAATCTGGATGAACTGAGGTTGCTTGGTGTCTTGAGATGCGGCTCTCAGTTCCTCCAGCTTCGGAAAAAACTTTCCGCAGGCTGACTTTGAACTCGTGCTCCAAAGGGCACAGGCTCCAACTTCCCACCAATCGATAGCGACAATTCCTGATATGGATTCAACAGGTTGGCTAGTTTGCAGGTGCGTGTTACTTGAGGCCGCACCTGCTGCCATCGTCAGAGAATCATTCTCAAATTCAGTTTCGTCATCCATGACGCTAAATGCTCCAAAAAGTGTTGTGATGAAGACCAAGGCTTTTGAACGCAGTAAGGCTTAAAAATCCTCGCGAACCACTCGACGCTCTGTGAAATCGAGAATGAAGTAAACTTCCCCTTCTTTGTCTTCTAGGCTCGATTCTCCGTTTGTCATCGCGAGGTATTCCTGCTTCTCCTCTTCAGACGGCAAGAAGTTATCTTTGCCTGCCCAGACAACACCAGGTTGCCGTTTGACTTGGACAAACTTATTGCCTGGAATGAAGTAGGGTTCGCCAGGATGAACATTTTCTGTGGCCCAACGGGCCAATCCGTGCATCAGTTGATTCACACTGATTTGAGCGTCTTCTGACAGTTTCCTGATCTTTTCGAGGACGTCGGCGTCGAATCGGAGTTCCACGCGAGCCTTGCCGCTTGCTTCTGGGCTACTCGCTGGTTTGGGGGGAGTCATTGCGGATTGCTTCTTTGCCATGGGTTGCCCTTGTCAACGTGTGACGAACAGTGTGACGGAAATAGTACCGTCATATGTGACGATGTCAATAACGATTTGTTGCTCGCTCAGCTCGCGTTGCGGTTCGCTCCCGCTCGCTCGTTCCGCGTACGCTACACTCCTCGCTGCCGCGAACCGCAACACGAAGGCAAGACGGGTCAGCGAGCGTAAAACGCCTCAACCCAAGCTGGCACATTTGGGTGTGCCCGACGCTTGGGCCGAGGGTGACCAGGGACGGATTGTCTGAATAGTCAGCTTAGGAGAAAGGTCGAAAGAAAGTGATTGCACGTTTCCAGGCGGTTGGAGGTAATTGATGTCTGCTGCCTATTCAAAATCTGCGCAGTTGCTAATGAAGACAGTGAATCATGAGGTAATTCTTGTTAAAAATCGTATTTACTCGTGGTCAGGTTTTACATGCCAATAACACAATCTTCGTGGTTTGGTAGATGACGACTGGACAACGAAACTTCTTCAACTTGCCTTATAGTTTAGGTTTTCCAATGCCTCGACTCGCCGGTGAAGCTGCAAAACTAGGTGATCACTATGAAGCGGTCTGGACCGTTGACGCTGTTCTTGACCTATTTGAGGGCCGATTTAAGTCGATCACTGTGGAGCCATTCGGCGACGAATCGGTCGGCGTGGAATTCCACCTCGAAACGAATGATGGCGCGTTCCAATTCCATTCTGTGAAACGCCAGAAGCAAGGCGGGGATTGGTCCGTTGCCGATCTGTGTCGACAAGACAAGAACACCGGCAGAAGCATTCTTGGAGATCTACTTACCAAGCGGATTCAGTGGCCAAACGCCGAAACACGATTCGTATCCGCAACTGGTGCGAACGAACTTCGCGAACTGGAGGAGCGTGCGAAGACGCCAACAAATGTTGATGAATTCAGGAACATTTTGACGGGGAAACTCCGATCAGAGTTTGATGCGCGAATCGTTCCGATCTGTGCCGGAGATCCTAACTCCGCATTCGCGGCGCTGAAAACGCTTGAAGTCATTCCACGCGGCCACAAGGACTTGACACGCTCCGTGAAGCGACGAATCGATGGACTCTTCAACCGCACAGACGGTTCACGTCTAGATGCCGACGATGTCCGTCGAATGATCGTAGAGTTCATTCTTGAGAACCTTGGTCCAAAAATCGACAGAGACCGGCTTCGTTCGTTTTTTTACGAGAAGGGAATTGGAGTTCAGAATTGGAAATTGGACACCACGATCAATGATGCGGTCACCGCGGCAAATCGCCGCTATCTCTCGGTCACGGAAACCGAACTCATCAACTCCGCACAGATAACTCGTGATGTTGTCGGGCAAATAATCGACACGATCACAGGGGCGGAATCGCGCGGAGTATTGCTGGTCGCACCGGGTGGATTTGGAAAGAGCTGTGTTTTGGCTCAGTGCATAGCGCAACTCTCGACGAGCAACATGCCACATCTGTGTTTGAGGATGGACTTGTTCACACCCTGCCATACTGCGAGCCAACTCGGCGAGCAGATGGATCTGCGCGCATCCCCGGCAGTCGTCCTTGCGGGAATAGCGGATAACGCTCCGAGTGTCTTACTTATTGATCAGCTGGATGCAATGAGTCTCGTCTCGGGACGTAATCCCCAAATGTGGGAGGTGTTTCGTGATCTATGTGAGGACGTCAAAAACTATCCACAGATGAAAATGATTCTGGCATGTCGTGAGTTTGATCTTGAACATGACCATCGTTTGCGAACCTTGGATAATTCCAAATCGGGGTTCTCCAAAATTCCGCTTTCAAGGCTTACCGAAGCTGAGGTCCATGCCTCACTGGGTTTGGCAGGACATGGAGAAGTGAAGCTCAATCAACAACAGCTTGAAATCCTGGGCACTCCGTTTCATCTTCTGCTGTTCTTGCAGGGTGATCCGACCCGTGGCTTCAACACAGTCAATGAATTGTACGATCGGTATTGGGATCGCAAACAACAGAACTTGAGGACGAATCTTGGTGGCGAACCTCGCTGGAACAAGGTGATCGATGCCTTGACGGCCAAAATGAGCGAACAGCAACTTCTGTTCGCGCCGATATCAGTTACGGACGAATGGCAGCACGACGCCCGAGCCATGGCTTCCGAACATGTCCTGATTGAGGTTCCGAACAAACGCCACTATCGGTTTTTCCATGAGTCTTTCTTTGATTACGCATTTGCCAGACGATTCTGCGCCTCGGGGCAAAGCGTCATCGAACTTCTCGAGTCATCCGAGCAGCATCTGTTCCGCCGCGCACAGGTACGTCAGATTCTGGCGTTTCGTCGAGAAGAGGATTTCAGCCAGTACATCAACGACATTCGTAGCATCCTTGAGTCGCCAACTATTCGCTTTCACATCAAGCGGATGGTTGCGTCTGGTTTCAAGCAAGTTGGCCAGCCGAGTCGGGAGGAATGGCAACTACTTGAAGCGTACGTTTTGGATGGCGACCTTTCCCGGTACGTCTCTGCTGCTCTACGTGATCACATTGGATGGTTCAATTTACTAGACTCGCTTCATGTATTCAAGAATTGGCTCGCGTCCGACGATTCCCGGTTCAATAACGCAGCGATCTGGTTTCTCGAATCACACCACCTGCATGATTATAGATCTGCAGAAATTGCCCGACTAATTCGTCCGTACGTGACTCGCGACGGTGATTGGCGGCAGCGAATCCAACGGATAATGTCTTGGGGGCAAGCTCACAAAAGTGATGAAATGGCTGCGATCTATCTCGAACTGATCGAGAAAGGCGACTACGACGACTATGAGAGCAGAGTCAGCGGAGGGGACTTTTGGAGCCAGCATTACAATGCAGAGAACGAGTCACCCCGATTCGTGATCGATGTGCTGGCAACATGGTTCGATCGGGCAGTTCAACAATTTGACGATGGCGTGACGTGGAATTTTCTCGACAAATGCCGGCTCAATCATTCGCACACTGGTGCAATAATGGTTGGTAAAGCAGCTGCCGATGAACCAGAGTACTTCGTCGAACGAATGCTTCACCGTGTTCGTGCGACGGTTTTGGAGACTGAAGTTCGCGGTGCGGGCATCCTGAATAATCGTGCTTGGCCATGGCTTTCGAACAATGGCGATCCATTCGATATAAATGACTCTGTCCTAATTTCATTGCGAAAGTCGCTCCAGCATCTAGCGTTGCACAAGGTTGATGCGTTTCGGCGCCACGTGGCCACGATTGAGACACATTCACATCAGACGTTCGGGTATTTGTTACTTCGATCATGGGCTGAGAATCCCGAGGAATTTGCAAACGACTGCGCCGAATACTTTGTTGCCGACCAACGCCGACTCAACATCGGTTATGGAAGCTGGTCGGGCGGTGGAGACGGAACGGGCGAGAGTGCGATCAGTCGGATTGCCTTAAAAGCGATCTCGCCAAAGTGCTCTTCTGAATTGTTTCAGCAACTGGAGTCGCAAATCATCGGTTTATGCGACGAATATGAGAAGAAAACGCCGCGATGGCGAGGCTCGTCCGAGTTACTCCTGCTTCGCTCGCTCGACCGCTTACGTGTTTCTAACCGTGTCGCACTCAGGATCGAGGAACTAGAAAGGAAGTTTCCGAGGCTGTCGGATGCTATTGTCAAAGAGGACAACACGAGTTTCGTCAGCAGGGTGGGCCCACCTATAGAGCAAGCAAGTGCAGAAAAGATGACGGACGACCAATGGGTCTCCGCGATGAGAAAGTATGACGGCAAGACCGATCGATTCGGAGGCGGTCCGGAAGAACTTTCCCGCTTATTGGAAGAGTTCACCCGCAAAGAACGAACCCGGTTTGCCTCCTTGGTTACGAAGATGCCCGTCGATGTCCATCCGCTATATTTTTCAGCCATTCTAAACGGTCTTTTCGGTCGCTTTGGAAATCTCAGCGAGGAAGAAAAGAAAGTTGATAATGAGCAGATCTCTGCATTTCCAACAGAAATGTTTTTGACTGTAGTTTATCGTGTTCACGATTTGCCAAATCGACCGTGTGGATCGGCGATTTCAAATTGTATCCGTAGGCTGTCCGCTCGATCGCTACCGCTAAGAGCTCTAGAGATTGTGTGCTATTACGCTACCAAAGACCCCGACCCGTGCACCGATATCTGGCAGGACACAGGTGATGGGAAGAATTATTACGGAGGCGATCCTCATTCGCACGGCATCAATAGCGTGCGCGGGCAAGCGGCCGAAGCGTTGTCGTCTCTTCTTTTTAATGACTACACTCGATTCAATTCACTTCGTCCCACGTTGGAATTATTGACTCAAGATCCAATCATATCTGTACGGACGTGTGCAATAGATACATTTCTGCCGCTTCTCAACTTTGACCGCGACACTGCGGTAGAATTATTCTTGAGAAATTGCCGCCAGTCTAAAGACATTTGTGCAACATATCCCTTTGATAACTTCATCTACTATGCAATTTACTCTCATTACACCCAACTCCGTGAACTGCTTCGATATGCGCTGTATTGCCATAACTCTAAAGCTGTTGAGAATGTCGCCCGTCGCATTGTTGTGGCTGAACTTCAAGGTGTTGCGATAGGAACTGATGGGGATGATATTCGATCTGGCAGTGTTACTATGCGAAAGGCCGCTGCCGACGTTTATGCGAGAAATCTCTCAGAAGAAGTTGTTGGAAACAAATGTGCTGAGCGACTGGAAGAGTTTCTCGCCGACGAATCTGAGGACGTCCGTCAAGAAGTGTCTAGTGCGTTCTTCAATATGTCGGGTGAAAGGCTGTTACAGTTGGAGGATTTCATAGCCCGGTTTGTCGAAAGCCGCTGTTTTGAAAGTGATCCCTACCGCCTGCTTCACGCTCTCAATCAGTCAAGGGTTCAGCTTCCTCATATTATTTGCCGTGCTGCGGAACGAATTCTCGAATTTCTTGGCGAAGATGGAACACACGTCGCTAGTCGCGGGGCGATGTCGGCAAGCGAGATTTCAACACTCATCGTGCGTCAGAACGAACAGGCGACTGACGACGCAATCAAGAAATGGTGTTTGAACTTAATCGATGAAATGGAACGAGTTGGCTTTCTCGGTATTGGAGAGGAACTGTCAAAGGTTGATCGCTGATTCTGATTCAACCCACAATGGACGGACACCTTCGTTACAAGGTAAGAAGATTAATGAGAGTTTATACGGCTTTCTGCTGAGCCTATCTGAAGAAGCGACGCACGACGACTTGAAACAGGCAGAGCAATCAAGAGTTTTAGTCCTGTCTAATAGAAGGTTATCTCTGTGTGAGGTCAGTATTTCATCTATACAAATTCGTTTCAGCGGACTCTTCTTGGCATATTCTTCTAACTGACGCGACGAGCTATTGTGATGACCATTAAGGATGCGGAACCTCGACATATTGCCGTTCATAGGCCGAGTGAGCAACTATTGCCGGAAAATGGCGATTATGTTTCTCGATTCTTCATAAAAAAATGAAGAGACTTGAGATTCATTCGATATTTCTAGGCGATGGGTCGATGTAAGATGCGAGAAATTCTTTTTCCGTCAAGTTGTGTTTCTTCCTTTCCGATGTTGATGTTAGCTCGTCATGGCTGACGCGCATTAACTCCTTAATGGAAAGGATTCCAAATGTCTCAGGAACTGACAGTTGACGGACTCGTGTGGGGTATTTTCTGGGGCGTCATTTGGAGTTTCTTGTCCACGCCGTTTGGTTGGGCGACTCTTGCGATATTCATTTTGGGCTGTGCAGCGAACGTGCTGTCCACAGAGAGAAAGTAGCTGACAGTTAATTCTTGCCAGGTTACTAGCTGCAGGGAGTCATTTGGGATTCTGTTCAGTTAGTTCAGACCGCACGATGAGCAGAACAGTTTTCCTCGCGTAGTCGGGTAACATCGGCCACGCCATGATAATCTCGGACAATGCTGCCTGAGAGTTGGTACAAGGGGCGGTACAAGCAACTGATGTGTTGTTTTGTAAGTTCTTTTCTGGAATGGTGTTATGTAAACTGGTTGATGGATTGCAAATCCACCATCCCCGGTTCGAATCCGGGCGGCGCCTTTTGCGGCCAATCGTGGCCACCGGCGGACCATCAGCGCCTAACTTCTCATTCTGTGGGGAGTTAGGCGTTTCGCATTTCCGGGCATCCACATGCACTCCACTGCCACCAGCGGACACCTCAGGACAAGGGCTCAAGACTCACCTATTGATGCTCATCATCTGAGTTCGATGAATCTAGGGTTGGAAAACCTTAGCCCTATGAAAGCGAATGGCCTCTGGGTCCGGTCGGAACCTGGATGGTATGGCGAGTGGACTTCCCTCGATTTCATCCAGTGAGCACTTCAGCTTCGCGTCTGCCACGTTGTCGATCAGGCGTCGTGAAACGATCACACGCAAGTTGTCATCCAGCGAAAACAATCCCCGGTCGAACGCTCGGTCTAAAAGTGCGTTGAGACACAAACCATTACGGGGGTCGGCACGACGCTCTATGGATTCGCTCCATGGAATGATGTGACTCGCCGTCAGGAGTTCGGCACCAGCGACTCCTGAGATCGCGCATCTGGAGTTGTAGGTAGTCAACACGGCAGCCCGGAAGAAGGACTGAACCCGGCGTGTTCGCACGGTTCGCTCGAAGTCGGTCGGGCCCGTCGGCAGGCGGAGATCTGGCAGGTCAATTATGGCGACACCTGCAATTCGTTCAGCAGCCTCTTCCGCTTCGGAAGCTAGGCCCTCAGCATTGGTTAAGAACTCCATCCAGATTTCGCGATCTGCATTGCTGAGATTCGATAAGCCACGAATTCCACGAGCTTGAAGTTCGGGATCAAGGTTCGCGAAGTTGCATGCCTTCATTGCCAACGCATTAGGCGTGCGACCTATGAGTTTTGCGAGTTCAATGATCTCTGGGTTGAGTCGATGCAACTTCCCGAACGGCAGCCGTAAATAGAGCCGAAGTGCCAAAAGGAGTTGATCACGAGTCCAAAGATCAGTGCGAGCCATCTTCGGTTTCTTATTGAGTCTCAATAGCTGTTCAAAGCCATTCTGAAAAACGATTTTCTCAAGTGGTGGGAATAGGCGGAAAAACCTTCTCCCAGGCCTCCCGGGCCGGCGAATAGATCGATGATCGGGATAGGGGTCTTTCGTGACATGATCCTGGAGAAGATACTTCGTACTGACGCTTTGTCCAAGTGGATCAGCATGCTCTCTGGGCCAGTTAACCTGTCGCTGAACAGGCTGTGGCTCAGATCCTTTTACGGGAGAGCCCTCCGGGAGAGCTCGATTTCAAGTGATGCAAATGTCGTCAAAAAATGAGTTGAATCCAGCACATTTCTCCCAGCGCTGTGCCACTAGAGATCGGACATGGGGAGCGATCGCCGGGGGGCTTGCAGTGTAAGAAGTGCAGCGGCTGTGCAGAAGGTGCGGGACGTAATGCAATGGTGTCCGGTCCAGCTTCCGTCCCGGTTCTGATGTTTAACCAATCGATTGCAGACGAGTGGGTACCATTGTTGCCAGTCTTCGCGTTGTTCTTGAAGCAGGCATTCTGTCATCAAGTAAAACGCCAGGTATTCTTCGCCACCTGCGTGGAGAAAAGGTCGATCATCCATTTTGGCGATCTCAATCATCTGACGGACGCATTCGATGTACGCCGCCTCATGTCGATGCTTCGTGGAATGCAGGACCCGGATGGTGGAGGCCGTCTTGTAGAAGTCGTGCATCCAGTTGGTTTCCTGCTGGCTTTTAATTTGCAGCTTTTTGAGCAGAGCCTGTCCTGCCAACTCAGCCGAGGCCTGCACTTTGATGCCGCAAGAACTGGAGGCTCTGAGAGATTCCCAGCCCATGACAGTTCCTAAGATTGGGGCCCAACTTTCTTCACCCCAGGTGCCGTCATCTTTCTGGCTGCTGGCAATGACATCGATCAGTCGTTCGAGTTTCTCGCGAATCTCACGATCGTAACTGCTCGATTCTCCGAGAGTCTGGCTGAGAAACAGTGCCGCAAAAAAGAGGTCGGCGTGGCGTCCAATTTTTCTTTGTACCAGAGAAAGCTGTACCGCTCGATTTTTGGAAGGTGGAAAGTCATCGATTCTCATGAGCATGATTTCGAGTATCTGCCGAAGTTCAGCCGAATGCCGACCGCCCCGTGGAGTGTTCCCCTGAGAAAGCAATGCCAGACCTGTGATCGCAGTGCAGCTCAGGTCAAAGGGTTGATCGATATCCGGGCCAACACCGCGACGATTCAAGGCGGACATTAGCCAGCGTGTTCCTTTGTCGATGGAATTCTGTGTTTCATGTGAGACTTGCGACGCCGTGGATCGCTCACTTTTTGCCGGAGCGGCTGCTTGAGTTTCAGAGCGATCCGCGGGCATCGTCTCGAAGCTGGTTTCAATGATCTGGGCCGTTTCAGTCGTCTGCCATAATGCCCAACCACACATTCCCAGTGCTACAACGAGCAGGAGTCGCATGTTCAAATTCCTTTTTGGAGGTCGAAGGAGTTTCGAAGCAAAACCTGATCCGCTTGAATCAACGGAATGAAAATTGTCCGAAGACGAACCGCGAACTGACTGATGAAAAATGTGATCCGTATGCGTCTAAAGCCGTTTTTGAAGAGATTCGCAGTGGAGAACTTCTTTTTGATGACACGGCATCCTTGGAATATCCTTGTTTCAATCTTGGCATGGCGTAAGGTCTTGCAGCGCCCTGCTATAATATGTGTCATCTGGTTGTTACATTTTGTGACGGGTTGTGATTCCCAGCCCAAAGAGGATTTACCCACCACCAGCGATAGAAGTTTCCGGACTGTTTCGGAGGTGGCAGCAAAGCCAACCAAAGCTTCAAGTGATTCTGTACCAGACCAAAGGTATGAGCGCTGTCTGAAGGCATGGAAACATGGCGTTCGATGGTTATTAAATCAGCAGCAGGCCGACGGCGGGTGGCACTCTGAGGTCTATGGAGTTATGCAGGGAGGAGTTGGTCAGACGGCACTAACACTCGATTTGCTGACTCGAAGTGAAGGTGTCGAAGGAGTGATTCCTCCGATCGCCATTCGGCGGGGGATTGACTTTCTCACCAAGCATGTTGATGAAATGGGATTGGTTCAGGGTCCCGGCCGGGCGGCTGATTATCCGGTTCATGCCACTGCACTATTGCTTCGGGCATTAAGCCGAACCCATGCCGTGGAAAATTCTGATCTGAGCCGTCAATTGACAGCGGCACTCCAGGCCTCACAACGGATTGAGGCCCAGGGCTGGATCCAAAGCGATCCGGATTTTGGGGGGTGGGGGGCACTCAATGACCGTGCTCCACAGATAGACACAACTTCGGAACGATCTCATCGCGAAGGGAGTCCATCCAATACTTCTGTGACCCGCATGGTGCTGATGGCGCTGGCTGCAGCCGATGGCCTGACAACGGACATCACACGGGATGCCGAGACGTTTCTTGGTAGATGCCGGGTGAATGATCCCTTGCAGAGGGGAGTGACGGTGTATTTCTTTACCCCTGATCCCATAAATACACTGAATAAGCGAGGTTTTGAAATCAGTGCTGACCAGCTTCCCCAGGCCAGACCTTATCCTACAGCGACCTGGGACGGGTTAATGGCCAGAAAGATCTGTTTGCAAAAGCAGTTCCCTGAGCTTCATCGACCGACTGTCGAACCCGGCTGTGCGAAGCCACTCCCCTTCTCTACGGTCAACGAGGGCGAGTCATTCAAAAGTCCCGATGGGGATGCAGGTCTGGATTACTACGAAGCATCGCAGTGGGCTGAATTGAGAGTGGTCATTCCATCAATCATCGACTCCGCTGAGTGGGACGAGTTAATCCGGCGGGTTCTTGATCGACAGCGCGCTGATGGTCGATGGGAAAATGATCAACGTGAAATGCGGGAAGACGACCCGTTAATTGCCACACCTTTTGCGCTCATGGCACTGGGGCAATGGCTGAGCGAACACCATCAATAAAAAGTCACCGCTTTGTGGTTGCTTGCGTCATGACTGTTGATTCGAATCTTGTGAAAATGTCTCACCTGAATCACTGGCTCATGAGAATCAACTATGGACGAAAATACTTCCGCCTTTCCTCGGGATGTTCCCGTTAGAAGTCAGACAAGTGAATTGAGTGGCGTGCAAAAATCTGCAAGAAAGCAGGCAGATTTCATCCTCGCTCTCGACCAGGGGACGACTTCGAGCCGGGCGATACTGTTTGATCGGGACGGAAAAGTGGCGGGGCGGGGGCAGGAGGAAGTCACGCCGCTCTTCCCTTCACCCGGGCACGTCGAACAGGATCCGAACCAGTTGTGGCTGACGACGTTGAGCAGCACCCGTAAGGCGATTGATGCCGTGGGTGCTGCTCCCAGAGAGATTTCTGCGATTGGTCTGACCAATCAACGGGAAACGACCATCATCTGGGATCGGCACACCGGAGTCCCAGTCACCAATGCTGTCGTGTGGCAAAGCCGCATTACCTCGCCAGAATGTGCCCGGCTCAAGGCGTTGGGCCACGAGCCACTCATTCGAGAAAAGACAGGGCTGGTTCTCGATCCTTACTTTTCGGCTACTAAAATTTCTTGGATCCTGGATCAATCCCCTGCCCTGCGCCAACGGGCAGAAAATGGGGATCTGTGCTTTGGAACAGTCGATTCGTTTCTGCTGTGGCGGCTGACTGCAGGTCAGGTGCATGCGACCGATGTCACCAACGCCAGCCGGACATTGTTGTGGAATCTGCACGAGGGAGCATGGGATCAGGAGTTGTTGAAAATCTTTCGAGTTCCCCAGGCCATGCTGCCGGAGGTGAAGCCATCGAGCGGCCTGTTCGGCATGACGGATCGCAAATGGTTTGGCGAGGAGTTACCCATCACAGGGATCGCGGGCGACCAGCAGGCGGCTACTTTCGGCCAGCAATGCTTTACCCCTGGACTGGTCAAGAACACCTACGGGACTGGTTGCTTTGTGGTGATGAATACCGGCTCTTCCATTGTGCCCTCGAAGTATGGCCTGCTGGCCACTGCCGGTTGGAAAATGTCGGGACAGACAACCTTCGCGCTGGAAGGGGCGATCTTTGCGGCGGGTGCGGTCATTCAATGGTTGCGAGATGGCTTGCAGATTATCCAGCAGGCGAGTGACAGCGAGCAACTGGCGAGTCGAGTGTCTGACAATGGAGGCGTCTATCTGGTGCCGGCGTTTGTTGGTCTGGGAGCCCCGTATTGGGATGCTGAAGCCCGGGGAGCGATCTATGGGTTGACTCGCGGTGCCACGAAGGAACATGTATGCCGGGCGGCTCTTGAGTCGATCGTATTGCAGACGCGCGATGTGGTGGAATCCATGACGTGTGATTCGGGATTATCGATTCCTGAATTGCGGGTTGATGGCGGGGCAACAGCGAATAACCTGCTGATGCAGATGCAGGCCGATATTCTGGGGATTCCCGTGCAACGACCGCAGATTCTCGAAACAACGGCACTGGGAGCCGCTTATCTGGCGGGACTGGCCTCGGGCTTCTGGCCACAGTTGGCCGATTTATCACATCACTGGCATGTGGATCGAGTCTTTGAACCGCGCATCAGCGTCGATCATCGCGAAACGTGGTATGCCGGCTGGAAGAAAGCGATTGAGCGGACGCGGTCTTAAAGTCGATCCATGATCGAGTTATTGACAACTCCAGGTTCGTACTGCCGACCAACGTGAACTGGGGTGTCCTAGGGCGACTAGCGGGCTGTCGAGCGCATACACCTCGATCAAGTGCTCTATCACTGCCATCGAGAATGATTTTTGTGGTGGCATGGGAGCTTTGAGTTCGGTGAGAGTCCAATGATTCAAAGCCAGCCGGTGGAGATGATCGAGATCGGCGCAGGGGCCTTCGGGGAGTCCTGGCTCGACCCACTTTTGCAATGACGGCGGGAGTTTTTGCAGGTCGTCTTCGTTGAGGTAAAGTGCAACTTTATCACTGCGCATCGAATAGACCGCCCAGCCTGTCCACGGGGCACCGAGCTCAAACAGAACCAATAGCGCGGGGAGCCAGAGGAGACTTCCCATTACCAAGTGACGAACATTTTCTGGGAAAGAGAAGAGCGGCCTGGATGGAGTCTGTAGACTCTCAACCTTTGGCAAAAGTGGCTCGCTCTGCCGTTTTGATTTTCGAAGCTGGCGATGCTGTACCAGAAGACCAAAAGCAATTCCCGCACAACTGATGTTCCACAGGAGCACCCCCGCGCTGTGGTTCAATCCCCTCGGGCCGAGAGCTGAGATCAGCAGGCCATGCATGATCATCGCCAGGATCAGTCCCACGGTGCGCGTACGAGGGATGGCAACCAGTATCCCTACCAGCAGTTCACCAGCGGGGAGAGCCAGACTGAGTGTATGCCAGGTGATGGGTGACCACAGCCGGGAGATCGCGCTCAGCCCCAGTGACTGCAGCAACCCACCCAGAAGCGTGGGGCCCAGTTCATGGGCAAAGGCCAGGTCGAGTTTCGAGATTCCCGAGCAGATATAAATTGTCGTGAGGATCACGAGCCACCAGCGGCTCGCGGTTCGAGGCGAAAAGAGCAGCCAACTCAAAACGATCAAACCGCTATGCCAGACCCAGGGCTGCAGTCGTTGCTGACTGGCCAGCACCAGCCAGCAGGTGCTGCACAAGACCGGAATGCACCACCACGTCTTTGGGTTGGGAAACAAAACTCCTGCCAGCAGACCGATGAATAAAACCATGGTTGCGACAGGATCGACCCACGGCGAAAACTTCTCGATGAGAGGCACATACGGGATCGTAGGAAATTCGTGAACACCCCACCACAAAGGCCAGGTGGCGAGAATCATGAGGAGCCACCAGCAGCACACCCAGCGGATCAATAGGTCCGGAATATTGATCCCAGCCGCCATACCTTTACTTGGCGAGGTCGTTGCAGATGAAGAGGTCTGCATCACTTTTGTGTCAATGCAAACAGAGTCAATGCCGCGGCTGCCGCAGCGAGGATGGCCAGAGTAATCTTGATCCAACTGTAAGGGCGATCGCCACTCACTTCGCCTGTGACGGCATTCACCATGACGGGGTAGGTCTTGTCGCGATAGCGGTAGGCCAGCAACCAGACAGGCAACAGAAGGTGTTTGAACGTGAGTGCCGTAAACTGAGTTTTCAGGTCATGGACACGTTGCTCGTCGCCACCAATCCTTTGGCGGGTTTCGGCCATTAAGGCTTGCCGCATTCTTTGCTGGCCCAGTTCGAACGATTGATCGAGCGGAATGTCATACGTTCTCGCAAAAATTCCAGCCATGGCATCGGGGGTAAAGGGGACGCATTTTTCCAGAGGCCAGGGTTCCAGATGCTGAGCAAGATCATGTCGCTGCGAACGAATCGCGAGAATCAGCACATCGTCAAAGAATCGCTGGAACTGACCGGAAGCGTAAGACCATCTTGTGCGGGTTTCAGTGCGTCGATCTTTACCAGTTCCGACAGTGACAGTGTAGCGATCGCCACGTTCGCCCTGATAACGATTAAATGTCATGGCATCGAATGTGAAATAAGGGAGATAAACGCCTTCGAATTTCCCTTTGGCTCCCAGTTTCTTGAAATCGTTAGGAGCGAACCAGCGGGATTGAACCCACTGCTCGATACAACTGGCGGCTTTCTCGCGAACGATAAAAAAGGGAAGCACCCCATCGACCGGAATGCGAGCTGCGGATTTATGGACATCATTACGTTGAATTGGGCTGCCGCAGTAAGGGCAGCGGCTGCTGGTGAGAGTGCCCACGAAGAGGACGTTTGCGCCGCAACCATCGCAATGAACTTCCTGGTCGCCGACGGTGGCACTATTGACCTCTCCTTCCGCGGATTCGAGATCTCCATGCTGCTCTTGCAATCGCTCAAGCATGGCGTCGAGATCCTGCTCGACGATGGCAGCATCGGCAGGGATCTCCAGTTGTTCCACATGATTGCAAAATGGGCACTGAAGCTGCTGGATACCAATCCGGAATTCGAGATCAGCCCCGCATTGACTGCAAGGAAAGACACGAGCCTGACCATCGTTGATGACTCGTGAGCTGCCTCCAGCCGCTGGTCGCTCGGGTTCAGGTTCGGGCTCGAAAGTCGTAATCGGCGTTGGATCAGACATGCTGCTTGATGCACCTTAAGTGCGTGGCTTTGCTTGAAAGTCTTCCACAGAGGGTGAGGCTTGGCGACATCGAGCATTCCAGCGACTGGGTTTCAGCCAGCCGCTGGAAATGAGTGGATATTGCCCGCATTCATCGAGAGCTGGAACTGCACGGGACGATCACGGAGTGGGCGGGAGTGGAGGCGGGCCACTCTGGAACAGGCTGGCCAGAGGTGTCTGGCCGGCTGGCTTCCACTGATCCATACCTGTGCTCCAGACAAGACTCTCAGCCGAGAGCTGGCCTGTCTGAATGGCCTGTTGAACCTGAGCGGGTGTGTAAGGGCCCAGCGATTGTCCATTCAACGCGACGTGCCACTGCACAGCACCGGGCAATGGTGGCGGGCTGCCCACATTCGCTGCAGCAGCAGGGCCACTAACTCCGGGTGCGACATAACCCGGCTGATTCATAAAACGACTGGCCATGGCAAAGCCCATCCCCATGCCCAGTCCGTCCCCTGCTCCACCATTCGGATTGTTTGCAGCATCTCCCATCGCTTCGCCGAACTTGTACTGCTGGAACTTGTTCATATCTCCAATGACACCCATACTGCTGCGGGTATCGAGCGCCTTTTCGACCGCTTCCGGGAAGGAGATATTGACGATCTGCAAATTGGGGATCGACAGCCCGTATTCATCGTCGATCTGCTCTTGAACCGCTTTGCGTAGTTCTTCGGACATCCCGCGATAGTTTGCAGCCAGATCGAGTGCGGCAATCTGCTTTTCACCAAGTAAGGTGGACATGCTGTTGACGATGATCGAACGGAGCAACTCGCCAATCTCATCGGCTTCGACCTCACCATCTGTCCCGACGAGTTCTTTGAGCAGGGCCTTCGGATCGATGGCCTTGAGCGCATAAGTTCCAAACGCCCGTAGACGGATCGGACCAAACTCAGGATCGCGAAGCATCACAGGGTTCTGAGTGCCCCATTTCAGATCGGTGATCTGGCGGGTGCTGACGAAATAGACTTCGGAACGAAAGGGGCTGTTGAAGCCGTACTTCCAGCCTAGAAGAGTTCCGAGAATGGGGAGATTTTCAGATTTGAGCTGATAGTTTCCGGGTTCGAAAACATCGGCGATTTGACCGCGATAGACAAACACGGCCATCTGGCCGGGCCTGACAATCAGTTGGGCGCCATTTTTGATTTCGTTCTGATAACGAGGAAATCGCCAGACGAGTGTGGTGCGGTTATCATCCAGCCACTCGATGATGTCGATCAGTTCAGCGCGCAGTTTGTCAAAGAGACCCATGATAGAACCTTGGGTGAGGACGAGTGGGATATGACTGGTGAGTGATTGAGCAGAATGGCGAACACCATTCGTGAGCATACCGCCTGAATACTATCGATACCGCAACCTCGACTTCAAGGTGGTGCTGCTCGGTTTGAAAAGGAGTTTCTCCATGAGTTTTGACCTCGTTGGCCTGGGTGAGTTGTTATGGGATTGTTTGCCTGAAGGCCGGGTGATGGGGGGAGCACCGGGAAATGTGGTGTTTCATGCCCGGCAACTCGGACTGAATGCAACACTGGCGACACGAATTGGGAGCGACTCGGCCGGTCGCGACCTATTGCAGCAGGTCAAATCAATTGGGCTGCCCACTCATCTGATACAGGTAGATGCTCACAGACCGACGAGCCTTGTCACTGTGGAACTCGATCAAACCGGGTCTGCGAAATATGTCTTCACTCCGGATTGTGCCTGGGATGGTCTTGAGCAGTCGCCACTCTGGCTCGAAGCCTGCGCTTCGGCCCGTTCGATCTGTTTTGGATCGCTGGCGCAGCGCGGCAAGCGATCTCATCAGACGATCTTGTCCTGCCTGAAAATCTCCCGTGAAAAATCACCAGCAGCTTGCCGCCTGTTTGACATCAATCTCAGGGCACCTCATATCGACTGTGAGGCGATCATTGCCTCGTTGCGACTGACGTCAGCCTTGAAGCTGAATGAGGATGAATGGCCTGTATTAATGGGAATGCTGGAAAGTTCGCCTCAAGGATTTCCATCGACCACATTCGAGAAAGCTTCTGCAGACGTGGTCTTTGAAAAATTCCCTGAATTACAGTGGATGTGTGTGACGCAGGGCAAAGCGGGATTGAGTCTCTGTACTCGTGAGGAGTGGGTCAAAGTGCCCGGGCAATCCATTCAAGTCGTGGATACCGTCGGCGCTGGCGATGCGACTTCCGCCGGTTTGATCTATGGGCATTTGCAGAACTGGCCACTCGTAAAAATCGCTCGATTTGCCAATACTTTGGGTGGCCTCGTCGCAAGTCATCGAGGGGCAACGCCATGTTTACCGTTACAACAATTGGCGGCACAATTTGAGGTTTGCCAATTTGAAGTTTAATTGGCGGGATGATTCAATTCTGGTCATCCAGATGCGACCTGTGCTGAATTACTGCTCGACGTGAAAGATCAGTTGTTCGGAGGGATATCGAACCTTCGCGGCAGCGGCATATTTGTCATCTTCAGCACGATAGCCGAGCGTGCAGACAACGACAGTCTCGTAGCCATCTTTGCGACAATCGAGAATCTCGTCGTATTTGGCAGGAATAATTCCTTCCATCGGGCAGGTATCGATGCCGAGAAGCGCAGCGGCCGTCATCAGATTTCCCAGGGCAATGTAGACCTGTCGTATGTTCCATTCGCGTACGGTCATACCCGCAGGAGGATTCTGAAGTGAGTTGATGATGACATTTTTCAGACCGGCAAGAGATTCGAGAGGAACCTGCCGCGTTGTGGAGATGGAATGCATGTATCGTTCGACATCTTCCGTTGTAAGTTCGCTTTTTGCAGTCAGCACCACGACATGCGAGGCATCGCGAACCTGAGTCTGCCCCCAGGAGATGGCTGGAAACTGACTTTTGACAGTCATATCTGTCACCACATAAAAGCGCCAGGGCTGCAGGCCAAAAGATGAAGGCGTGAGAACAAGAGACTCTTCGAGAACCTTCCACGTGTGATCAGGGATTTTCTTGTGGCTGTCGAATTTTTTGACCGCATACCGCCATTGAAGAGCCTGGTGAAGATGCTCGGGAGAAATAGGGTGAGTCACGATCAACAGCCTTTCCGGGCGAGCGTACTTAATGCTTAGATGGACGAACTACAAATTATAAATCGGAAGGAGAGTTCGCCAATCGGCCAGGCTGTGAATGTTTTGAAATGAGCCTGACGATGAAAACTGCGAGACGTATCTCTGTGAATCAATTTTGAATGAGCGGCCCATTAACTGGTTCAGTGGCAGAGCGTTGGACACTTGTTAATTCAGCCAGATTTGACTGGATTGTGCGACAGAAGTCTTCGAGTGGCAAGTCGTTGGAATCGACGCCAAACGGATCTTCAATTTCAACCCCGATCTCTTCAATACCGAACATGGTGTAGGCGATGATGAGGGTCGCCACAATCGTCTGCCAGCCAAAGTCATTGACGAGAGCCAGAGGTAAAGTAAAGCAATACACCATCAGAACTCGCCTCAAGTGAACGGTATACGCAAAAGGCGCAGGGGTGTTGCGAATTCGCTCACATCCCCCGAGGTAATCCACCAGCAGCATAATGTTCTGATCGAAAAACCCCTGTTGAATACTGTCGATATGCCCTGTTCTGTGGGCCTCGTTGACGAGATTCGTCAATTGGCTGGCAACAAACATCGGGGGGTGGAGAGCACTGATTGCAGCATGCACATCATCTGGCGGCAGTTCTTGAGCAATTGGGCCCAGGCTGCGTTCATTTCTCAGGCGGTACATGGTGGCCCACGAAAAGGCGGAAGTCCATAAGCTCAAACGCTGCTGAATTTCTGGAGTCGATTGCAGTAATGATTGATTAAGCCTGCCCAGATTTCGGGATTCGTTAATCAGCGATCCCCAGAGTTTCCGTCCTTCCCAGAAGCGGTCATAGGAAGAATTGGTGCGGAAGACAAGCAGCAGACCGACGACGACACCAAGTAAAGTATGCCCTGTCGCCGGAAACTCAAAGCCACGAAACCAATCGGGGAATCGGTAGTGAGCCATGGTGACCACTGTGGACCAGATCACGCAAACAGCCACCCGCCCGAGTATTTCCTGAACCATAGAGCCGCGAACATCGAACAAATGGCTTGTCCAGCGATGCGGGTTGTAAGGAATCATAAAGTCAAGCTCTTTCAGAGTCTGGGGATCATCCCTTCCGGATTTCCCAAAGATTAGGAGCAGAAAGCTCTTGCACGTCAATGATGCAGAAAATGTGACTTGACGTTTCGATGACATGCAGGCATATTGAAAATAATGTTTTGAGTAATCAAAAACGCTGTGAAATGGTTATGTCTGTCTCTTCGACTTTTTCCCGCCGTGAATTTTTCCCCTGGCTGGCGGTGCTGTCGGGGTGTTCGACAGGGTTGAGCAGTCCACCATTAAGTCGACCTGCCAGTATTGTGGCCTCTACGGGAATGGTGGGTGATCTGGTTCGTGAACTGGTTCCGCCCTCCCTGGGGGAAGTAATCACATTGATTCGCCCCGGCGTCGATCCCCACCTGTATCGACCCACACGGGCCGACTTACTGAAGGTGCTGAATGCACGTCTGATTTTCAGTTCGGGGCTGCATCTTGAAGGGAGAATGGATGCCCTGTTTGAGCGAGCGGATCGACCGGGTCGCCCGTCGATTGCCATTACGAGTGACATTCCCAAAGATCTGATCATTTATCCCGATGACCACTCAGGTCGTCCAGATCCCCATGTGTGGATGGATGTGAGCCTGTGGCGAGCAACTCTGGGGCTGATTGCTCGAACTTTAAAGGATGTTTTTCCACAGGCTCAGGACGAAATTACCAGGCGAGAAGCCCAACTTTCCGACGTGCTGGCCCGTCTTGACAAAACTGTTGAGGAGATGGTGGCCTCGATCCCGGAACCTCAGCGATTGCTGGTCACCTCACATGATGCCTTTGCCTATTTTTCCAGGCGTTATCACATCCCTGTCGAATCGATTCAGGGAGTGACGACAGATTCTGAACCTGGCGTGGCAGATATTGATCGCCTCGTCGATATCATCACCAGCCGTAAACTACCGGCAATTTTTACAGAATCCAGCGTGAATGATCGTGGTTTAAGGGCTGTCGTTGAAGGCGTAAAGGCCCGAGGTCATGAACTTATTCTCGCTGGGCCGCTCTATACAGATGCCTTGGGAGAGCCAGGTTCCCCGGCAGATACCTATGTCGGCATGATGCTGGAAAATGCCCGCCAGATCGCGTCCATCCTCGGAGGATCAACTGCTCCCCTCGATCGCTGGACTCAATCATCTGGCAATACTCACAGCAGCTCCCGGTGTCTTTTCAAATCGCTGAGCCCAGCGGTGAAAATGTGCGAGGTAGACCACTGATCATGAATGCCGAGAATTCTCCACCAGATTCACCGCTTGTCATTCATGATATGACGGTGGCTTACGGCCGAAAGCCTGTCCTCTGGAATATTGACTATGTCTCACCCAGTCGAAAACTGATCGCGATTGTTGGCCCCAATGGGGCTGGCAAAAGTACCCTATTGAAGGCGGCTTTGGGTTTGATCCCCCGGCAGAATGGAGAGGCTCTGTTTTTTGGCCAGCCTTATCAGGCAGTACGACAAAAAGTGGCCTATGTTCCGCAGCGATCCAGTGTGGACTGGGATTTCCCGATCAGTGCCCTCGAAGTGGCGGCCATGGGCTGTTACGGACGTATGGGGTGGTTTCGCCCAGTGAATCGCGATGCCAAAAATACGGCTTTGGCAGCTCTCGAACAGGTAGGTCTGGGAGATGTGGCCAGACGTCAGATTGGTCAACTTTCTGGAGGCCAGCAGCAGCGGGTGTTTCTTGCCAGAGCTCTGGCTCAGGATGCCGATCTTTATCTGATGGATGAGCCGTTTGCTGCCGTCGATGCCACGACAGAGCAATCGATTGTGTCCATGTTGCAGGCATTGAGAGATCGAGGCAAGACGACGATTGTCGTGCATCACGATCTGCAGACGGTCTCGGAATACTTTGACGAAGTGCTGTTGTTAAACTTGCGGCTGATTGCAGCGGGAGCGGTTTCTGAAGTGTTGACACCTCAAAATCTGAAGGCCACATACGGTGGTCAGCTTTCGATTCTGGATGCAGTGGGCCAGCGGATGTCAGCGAGACAATCCGTGACAAGTTAGAGTTTCCAGGCGATTGAGTTCCGCTGGATCAATTCCAGTTGATCGATCAGTTCTTTGAATTTGCTTCAGCCAGAACGGTGGTTTTCGAGACCATGTTTTCCATGAGTTACAACGCTCTGCTGGTGCTTTCGGGCACAATGCTCTTAGGGGCGTCGTGCGGATTGATGGGCGTTTTCTTGACTTTGCGGCGTCAGGTTCTGCTGAGCGATGTGATCAGTCATGCCGCTTTACCCGGCGTGGCGATGGCGTTCCTTTTGGGGTTATGGCTGGCCCCTGAAAAAGCAGGCACACTTCCGTGGCTGGTCGGTGGATCGATGTTCGCTTCGGGGGTTGCCGTCCTGATCTGTTTTGCATTGCAGCAGGTCAAACCTCTCTGGGGAGAAGTGGCTTTTGGCATTCCGCTGGGTGGATTTCTCGCACTGGGAGTTGTCTTCTTCTCGATCATTCAGCAGGTTCCTTCAGGAAATGCGGCTGGACTCGAGGGCCTGCTCTTTGGAAGAGCGGCTGCTCTTTCGAGCACCGATGTGCTCCTGTTGGGCGGGTTGGCAGGGATCGTCGTGATTGTCTGTCTGCTGTTACGAAAAGAATTGCTGCTGATCGCTTTTGATCGGGAATTTGCCATTGCTCAGGGATTGCCCGTCGCTTTGCTGGATACGTTGCTGACTGGGATGACAGCTGCCATTTGTGTGCTGGCTCTGCCGATGGTGGGGTTTTTACTGGTGGTGGCATTGATGGTGACGCCGGCTGCAGCGGCGCGGTTCTGGTCTGATCGACTGGGACTGATGATCCCGGTTTCTGTAATGCTGGGGATGGTGTCTGCAGGGCTGGGAACACTGATCAGTGGTCAGCTGGAGTATGTTCCGACAGGGCCGGCGATTGTCCTCTGTGCCACAATGTTTTTTGCAATCAGTGTCTGTTTTGGTTCGTCACATGGCTTCATCTATCAGTGGTGGAGTCATCGATTGCTGAAGCAGGAGCAGTTGCTGGACGACCTGTTGCGAAGTACCTACGAAGAATTCGAAGCGGCAACGGCGAAACTCCAATCTGCAACAATGGCTCCGGAGCAAACTGGTCACGCAGACTTACCTCAACTGGCGTTGGACAAGCGTTTAATTGATGTTCATCCATCGACCGGCGCCCCGGACGAATTCTGGTTGCATCAGGCGGCTTGCTTTCCGAAATCCATACCCACGAAAGATCTTTCGCTTCTCAAACAACTGGCAGTGAATCGAGGCTACTTAAGAATCGATAGTGCGGGTCAATGGCGAATGACCGAACTGGGCTGGCAGAAAGCGAAGGCTGTTGTTTTGCGGCATCGCCTGCTGGAATTGTATTTGATTGAACATGCTGAATTTCCTCCCGCGCAAGGTGATCGGACTGCCGACCTACTGGAACATGCACTGGGGCCGCACACCGTCGATGAACTGAAGATCCTGCTTCGAATTGACTTTGGGCAAGGGGTCATTCGCAGCCCCCATCCGCTTGAAGCAACGTCAGTTCGTGAAGTTTCTCCTTGAAAACAACTGTGATGAAATTGCCAACCTTGATTGTGACATGAATTAAATCCATGGAGTTACTGACACAAATCCTGCAGGCGCTTTCCACCTGGTGTCTGATTGATACCTGGATGGTGGTGATGGCTGCACTGGTGGCCATGGCTTGTGCCATTCCCGGCTCGTTTCTGGTTTTGCGCAGGCAATCTCTACTGGCCGATGGTGTAAGTCATGCCGCTTTGCCGGGCGTAGTCGTGGCATTTCTCTTGAGTGGATTATTACCAGCCGGAAGTGGCTGGAGTGTGGTCATTCTTTTGGCGGGAGCTGCAGTCTCAGGAATATTGGCTTCCATCCTGATTGAGCAGTTGCAGAGATTGCGAACGATCCACGCAGATACCGCATTGGGTATTGTGTTTACCACATTGTTTGCTGTGGGCCTGCTGCTTTTAAGAACACTGGCCGATCGAATTCATCTCGATCCGGCCTGTATAGTGTTTGGCAATCTGGAGGTTGCCGTCGTTGAGACCTTTGCAGGAACCAGTCTGCCCATTGGTGTTGTTGTGGCCCTGGTGACGTTGGTTCTCAATCTGACCTGTCTATGGCTCTTTTACAAAGAACTGCTGATCTCGACGTTTGATACCGTATTTGCCGAGTCGATAGGAATTGCCGCTTCCCGTGTTCAACTCCTGCTGGCGGTGCTAGTGGCGGTGACAATTGTGGGGGCGTTTCAAACGGTGGGAAGTCTGCTGGTGTTGGGGATGCTGGTGATTCCCCCTGCCACAGCGAGGCTGCTGACATACCATTTTCCATCGATGATACTGCTGTCGATGGGCATTGGATTGTTTTCGGCTGTGATGGGTCATGTGTTGGCCATCAGTCTTGTTGGCCCACTGCTGGCATCTATTGGTGTGGACGGGATTGAAGCTGTCAGTACGAGTGGCATGATGGTTCTCGTGGCCAGTGGATGCCTGTTGCTGGCGCTCCTGTTGAGTCCCGAATATGGAGCGTTGAGCCGGCTGGGTCAGCAGATGCGTACCCAGATGCGAATTGCAGAAGAAGACCTGCTGGCGGTCCTCTATCGATTGGAGGAGGCCGGCCGACAGGTTTCGACGAAAGATCTGGCATCTCTGGTGGCAGAATCAACCGGGCAGCCCGCCTGGAGAATCTGGGCCGCAAGTCGGCAATTGATCAGGAGAGGAGCCATGTCCTACGAAGATCAACATTATGTGCTGACTGAGATTGGCCGTCAGGGAGGGCGACAGATCGTGCGTGCGCATCGACTCTGGGAGACATTTCTGGCTCAGCGATTGGGTTTACGCCCAGAGCAATGGCACGATAATGCCAGCCGAGCTGAGCATTACATTTCTTCGGAACTGCGTCATGAACTTTCGAACGATCTGATGCGACCTGACCAGGATCCTCAAGGTCGGCAGATTCCACCTGAAAGTTGAGAACTAAAACGTGATGAGATCATGCATTCAAGCATCAGTCACTCTGATTTTTCCGTTGGGTTGTTACACTTGAATTCAGATGGAATCCCTCGGAATCGACAGGATGAACATGGCTCGCAAAAAATCGTCATCATCAACGGAAGGCCCCTCTTTTGAAGAGGCCCTTGAGGAACTTCAAGGGATTGTTGATCAGTTGGATGAAGGCCAGTTACCACTGAATGACGCTCTTCAAGGGTTTGAGCGGGGCATTCATCTGTATCGGGTTTGCAGCGAAATTCTGGAGAATGCTGAATCGAAAGTTGAGATGCTGCAGTCGCAACTGAAAGGATCCGGGCCAGAGGCAATTCCCATCGATTCGATCATTAAAGGCACCATTGATACCAGCCTCGAAAAGACTCCGCCAAAGTCGTCAGATCGCACGGAGGCCACCTTGAGCCGTGTTCCAGCCACAGAGCCAGAGGCACCTTTTGATACACAAGTTGATGACGAACCAGGACGCGGCACTGAACAACTTTATTCAGAAGATTCGATGAGATCTGAGAATAACTCTCCTCGCCCCAATACAGGGCTGTTTTAATCTGAATCGTGATTCTCCAGACAGACGATTCAGTGATCAACATGATTTTCGCAGGGCTTGCATTACTACGGGATGAGCCTCGTTTCTGCACAGGATGGGAGTTTTCGTGAACCAGGAACGCTCACATCAGCCACCGCTCGCCCATGGCAGACAGCAATACGTCGCCCAGCTCAGTTCTCAAAAGATGAGTGTCGCGCAGATTACAGCGGCACAGTGGTCTCCGGCTGGACGTTCTGCGATTGCACTGGTTCGTGTTCACGGCGATTTAAGTCGCCTGAGTTCTTCGGCTCAACAATTGTTTCACTCTGCAGGGCAGGTCAACTGGACCAGTCTTCCCGAGAAAAGTGTGCATTATGGCCACTGGGGGCAAGAACATGCTGAAGGGGTCGTCCTGACTCAAATTGAAAAGGATGTGCTGGAAATCTCCTGCCATGGAGGGACTGCTGCGGTCGAAAACCTTTTGACTTCGCTGCAGGGAATTGGCGTGATCGTGCAGTCGTGGCAGCAGCAACTGGCCTCCCGCAAAAACTATCTGGTTGCCGAATGCACAGAGGTGCTCACTCGTGCTGTGACTGTCAGATCGGCTCAATTGATTCTGGCTCACAGTCTCGAAAAACTCCCGGAATTCGCAGCAGATATCAACTGGCCTGCAGATGACCAATCGCGAAATGAAGCGATCCGATCGGTGGAGTTGAGTCTCAAATGGTGGGAGACCGGTCGGCGTCTGACAGAAGGCTGGGTCGTCTCGATTGTCGGTTTGCCCAATGCCGGAAAATCGAGCCTGATCAATCGACTGCTGGGATACGAGCGTTCCATTGTGATTGATCAACCAGGGACCACGCGGGATATTGTACGGGCTTCAACTGCGATCGGTGGCTGGCTGGTTCACCTGGCCGATACCGCAGGTGTTCGCGAAAGTGAAGATCCGCTCGAAGCAGAAGGCATCCAGAAGACGATGGCCACTGCCGGGCAGGCGGATCTGGTGATGTATGTGGTCGATGCCAGTCAATCATTGCAGGCCGCTGACGTACAGCTTTCCCGCCAGTTTCGCGATGTGGTGGTGCTCCTCAACAAGTGCGATCTCCCCATGGATCGCGACGTCCTGCAACAATGGCCAGACGCCCTGCCCATTTCGACAGTGACATCTCAAGGCATCATGCCACTTCTGGACATCCTGGCGCGACGACTCATGCGTCGTGGCCCTGCACCAGACGTCATGATTCCCGTGACCTTGCGACAGCAGAGTTGCCTGCAGAAAGTTCTGACAGCACTCAGGGCTTCAGATATCGACCAGTATCTGTTGGCAAAACATGAGCTGGCCACTGGAAATTGCTCCAACTGACAACGAGGGACTTGACTTGTCAGGAATTCTACAGCTTTCAAAAAACGGATAGCTGCGATCTGTGCTAGTGGGAGTCAGTTCGGTTGATGAGAAACGTGGCTGTCTCAGAGAGAAACTGCGTCACGATGTTCGCATAAGGCTGTGGGAGAGGGGCTTCGGCGAGTGCTTCGGTCATCAGTTCCATCCACCGATTTCTGGCAGCTGGTGTGATCGCGAAGCTGGCATGTCTCATGCGCAGCCGTGGTGCGCCCCTCTTGGTGAGGTAGTCCTGTGATCCTCCCAGTCGATAGACCAGAAAGTCTGCCAGGCGGGTTTCGGCAGCCTCCCACTCGTCGGGAGGATACATGCCGCCGACAAGTGAATCATGCTGAACACGCTGATAGAACGCGTGCACAAGTTGCCTGATGATGGGTTCACCAATGGCAGGAATCACGGTCGATGGGAGATCGACAGGAGGTCGCGCCGGCTCAGACAATCGAATTCGACTCCCCATTGGAACCACACTTGTTCACGTCCACTCGGTCATCCCATGGCGGGCGGTGACGAGTCGATTGCTCAATCCCAGTGAACCATTGGTGCTCATCAGATGTTAATCGCACGGGACGTGTGCGGTTAAGCCAAAAAATGACTATAACTCAACCACGGCTTCGGTAAAACGAAACGTGATTTGGATGGAAACTTACTGAAATCACCTTTTCAGGGTGAATGGCTGAATTTCGCCTGTTAACTGCTGTGAAAGTGCGATCCGTGGATAATCGAACCCTTATTCGTGTTGGCCATAGTCCTGATCCTGATGATGCCTTCATGTTTCATGCATTGGCGAACGATAAAATTCCGACCGGCCAGTACGTTTTCACTCACGAACTTCAAGATATCGAGACGCTCAATCAGCGGGCCTTCCGTGGGGAGTTAGAGCTTTCCGCTGTCAGTCTGCATGGTTACGCCTATTTGACCGATAAATACGCTTTATGTGCCTGTGGCTGTAGCATGGGAGATAATTATGGCCCAATGGTTGTCGCTCGTCAGCCGATGGAAATTGACGATCTGATTGGCAAGAGAATTGCCATCCCTGGAAAGTTGACCACAGCCGTTTTGTCGTTGCGATTACTGCTCGGAGATCGATTTACTCCCGTACTTTATCCCTTCGACGAGATTCTGAATGTGGTCGAGCGTGGTGAAGTTGATGCGGGACTGATCATTCACGAAGGCCAGTTGACATACGCCTCTCAAGGCTTAAGCCTAGTGGTCGATCTGGGAAAATGGTGGCTGCAGAAGACAGGTCTTCCTCTGCCACTGGGAGGTAATGCCATCCGCCGTGATCTGGGCCGCAAAGCGATGGAAGAAGTCACGGCTCTGCTCAAACAGAGCATTGTCTATGGTCTTGAACATCGCCAGGAAGCGTTAGGCCACGCCAAGAAGTATGGTCGAGATCTAGATGACCACAAAGCCGATGTCTTTGTAGGTATGTACGTGAACGACTGGACGATCGACTTTGGAGATCGCGGCCGTGAAGCTGTGAAATTGCTGCTGGCGAGAGCTTATGAACACAAACTCATTCCGCATCCGGTCGAGTTAGAGTTCATTGGCTGATTGCGGGTTCATATGAATCAGTTGTTGTAATACGGATTTGAATCAACAACTGCGCGGCGGGTGGCTGGGGTTGAGTCTTCGAACCCCCAGCAATCGCCGGCAACAACTGGGGGTTCGCGAAGACGCTCGACCCCAGCCACCCCATGCCAAGGATCGCAGTTAAACCTTAGACTCAGCATGAGATGAACTCATTTGCCATTGATTAATCTTCAGGCCGGAGTTGGGTCATTTGCAGGTTTACATCTCGTGCGATCGGCGCACTCTCCGATCGCACATCTTCAGTCGCTCATGCGAGGCTGTTGGCGTCATCCATGGCGATGAGTTATGCGAATATCCACGTCGTCGCCACTTGGGAACATAATCCAAGCAGTTAACGACCTGTCATCATTTTTGAGCATCAGCGGGTTGTTGCTGAGGAATTTGCCACCGGCTGTCGAGAATGAGATTTTCCACGATTTCTTCCCGAAAACTGCCGTTTTCCTGCTGTTCAAAACGAATAACCGCCAGATCTCCCAGACGAGGATATAATTGAGCGTTCGAACCTTTGAACTCAGCTTCATGGAATGTGTGACCACTGTTGATCACAACGTATTTGAGCGAGTTCAGTGGATTCGGCACAATCATCGCGATGGCATGGTTCTGGGGTGAAAACTCTTTCCCGTTCACGACAATTCTGTCTTTTGTCCATTCGATGGGAAGTTGATCGACAATTCGTGCGATCAGTGTGTTTGACCCGGGATCTCCCCACAGAATCAGATTTTTGTCCATAAGAATCTCATCACTCAGACCGTTATCCACAATTGCCGGCGGTCTCCCGCGCAGCCATCGATCAAACTCCTGCTGACTTCTTTTGAGAGACCAGTTCGTGTATGCCTCGTGACTGCTATTCCATGCCCGCCCGCTCCCCGTCACATGCACGAATGGTTGAGTAAAGGCGTCATCAATGGGGCCTTGCAGGCGATGATGCTTGTGCCTCATGTCATTAATCTCGACATCGCGCGAGGCTTTGTACTCCAGTTGTTTCCAACCGTTGCCACGAAGTTCGTAATACACGTCGGGAAGCAAGCCTTCGGCAGCATTCCTTAGAGGCATAACCTCGCTGCCATCAATCCGGATCGACTCGGCGGCCTGGCGATCCACACTCAGGATCGCCACGTTTTTCGTCGAGACTTCGACAAGGTCAGCGTCATTTTTTATATACGCATCAATCGACGAAATCTGGTAAGGGAACTCCTGTCGAATGACTTTCAGCCAGTCGGCTTCAGGGTATTTGACTGTCCAGGTCGTAAAGCGAATCTTCGGATTCAGTGGAAAACGAACGCGCCCCGATTGGCGATATCGATCATGAAAAGCCTGAAACTCCTGTTCGGATTCTGGATGCCATTTGTGTGCCACCCCCTGCCCGATCAATACCGGGATCTCCACTCCCGCTTCACGAGCCGCTTTCTGCATGGTCTGTGCGGCCGCGAGTTGAGGATCCTCCGATCCACCGTAGCCAATCATGGGAACTAATCCCGCATTGGGGGCATAGTCGATCGCATCGTAGATTCGCAACAGCTCTCGACGCGGAGACTCGATGGGCTCTTTGAGCTTCTGGTAGACAATCGTATCAGCAAAGCCGGCACCAGCTCCCACAGAAGACCATCGATCCGGATGATGGACACCCAGATGCCAGGCACCGGCACCACCCATGGAAAATCCCCACAGGTTGATTCTCTGATCGTCAATGCGAAATCGCCTCGTCACATCCCGGATCGCTTCGAAGACATCTGTCTCTCCGGCCCAGCGATAGGCATTATTTCCTCTGCCAAAAACTTCCAGACGAAAATGTTTCGGAGACTGCTTGAGAGTCTTTCCCTCATGCTGGTCAATGAATTTCACTTCGTTCAAATCATTGTCTCGGCCGTGAAGCACGACTTCGAGTGGCCATCGATCCGCGCTTTCCTGCTGATAACCTTCGGGAATCCAGAGCGAATAGGGCTGGATCGATTCGTCGACTTCCGAAACATAACCCAGAACATGCTGTCCACCGGGAGCCAACCAGGGAGCTTGTTTTTTCTCAGCGGCAGCGACTCGATTCAGCCCTTGTCTGGTGACTCGAAGAAGTGCATCTCGTTGCGTGCTGTTGCGAATTTCCTCATGACGCAAAGCCCAGTCAATGGCTTTGAGAAACACCTGGATGTCAGCAGGCTGGGCAGGTCGGGGGAGTTCTAAATCCTTGAGTTGGCTTACCTGTCGCAGCTTCTGGATCTCTTCGATACTCGTCAATGATGCCGGATCGATCGGTTCGGGTGGAGCTTTTTTGGTCGTCACCTGGGCGAGAAGATGAGCGTTTGTCGTTGTTGATTGCGCTGCCAGCGGGGTTGTACAGATGAGGTTCAACACCAGCAGACCACAACCACCAAGGCAATGACTCCAGCGGGAAGAGCAACTTATTCGCCACAAGTCTGAGAAGGTGATCCATCCTGTATGAGCAGTCAAAGCCATAATGGTTTCTCGAAGAAGTGTCATTCAAGTTGTCTGGTTTAATCGAATGGGTGCGGTCAAAAAATTTCAATGCGAAGCATCTGGTGAGTTGTGGCCCGTGGCAAGTTCTGTGGCGATGAAGCCGCACTGTCGATGTGCCCCGTCACAGAAAGGCTTGTTCTGGCTGGCCCCACAGCGACACAGAGCGATGTTCTTTCCCGGTGGCAGGTCAAACCGCGAGTACTGATGATCAATGATTGTCACCGGGCCTGTAATGACCAACGGGCCATTTTCGCGAGTGCGTATGATCACTTCGTTCATTTGGGGCTGTGTCTGGAGGAGATCAACTTGAGAATTCATTTCAGATCATCAGACCATGTCGACGGTGTTGTGGGGCCGGAATCGATTTGGGAAATCGACACTCGTACTCTGTTATCAACAGATGAGAGCTTAACGAAACCAGCGGCTCAATGCCCTGAAAATTCAAGGGATCGGTCTTAACGATCAAGAGGAGAGACAGTTGCCGAATCTCACTTAGCTCACAGAGGCAATTTTTGATTTGTGAGCTTGTGGCAAGTTCTGTAGAACAATGCGAAGTTTCCAACAGAAAGTTCAGCATGGCGAAAGCCTACGTCCCAGGACTGACAATCAGCCGCCAGACCGTCTGGCATTCGAAGCGATTACTGCCGATTCCTGGCGAAGTACTGGCTTCTGTGGGAGATGTTGTCAGTGCTCGGCAGGGAGTGGCTCGGGCACAGCTCCCCGGTGAGCCGTACCCAGTCAATATCGCCCGCCTGCTGCAGGTTTCTCCCAGCGATGTCCCCAAATTCCTTCTCAAGAAATTGGGCGACCCGATTTCGATGGATGAGGAATTGGCATGGACCGGTGGGCTTTTCGGCTGGTCGCCTCGCAGTGTCTGTGCCCCCTGTGGCGGTGTGGTCGAATCGATTTCTCCCATTACCGGGCAGGTCCTCATTCGCAGTGAACCACAAGTCATCGAGGTGGCTGCTTATTTGAGTGGAGTTGTGACTGAAGTTGTTCCTCAAGAAGGTGTGGTGGTCACCAGTCGGGCCGCTGTCGTCCAGGGGATATTTGGAATTGGTTCCGAAGCCTATGGCGAAATTGTACTCGCTGGCCAATCACCCGAGGAGACTTTGACAGAAGATCGCTTGAATAGCAGTTACCGGGGGAAAATTGTCGTTGGCGGCGGTCGCATGACGGAAGGGGCTGTTCGTAAAGCGGCTCATCTGGGAATCTCAGCTCTGGTTTCGGGAGGGATTGATGATTCCGACTTGCGTGAGATTCTGGGGTATGATCTGGGGGTCGCGATTACCGGTACTGAAAAACTTGGTACGACTCTGGTCATCACCGAAGGCTTTGGTGAGATCCCGATGGCCAGACGAACTTTTGAACTCTTCAAATCAAAAGTTGGTTGCTACGGCTCCTGCAATGGGGCCACTCAAATTCGTGCCGGTGTGATGCGGCCCGAAGTCGTGATTCCGGAAGTCGAACAGAACAATTTGGCGATCTCGGTAGAAACAGGTCGATCACAGGAACCGGTGTTTTTGACCGATGGTGCAGCCGTACGCATCATCCGAGATCCGTGGTTCGGAGTGATTGGTAAGGTTTTGAAATTGCCGCATGAGCCGCTGCTGCTCGATTCGGGTGCGAAAGCACGTGTGTTGATTGTGGCTCTGGCCGATGGTCGTCATGTGACAGTACCCCGCGCAAACGTTGAATTACTGGAGACCTGACCGATGGGATCGTCACATCTTGAATGGTTGTCAGGCAGGGTGCACTCCTCAACCGGTAACGCTTTGCGTTCCGTTTGGCGATGGTTGAATTGTTCTTTGGCCATGATGTGGGTCTTGGCCATTTGCTCGCTTCCTTTGAATGCGATATCGCAAGCGGCCGAAACGATTACCCTGCAGGAAACTCCCGGAGTCCCCACCACGACTCAGTCTGATGTTCAGATGGAGTCCTCTTCCGATGTGGTCACTCCTTCAGCAGAGATGGCCACGCCTCCTGCCAATGAGGCCGCAGAAAATCCCCTTGAAGATACGGCCTCGAAGCTATTCTCTGAGAAAAGGTTCTGGTCACTCATTCTGGTGCTGGCGGTCTGTTTCAGCGTGTTGATCTGCACCTTCCGCGCGAGAATGGGTGCCAAAGTTTATGTCCGACCGATTGCCGGTTTGAAGGCGATTGAAGAAGCTGTGGGGCGGGCAACCGAAATGGGGCGTCCCGTGTTGTTCGTCCCCGGAATCATGGATTTGAATGAATTGCAGACCGTGGCCGGTCTGAGTGTCCTATCGTCAGTCGCGAAGGAGTCGGCAGCGTATGAGAACAATGTGCATGTTCCAACGGCCAGGTCACTGGTGATGACGGCTGCCCGTGAAGTGGTTCAGGCGGCATGCATCGAAGCCGGCAAGCCGGACGTCTATAACGATGACTCGGTTCGATACATCACCGATGAACAGTTTGCTTATGTGGCTGAAGTTTGCGGCTGGACACAGCGGGAAAAGCCAGCAGCTTGCTTTTATATGGGCCAGTTTTTTGCGGAATCACTACTGCTAGCGGAAAATGGAAATTCTGTCGGTGCGATTCAAATTGCCGGGACTGCTGAATCGTCGCAACTTCCGTTTTTTGTGGCATCGTGTGATTACACACTTCTGGGAGAGGAATTGTTTGCCGCTTCCGCCTATCTTTCTGGTGAGCCACAGCAACTTGGGAGTCTGCAGGGACAGGATCTGGGAAAAGCACTGGCAGTGACTTTGCTGTTGGCAGGATGCCTGCTCATCACTCTCGTGCAGTTTGAAGGATTAGGGCCATACCCCCAAATAGCCTATGACGTTCTGTATCATCAGATTCTGGGGAGAGATTGATTTCAACGGCAAATTGCGATGATTTTCGCTCGAAAAGCGTCCGTTGAATGAAGGCTTTCGACCCGCTTCCTCTGGATCCTTCACTTTAAGTTTTCTTCGGTGAGTCATATTTCGGGAAGATCAAGCGACTGATGTTCAAACGGCAAATACCAATGCTGATTGCCATGTTGACCGGGCTCATCATGGTAGTTTCATTTTTCTCACCCAGGCTGGAGTGGATGAGTGCCGTTGTGGAGTCGTGGTTCCTGATCCTGGCAGCCATTGCCATGCTGCTGGGCGGGGCCAATCTCTTCATGCATCATTCGAATCTGATCTACAACCAGAAGCCGGGCTGGGGATACTCCGCTCTCACTCTGGCTGGTTTTCTCGTCACCTTGGTGGCGGGTCTATTGAAACTGGGTGTGCCCCTGACGCCTCAGTTTCCGGAATATGCGTGGGCTGGAAGTTTTGAAGATCAGCCGGGAGTCATCTGGTGGCTGTATGAGTACATCATCAAACCATCGACAAGCACGATGTTCGCATTGTTGTCGTTTTTCGTGGCCTCGGCGGCCTTTCGTGCCTTTCGCGCAAAGAGCACTGAAGCGGCTCTGCTGCTGGTGACGGCTCTCGTGGTGCTGCTGGGGCGATCTTATGCCGGCACAATTTTGTCAGCACCCGTTGGTGATGCCTATTCTTTCGCTGCATTGACCGATTTTGTCATCATGAGTGTGATCAATACCTCCGGACAGAGAGCGATCGTGATTGGAATTGCGCTGGGTGTGGCCGCCACTTCACTGCGGATTCTGCTGGGGATGGATCGCTCGTATCTGGGTGCTGATGAATAGCCAGCATCACCCCTCTGAGGTATATCCACGACAAATGTCAGTCCGAGCACTCCCCAGCGATAGGAACCCTGATATCATCTGGATTCCTCAATACTTCTGCGGTCGCAAGAGTTAACAGGAAGTTGTGTTCATCTGAGGAAGTGAGATGCTGCGAGTCGGGATCGTGACAATCTCTGATCGTGCCAGCCAGGGCGTTTATGAAGATCGGGGCGGCCCCGCCATCAGAGAATACCTTGATGATGTTCTTACATGTGAGTATGAGGCCGATTACCGCCTGATTGCCGATGAACAGCCTCTGATTGAAGCGACGCTGATCGAACTTGCTGATCAATCGAACTGTAGCTTGATAGTGACGACTGGAGGAACCGGGCCTGCCCTGCGGGATGTGACTCCGGAAGCGACAACCGCTGTCTGCACAAAGCTGCTCCCTGGTTTTGGAGAGTTAATGCGGAAGGTTTCGCTGGAGAAAGTTCCCACAGCCATCCTTTCGCGACAGACGGCCGGGATTCGCGGTCGTTCATTGATGATCAATCTCCCCGGACAACCCCGCGCCATTCGTGAATGTCTCGATGGAGTTTTCGCAGCCGTTCCTTATTGCATTGAACTGATTGGCGGCCCAGTCTTCGATACTCGTCCCGAACGACTCGTGGCTTTCCGTCCCAGGAAATCATGAATCCTGCAAGAAATGTCGCTTCATCCTGAGATTACAGCAGACATTTCGTTTACCTGAGTGATACAGATCGACAGCTTTTGAGGTGAAACTTGGCTCGCTACTTCAAGTACAAATCTTCAGACGATGTGATTGCCGATGCCGCCCGGTTGGGTCATCGCCTGGAAGCGACTCAAGATTTATCGCCGCTGTTTCAATCGCTGCCGGTTGGTGGCCGCGAGGTCGGTAACCGATTGTGCATTCAGCCGATGGAAGGTTGTGATGGAACACCTGCGGGTTTTCCCGATGAGCTGACTTTCAGGCGATACGTACGCTTTGGAGCTGGCGGTGCAAAACTGATCTGGGGTGAGGCGACGGCGATTGAAGAACGCGGGCGGATGAATCCGCGGCAACTGCTGATTTCTGAAGAAACGATGCCCCTGCTAGAAAAGATGCTCAACGATTGTCGGCTGGCTCATCAAGAGGCGGGCTTCTCGACTCAGGATCTGCTGCTGGGTCTGCAATTGACGCATTCCGGCCGCTACAGCTACCGCACACCACTGCTGGCCATGCGCGACCCGATTCTGGATCTGGTGACCATCGATAAGCAAACGGGGCAACTCGTCGCTGCCGACAAGCCCGTACTGACGGATGCTGAGTTAGAACAGATTGGCGAGCTGTATGTTCTGGCGGCCCGCCGGGCTTATCAGATCGGTTGCGATTTTATCGATATCAAGCAGTGCCACCGATATCTGTTATCCGAGCTTCTGGCAGCCAGAATTCGGCCGGGAAGTTATGGCGGTTGTCTCGAAAATCGAATGCGGCTGGTTCTCGATGTGATCAAAGCCATTCGTGCGGAAGTCCCCAGCCTGATTCTGGCAACGCGTATGAATGTCTTCGATGGTATCCCCTTCAAAGGACAAGGTGAGGAGTTTGTCGGGCAGCCGATTCCAGTCACTTTCCCCATTGAAACCAGCTTTGGTGCCAGTTGCACCGATCCCCTGCAGATCGACCTGACAGAGCCACTGGAAGTGGTACGGAGGTTGGTGGATGCAGGTATTTCGCTGATCAATGTCTCAGTCGGGAACCCGTATGCCTGCCCGCATTATGTGCGACCTGCTGAACAGCCACCAGTCGATGGTTATCACGCCCCCGAACATCCACTTTTGGGAGTATTGCGGCACTTTGAAGTGACAAAAGAAGTGCAGAAGGCCGCCGGTGCAGTTCCGGTGGTGGGGAGTGGGTACAGTTGGCTGCAGGATTACGCTTTTGAAATTGGGGCTGCCAATGTGAAGCAAGGCCGTTGTCAATTTGTGGGGCTGGGGAGAGGTTCACTTTCTCAGCCTGATTTTGCGATCCATCTGGCGAAGAACGGGGCATTGAACCGGAAGACCGTCTGTCGAACTTTTTCGTATTGCACAAATCTGATGCGTACCAAAGATCACCCCTGGGGACAGTACGCCACGGGTTGCCCGCCCTTTGATAAGGAAGTTTACGGCCCACTCTGGAAAGAGGCAGAAGCTAAACGCAGTGCTGCCAGCAAATAGTTTTGTCCGTTCAAGATGAATGTCTGGCAAAAGTTGCCGTTCCGAAAATCTGCTCTGTTCGATGGGGATTGCCAGATGTACGATATCGGCACACTTCCCACGGATGGGGTCAAATCATGGCCGATTATCGTCATCTCTTAGCGATCTGTTTCCTGTCATCATCTTCTCTGGTGATGATGCCCGAAGGCTTTGCGACGGATCAGGATCCCGTCGCAACCCCCCAGATCGCCGCACCGGTCGATGGTCATGCATCGCCAGTCACGAGTACGGATGCTGCAGGACACACTCCAGCCCCATCGCGAGTGATCAAAGTCAGTCGCGATCCCAGCGGTGAAATTCATATTTCACTCTCCGTCAGTACTCCGGAAGGAACATCTTCCCGTATCTGGAGGGCAAGGAGTCTGCCCGATCTGAAATCGAATCAGCCCGAGGGGTATGAAATTTTTGTGGAGTTTCTCAAAGGAGAAGTGGCTAACCGTGCCAGGCAGCGTGGCTTAGCCCGTGAGAGACAGAAACGGGAACAGGAGGGATTGCCTGTCGAAGACCATCCCGATGGACTTATCCAAGAAGTACCCGCTCAACCCGAAGCAGAACGGGTGGCTCAGCCCGAACCGATCCGCATCCGTGAAATTGCCAGGTTGCCAGTGGTTGTTCCCCAGTCGAGTGCAGCGTGGCCTTCAAGTGAATCTCAGCCAAGGCAAATCCAGGCCGATATTCATGGCGGGCGCATTGATATTCGGGATGATGTCGATGGCACGATTGCCATCAGTTGGCAGCCTCGAACAAACACCTCAGGACGAGAGCGGTTCTGGGTGGGGAACTCGATTGAGAAATTGAAGGAATCTGACAGCGAGTTGGCCCAGTGGTATTGGCAACTGACGGGCGGGCCACCCACTGTTCTGCCGACCGATCCAACCACACTGATTTCCAACTCAGGTCTATCTGTGATCGGGTTGCCACCACCTCCTCCGCCAGTCGATCCAGCGGATGTCGAGGCAATCGTGCCTGTGACAGAAGTGGGCGGCTTGCCTCTGGCTCCTCCACCCATTGTGATTCCACAGGAAGACCTGCCGCTGAAAGCTCCCGTCCCGTGAGTTGGGCCAATTGATGGCAGGTGGATTTGCGAAAACTGGCCGGGAGTTCCATGATTCATGAAGAGATGATGCATTTCAGTTTCTTCACATGGAAATTCGCCCAGTGATTCCTGCGTTATTTGCATTTCGATTTGAATGGCCAGTCCCCAGGCTTGATCCGTGGAAGAAAGATTCTGCGAACTGGGTTCCCATCGATTCCCAGCATCGATTGCAGAGAGTTAAGCTGGGCACTGGGACAGCGGGAAACTCACTCGAAATTTATCTCGGTTGGAATGCTGAGGGGTTGGGTGTGCGCTGCCTGGCTGGGAATCTCCCTGATCGACCGGTCTCGAACCCATTGCAGGCGAGTTCGACCGATGGCCTGCAGATCTGGATCGATACGCGAAATACGCAAAACATTCATCGTGCTTCCCGGTTCTGCCACCACTTCTGTTGCCTCCCCACAACGACAAAAGGGGCGCAAAAGGGAGTCGTGATTCAACAGCCGATCGCTCGAGCGAAAGATGAGCAAGCACTGGCTAACCCCGATGAAATTCCCTGTCGTAGTCGAGTCGATGCCCAGGGATATGACCTGGAAGTCTGGCTACCGGCTGGAAAGCTGGAAGGGTTTGATCCGATCGGCAGTCCGCGACTCAGCTTTTACTATCGATGGATTCACCATGGAATTCCTGATCAGTTTCTGACAGTGGGGCTGGAGTTTCCCGTGGATGCTGATCCCAGTTTATGGCAGACCATTGTGTTGTCGTAGGAATCAAAGGCTTTTCAGGCAGTCGCTTCTTTCAATAGGGCTTTCTCATGACAAGGTCTGCAGCACGCCGGGCAGGACGATCCATTGCATCAGTGCCAGGTGTGCTGCTGCTGATGGGCGTAATTTTGTCAGGTCTGGGCCATGGGGCTCAGGCCGAAGATTGGCCATGGTTTCTGGGTTCGACACATCTCGGAATCTCCCATGAGACAGATCTGGCGAAGAAATGGCCTGCTTCAGGGCCTCCCGTGTTATGGAAAGCCACAATTGGTGAAGGTTATTCGGCACCTTCGGTTGTCGGTGATCGAGTAATCATTCATCACCGGATCAGAAAACAGGAGTTTGTCGATTGCCTGAAAGCCACGACTGGGGAAAGGCTCTGGCGATATGAGACGACCACGTCGTATGTCGATCCTTACGGATACAATGGCGGCCCGAGAGCCACTCCGCTGATTGCCCAAGGTCTGGTGATCACCTTTGGGGCGGAGGGGCGACTGATCTGTCTGGATCTCGAACATGGCCAGTTGAAGTGGGAAGTGGATTGTGCCAAAAAATGGCGGGTGCCTGAGCATTTCTTTGGATTTGGCTGCAGCCCGATCATCGATGGCCAGCGTTTGATTGTCCTGGTCGGCGGACAACCAAATTCGGGTGTCGTGGCTTTTGATCTCGCCACAGGAAACGTCCTTTGGGAAGCCGTAGGAAAGTCAACCTGGGATGGCTGTGTGACTTCAACAGGAAAGCCCTATCGCTGGACTGGAGAAGAAATGGTGGTCAGTTACTCATCGCCTGTCATTCATGAAGTCGATGGCAAAAGGCATTTACTCTGTCTGATGCGGCAGGGATTAGTCTCGCTCGATCCAGAAACCGGTAAGGAGCGATTTCACTACTGGTTCCGCGCGCGAGTCCATGAATCGGTTAATGCTGCTAGGCCTGTCGTCTGGGGTCGAAAAATTCTTTTAGTCGCGGCTTATGAAGCCGGATCTGTGCTGTTGGAACTTCAGCCTGGCGGGGTGGGTGTTATAGAAGTCTGGAAGAAGCCCGATCAGTTACAGGCCCACTGGTCAACTCCCTTTTATGATCAAGGAGTTATCTATGGGTTTTCTGGCAGGCATGAAAATGGTGCGATGCTTCAGGCCGTCGATGCAGAATCGGGTGAGCTTTTGTGGGAAGAATCTGGCTTGAATATCGATGCCGAACTTCTGGAGAGAAGTTCGCAGACAGGTCGATTGAAACGTCGCGATACGGGTGAAGAGGTTCCCTGGCCATTTTTTGGGCGAGGCTCAAAAATCCGCATCGGAGATCGGTATATCTTATGGAGTGAACGTGGCACTCTCATGCTGGGGGAATTCTCTCGTCAGGGTTATCGAGAGGTTAGTCGTACCGGTTGGGAAGATCTCAGTTATCCCACGTGGGTGGCACCAGTTCTTGCCAATGGTCAATTGTATCTGCGGGATGAAGACACCCTGCTCTGCCTCGATGTCGCAGAACCCCGTATAGAGCCAAAAACACCCGGTAAGTGATCACGATTTTGATTCAAGCCCTTTTCTGGCAGTTGCATCAGGCGAACTGTTTAGCAATGCTGCATGCAGTTGATCGGATAGCCAGGCAATGGAAACTCCGGCAGAACTGTCCCATGGTTCCAAAGGAGGAGTATTCGTCATGAGAACAGCCAGTAATGTCTTGGGAACTCCCCTGATTCCCTGTGGTTTTGACCCTTTGACGGGCTTCTATCGAGACGGTTGCTGCAATACCGGGGGTGACGACACAGGCCTGCATCTGGTTTGTTCAGAAGTCACCGAAGAATTTCTGCAGTTTTCCAAGGCGCGTGGTAATGATCTCGTTACGCCAGTTCCTCAGTGGAATTTTCCCGGATTAAAGCCCGGAGACCGCTGGTGTCTGTGTGTTGTCCGTTGGAAGGAAGCACTCGAACACGGCGTCGCTCCTCCCGTGGTTCTCGAAGCAACTCATATCTCGACACTCGAATTCGTGACACTCGATGAACTCAACGAGCACTCAGTGTCATCCAGTGACTGATGAAGCGGAAGTTTTCAAAACTTCTGGACGCTGTCACGAGCCGTGATCTTGGTATCTAACAGGCTATGGATCACTTTTCATCACCACCAGATGGCAGACTACAGGCTGTCTGAACGAGATAAGTTTGAGCGGAGTTTTGCAGCTATCGTGTGGGGATAATACAGTTTGCAGTATTCAACCCCAGCCACCCGCCGCGCATTAGTTCATTGGAATCGGGATGAGCCGAGCCCAGCGACCTTTCTCACTCAATAAATTCACCCCGCCAACAATCGATGTTGACGGGGTTTCTCGAAGTCATGTCGGCGAAGTCGCTATCGATCCTGCAAACGCTGGCTGGCAGGGAAAGCAAGTTGAAACTAACGACTGGCCGCCTGTTGAAGTTCTTCTGGCGACATCTTCAGATCGGCGGGTTTAATCCCCTTTTTGTAGGAACCAAAGCCATACATGGTCGGTACAAATTCGCCGACAAAAGCCACATTCGAGGTGGGATCAATGGCGGCTTCCTGCCCCAGTCCCCAATAGACCGCATTGATGATCATCCTGCGGACACCTTCGCTTTGAATGTCTGTGGCTGAGCCCATGGTGGTCGTGAAAATACGACTTGTCGAGCCTGTTTCGTGCTTGTGGTCACGAGTCCAGGCAATTGGCTGCATCGGATTGTTTTTCTTCCCTTCGACTGCGGGCGAATCTGGTTCCAGAGTTTTGGTCACTTCCCCACGCATGAGGATGGTGGCATCTGCTGGTGGATTGGCTGTGTAAACGTCGGTATCGCCAAAGACATCTTTCACACCTCGCAGAATCGGGTGTTCTGCTTGTGAGGGCTCGATAATGCCTCGGGTTCCTTCCACTTTGTGATGACCATGATGTGCCACCCAGGTTTCTCCCAGAATCTGCTTGCCAAAACCGCCTTTCCATTCCGGAGCTTTCGAATAGTTCCAGCCGTATTTTGCAAAGGGGCTGTCTGAGTTACCGCCATAGTTGAAAGCGTGTGTGCTGGTACGCAGCGCAATCACTGGTTTGCCAGCTTCGACAGCCTTGATGAATCGAGCCATGGTTTCATCGGGCCATTGACGAAATCGCAGCAGCATCACGAATGCGTCAGCGGTATCAATGGCTTCAGGGTGACTGAGTGATTTGCCGTTTTGAGGATTGATATCCCCAGTGCTCTCATCAATGGAGAAGAGCACAGTGCATTTGAAGCCATGGCGGGCTGCCAGAATTTTTGCCAGTTGGGGAAGGCATTCCTCCGAGCGATATTCTTCATCGCCTGCCAGGAACACAATGTGTTTTCCCTGACCTGGGCCGGCTGAGCCTTCGTAAACAACATAGTCTTCAGCAGCATTAAGGCGAGACGTCGCGAAACCTGCTGTCAGGCACAATGCTCCAATGATCGAATAGATCGCTGGAGTGAATCCCGTCAGGAAGCGAAAAGTCGATTGAGTTGCAGAGAACATGAAACGGCCCTCCCAGTGTGTCTATCAACAGTGTTCGAAATCGATACCTGATTGCCACAGATCAATGTGTGGCGGGCAAAACCGGTTGTGGAACAGACGAAATTCAGCGTGATGCCCCTAGTGCTTCCAGAGACCACCCATCGGGCAAGGTGGTGCCTTTGGGAACGACAAGCACACCATCCTGCAGCACGAGTGGACTGTCTTTGGGGAGTGTCCCCGTCTGGCAGTTGGTGATCTTTACGTTGTTTCCAATGCGGCAATCTTTATCAATGATGGCGCCGTCGATGACGCAGCCATCGCCAATCCCCATAGGAGGAATTCCCAGCTTACGGTTTGCTGCCAATTCGGCTTCAGTTTCGTATGAGTCGGCACCCATGATGATCGTGTTGCGAATTGTCGATTTCTTACCGATCCGACAACGCAACCCGATCACGCAATTCTCCAGGACTGTTCCCGTCCCAACAGAGACTCCATCGGCAATGAGCGTCTGAGTGGCGGTGGCCCCTTCGAGACGCACGGGTGGCAAAAATCTGGCATGAGTGAAGATCGGGCGTTTCGCATCCGCTAGGCTGAAAGGCGGACTCGACTTGGCCAGATCGAGATTGGCATCGTAGAACGAACGGATGGTTCCGATATCTTCCCAGTAACCATCGAACAGATGCACTTGAACTTTATGGGTGCGGATCGACATGGGAAAAATCTCTTTCCCGAAGTCGTGGTAGTCGCTGCGAGAAAGCAGATCGACGAGTACGTCGCGATTGAAGAGGTAAATCCCCATACTGGCCAGGCAATCTCGGCCTTTGCTCTCAATTCCCTGGGCATCGATCCATTTGGGATCCATTTTGACGAGATCGATTTCTTCGTCGGTCTGGGGCTTTTCGAGGAAGCCAAGCACCTTGCCGGTGTCGTCCAGACGCATGACACCGAAGCCACGGGCCGCTTCTCTGGTGACAGGTAATCCGGCAATCGTCACATCGGCTTTTGCGGCCTGGTGTGTGGCAATCATTTCCTGGAAATCCATGCGATAGAGCTGGTCGCCAGAAAGGATGAGAACGTAATCGATCCCCTTCTGTTCGAGATGTCGCATGTTTTTGCGAACAGCGTCGGCAGTCCCCTGGTACCAGGCTTCTCCTTCCATGGTCTGCTGAGCAGCCATGATCTCAACAAATCCGCCATCAAACCGGTCAAATCGATAAGTCTGGCGAATGTGCTTATGAAGACTCACGGAGTTGAACTGTGTCAGCAGATAGATTCGATTCAGGCCGCTGTTCAGGCAGTTGGAGATCGGAATGTCGATCAGGCGATACTTTCCGCCCAGTGGAACAGCAGGCTTGGAACGGTCTTTGGTCAGAGGGTAAAGGCGAGTCCCTTTGCCACCACCAAGAATTACAGACACAACATTACGCATGAATGCCTCAGATGTTGATTCGAGTCAGAAAGGGCGAGTGAATACAACGGCGGAGCGGTAGGTCAAATTGCTCCGGCAACACATCAACTGCTATTCATACGGACCCGCACGCAGGGACGCAATCTCTAAGGAAGGTGAATCCTGCGAATTGTGGTCGATGGCCAGAGATGCGGCGCTGTATTTCTCCATGACTCAACGACGCTCAGCAAGCCTTGAGGGAAAAATTCCCAAAGGCTGGCTGGTGCGGGGCAACTCTTCAGCGGCCAGAATTATCAAATACTGTGGGTACTTCGCGGACGCTCGATCAGTGAAAGAAACTTTACTGTGGCAAAATTTCTTTGCTCCACATCTCACAACCATTCATGACCGCAGTGGAGTTCACTGGGTCCGCGGCGTTGTGAAGGATCTACTTACAAGTGACCTCGGAGAGCTGACGATTGGAAGTTTTTTCCAGCCGCTCAATCCGTACTTCAGATGGTGCCTGAATTCCCAGTCTCACTCGCCCGCCGCCGACGTTCACAACGGTGATTGTAATTTGGGAGCCACCCAGTTGGATGGTTTCATTGGTCTTGCGGGTGAGAACAAGCATTCGATCATCCCTTCTCGAACTCAAGTAAGTTTGCTGAATCTGGAACGATTCCTGAGCATTCAATGTGCCAATTTCGCTGGGATGATGATTTAAGTCGCTTGCGTTTTTCTTTAATATTATTGAATTAAAAGACTTACGATGTTTTGTGTTTTGCTCGTCAGGTGATCTGGAAGAACTGAACTCCATCAACCTGGACGGGTTTCTTCCATGAAGTCCAGTTTTCGAACAATCGACGTATGCTGATGGGTGTTTCAAAAAAATACACACCCATGTGTTGTTGCGAAATGCAACGCCTCGGTTGAGATGAGATTGGTGTGTCTTTTCGATCAACTGACATTAGACTGATTCACATGTGTTTTCTCGATAATGAGCATTTTTTGATGAGAATCTGCGATATGGATCGATTGAGTTTTCGAGTCGCCATGCTGGCTTGGGTTTTTGCCGCAGCGTTACCTTTGATTCCGGAATCTTTTGGGCAGGAGACCTATTCGCCACCGATCAGTGAAAAGTCAGATGAAGCGGAACTGGCGAAATCTCGATTCAAATTCCCCAAAGGCGTTGAGGTCAAGCTGGCTGCTTCAGAGCCGGAAATTGCCAACCCTGTCGCTTTCTGTTTCGACGAACAGGGAAATCTCTATGTGGCTGAGACATTCCGGCAGAGCAAAGGTGTAGAAGACAATCGCAGCCATATGAACTGGTTGCAGGATGACCTTTCTGCACAGACTGTCGCCGACCGCGTGGCCTACATGCGAAAGCACATTCCCGATGCTGACAAGCGCTACACCAAAGAACACGATCGCATTCGAAAACTCGAAGATCGCGATGGTGATGGGGTCTACGAAACCGCCACTGTCTTTGCTGATGGGTTCAACGATATCGCAGACGGGACAGGTGCGGGCATACTCGCATGGAATGGAAACGTCTATTACACCTGCATCCCCAAACTCTGGATGCTCACCGATACCAACGGCGATGGCGTAGCTGATCAGAAAAAAGTGCTCAGCGAAGGCTATGGGGTAAGGTTCGCTTTTCGTGGGCACGATTCCCACGGCTTAGCCATTGGTCCCGATGGCAGGCTCTATTTCAGCATTGGTGACCGCGGCTACAACATCACAACTCCTGAAGGCAAGCTCGTTAATCCCGACCGTGGGGCTGTTTTTCGATGCGAACCCGACGGCAGCAACCTTGAAGTCTTCGCCACCGGATTACGCAATCCTCAGGAACTGGCGTTTGATAATCGCGGACGCCTTTTCACTGGTGACAACAACTCAGATGGTGGCGACAAAGCCCGTTGGACATACGTCATGCGTCAGAGCGATACCGGCTGGCGCATGAACTACCAATATCTCAACGATCGTGGTCCCTGGAATCGTGAGAAGCTCTGGCATCCGGCTCATCCGGAACAGGCTGCCTACATTGTTCCACCCATTTTGAACTTTTCCGATGGGCCATCAGGTCTGACTCATAATCCGGGAACCGGCCTGCCCGCCAAGTATGACGACTGGTTTTTTCTAGCCGATTTTCGCGGGACACCTGCTATCAGCGGGATCCGCGCACTGGTGAATAAGCCCAAGGGGGCTGGATTTGAGATTGCCGAATCAGAAATGTTCATCTGGGGCATTCTCGCGACTGATGTCGATTTCGGATACGACAGCAATCTCTACGTCACCGACTGGGTCAACGGTTGGGAAGGCCTCGGTAAAGGCCGCGTTTATCGATTTGCCGATGCTGCAAACACCTCCGGTAGTGAAGTCGCAAAACTCTTCCGCGAAGGTTTTACAGATCGATCGATCGAGGATCTGACAAAGCTGTTGTCTCACGCTGATTATCGCGTGCGGCAGCGAGCACAGTTTGCCCTGGTTTCCAGGCAAGCCACCCAAGTGCTGGCTCAACAGGCGACAAAGAGCTCGTCCACTTTTGCCAGACTGCATGCCATCTGGGGCCTGGGGCAACTGGCGCGACAAAAACTTCCGACTGCAGAACTGCTTCTCCCGCTCCTGGCGGATCCTTCAGCCGAAGTTCGCGAAGCCACTTGCGTCGCTTTAGGTGATCTTCGCTATCAACCTGCTGCTGCCCAGTTGGGAAAGCTGCTGAAAGATGCCGATGCTCATGTCCAGGCGCAGGCAGCGATTGCCCTGGGCCAGTTGAAAGGGCACGGTCAGGAAAAAGCCTTGGTTGAAGCTCTGACATTAAGCAACAACACAGATCCGTTTTTGCGACACGCTCTGGTTGTGGGTCTGACAGGTGTGGGTGATTCCCAGCAGATTGCGGCACTTTTGAAGAATCCCTCCCCTGCCGTCCGCCTGGCTGCCGTGGTGGCATTAAGGCGTATGGAATCTGCCGATTTAGGTATGGCCCTCTCCGATGCCGACCCCCTCATCGTGCTCGAAGCGGCCAGAGCCATCCATGACCTCCCGACGACGACTCATCTGGAAAAACTGGCGGCTCTGCCCATCGCTGGAACAACTTCTGACGCGCTTGCCCGCCGGATTCTGAATGCGAGCTATCGTATCGGCAACGTTGAATCAGCCTTACGGGTGGCACAGGTTGCAGCGAATTCTTCGGTGTCAGACTCATTGCGGATCGAAGCGATTGAAGAGCTCCTCAACTGGAATAGCCCTGCTGTGCTTGATCGTGTCTTGGGTGATTATCGCCCACTGGCCACACGAAATGTGGAGATTGCTGACGCCATCAGACCACTTCTGACGTCGATGCTTGCCAGCCCGACCAAAGTTCGAGAAGCAGCCACCAAGCTCGCCGCCAAGTATGGCATCGAGGAAGTTCAGCCCATTCTGCGAGAAGCGGCTCTCTCGGTGAAAGCCGAAAGTTCCGAACGATTGGCAGCACTATCCGCTTTGAAATCATTGAAAGATTCTCAGCTGACAGAAATCGCCTCGAAGCTGATTGATGATGCGAACCCGGAGGTTCGAGCCGGTGCTGCTGCCGTCCTTGTCAAACTGGATGGTGCTCGATCTTTGAAATACCTGGAAACATTGACGCCCCAATCCCCCTCCGTCGAGGTGCAACAGGGGATCGCCACGTTGGCCAGTCTGTCGGATGAACAAGCACAGAAAACGCTGGACGCCTGGTTCCTTCGACTGGCAGATCGGTCAGCACCTCCGGAAGTCTGGCTGGACTTAATTGAAGCTGCTCAGAAGAAAAAATCGGAAGTCTCGAAAAAGGCACTCGCCAGTTTTGAATCTTCACGAGACGCCAATGATCATCTCTCGAAACATCGTGAACTTGTGGCTGGTGGTGATATCGAACGTGGTCGAGATATTTTCTTCAATCGCAGTGAAGTGAGTTGCCAGCGTTGCCACAAAGTCGGTTCTCAAGGTGGCGAAGTGGGGCCTGTCCTGACAAAAATTGGTGCCGAAAAATCGTCAGAGTATCTGCTCGAAGCAATTGTCGATCCCAATCGAGTGATTGCCAAGGGCTTTGAAACAGCCATTCTCGGTATGGAAGATGGCCGTGTGCTGGTGGGAATTATCAAGTCTGAGAGTAATGGAAAACTGATTCTGCAGCCCGCTGAAGGGCAACCCATCACGGTCAATGTGGCGGAAATCGAAGAACGCTCAGTGGGTAAATCCGGCATGCCCGAAGATCTTGCGGGCAAGATTTCCCGCCGAGATTTAAGAGACCTTGTCGCTTACCTGGCAAGTCTGAAGCGGGATGTTGATGCCGCTGCTCACGGCTCAAGTTCGGCCCATGGTGCGGCACATCCGTAAGAACTGAATCTCGATCATCAGAATGGCATAGTTCAATTAGAAACGGCGGCTGGTGCGGAGGTATGAAAAGTGAACTTCGAGTCGATCCCATAACGAACGATGTGGTTCTGATATCGCCCGTTCGCAGTGAGCGACCAGTTCATCTTCAAGCGGTTTCGGCTCCGATCAGTCGCCATTCAAAGCCATCAAGCGACTCAACAGATCCATTTCTGGAAGGAAATGAGCAACTGACAGAGTCTGAGTCGCTGGCGATCCGTACGGGGGGGAGTCTTCCCAATACACCAGGGTGGCTCGTTCGCTGTATCTCCAATCGTTATCCCGCTGTTTTCCCGTTGCAGGAGTTTGGGAATCAAATTTCTCAGGGGGACGAACTGTTATCGACGGTGGGGTCTAACAACTATCTAGATCTAGCGAGGCAAGCTCCACTCGCCGGGATTGGCCTGCACGACGTGGTTGTCGAATGTCCTCATGATGAAACGCATTTGAGCAGGCTCTCGATAGATCAAATCGGTCTGGTGATCAGTCTCTGGAGAGATCGATTGCGGGCTTACATGCAGGACGGGCACCACTGGCAGTACGGGTTGATCTTCAAGAATCATGGACGACTCGCGGGGGCATCGCTTCCTCACAGCCATTCGCAGATGATGGCACTGCCTTTCGTCCCACCTCGAATGCTCCACGAATTCAACGCCTGCCGAGTCGATTATGAGACACGTCGAGTCTCCTTATGGAGCGAATTGATCGAGCAGGAACAGTTGCTCAAGCGACGCGTGGTTCAAAAGACCTCTCGATTTTTGGTGGTGGCGCCTTACGCCAGCCGCTTTCCGTTTGAACTTCGTATTCTGCCACTAAAGGCGCAAGCACATTTCAGTTCCATCACCGACGATGACTGCGAGGAACTTGCCAGCCTGCTCAAACGATTATTAACCGCGTTAGAAACAGTGGCCCATGATCCGGATTACAATCTGGTGATTCATACGGCCCCACTTCGTGAACAAGAGCTGTCAGCTTTTCACTGGCGGCTCGAGATTTTGCCGCGTATGGGAGGAATTGCGGGCTTTGAATGGGGAACTGGCGCATTCATCAACGCTGTTCCCCCGGAAGTCGCCGCTGCTCAATATCGGGAAGCACTTTCCTGACGCACAAAGATCGATCGTCAGGTGCTTAAGAGAGAGTCGTCGACCGCTTCCCGATACATGGTGCGAGTAATACAAAAGCCCAGAGAACGATAAAGTTCGACAGCAGAGAAATTGGTGGCAGTCACTTCCAGAGTCGCGCGTTTACGCCCAGCTGCGCGAAAGCCTTCAATACTCTTGAGTACCAGAGCCTTGCCAATCCCCAAGCGGCGATGTCCGGGAATCACTCCCACATTCTGAATCGAACCCAGATAATCGGACGGGCAGATTCCCTGAATCGTGCCGCATTCGATAATCCCATGATCGGCCGATTGACAACCGACCAGCCACGTCGCCTGGGGGCAGAAAGTTCGTTGAAGAGCGATCTCCTGCATCAGTCGCAGGCAGCCGTAATAATCCGCCAGACAAGGAAAAACGTGAGAGTCGACTTCATGTCGAAAAGATTGCGACTTCACACTGGCATGGACTTCAAGTCGATCAGCCTGCCACGGCAGCCATAGATAATTCTCTGGCAATACCGGTGATTCAATTGGCTGCTGAACCAGATCCAATTCCATGCGGTAACGCTTGTAATACTGCACTGGATGTACCTCCCACCCATGCAGCTTACTGGTCACCGGTGGGGATGGAAAGAGGGCAGTTTTAGCTGAGGTGATTTTGACGGGTTCTCAGCGGGATCACCGTGAAAAGTCGCCGTTTTCCCTACAGGTCATTCCGCAACAGGTGATTGACACATGTCTCTGGTTTTCAGGCGGCAATCATCTCCTGATTCAGGAAATTCTGAGCTTCTGCTTCCTTACGAAGGGCATAGAGGCTGTCCATGAACATTGGCATGGAGATTCCCAGAGCCCGACGAATTTTTCGCGTCTGCAGGGAAGTCTCGCCAGCTGCAAATCGCGATACCCGAACTTCCAGGGGATGAAGGGGCCGCATGCGTTGCGCTTCCAGTTGGAAGACATGTGCCAACCGATGGACAAACTGGGCACAACTGATCCGCTCGGCTCCGGAAATATGGTAAATCCCACTCAGTCCGCCAGCCCAGGCACGCTGAATCATCGAGATCAGATCGCGGACATAAATTGGCGAAGCATGTCTCGTAGTTTCCATATCGATGGGAGACTGCTTCGATAAAGCCCCGAGGCATTGCTCCAGCCAGCCTTTTTTATGGTGCCACCCGAAGGGATGGGTGCGTACGACCAGGTGGCCAGCTGATGCGTCGAGGACGGCGGCTTCCAATTCACGCAGATGAGTTGCCGCTGGTGACGGGCAAATCGACTCACTGTTCTCTGGATGAAACATCCACGGGCCTGTGAAGATGGCATCTGAAGAGATCAAGGTCATTGGCAGATGCAATTCATGGCAGGCTCTGGCCCAGTCACTGACATGCTGTGTGCTGATGAACGGCGTGCTGGTGCCAATCGCCCAGCCATTTTCTCCTGCACCACCGCAATGCACGACACGCCGAACGATGCTTGTCCCGGGATTTCGCGAATTGCTCTCACGGATGATTTCCTGCAGGCGGCTGGCAGGAGCATTTAATGGCAGGCCCACCACTGAGACTTCATGCGATCCCTCAGGATCATGAATCTTTGATCCTTTGAGCCAGTTATGACCGACCATTGTCTCAGAACCGACAATAAGTATCTCCTGCATGATGTTCAGCCTCCCTGCCAAACCTTCGGACGTGTGAGAACAGCCACACCTGCTCAAGGCCCCGTTACTCGATCTTCTCAAAAGTACCTTTTTGAATTCGGCCCGCCAAGATCAATCGCCTCTGGATCGCTCAACGTAACATTACGATGGTGGTTGTTCATCGAATGACTATGAGGCTGAAGGACGCATCATTTCCATGG